>NCHM01000027.1 GCA_002257205.1 Rhizobiales bacterium 24-66-13 | reverse complement strand
CACGGCTGAGCTGCTCACCAATCGATTCAAACTCCTCTGGCTGGGGCGCCGCAGCGCTCCGCCTCGCCATCAGACCCTCGCGGCGATGCTGGACTGGAGCTTCAATCTTTTGTCCGACTGGGAGCGGCGCGTGCTCAGGCGCCTTTCAGTTTTTGTTGGCGAGTTCACTCTGGAAGCAGCGCAGGCGGTTGCGGTCGATGACCAAACCGATGCGGTTGATGTCGCTGAGGCGATCTCCAGCCTGATCGACAAATCGCTGGTCTGGGTCGCGCCGTCCGGCAGGGTCGCACACCATCGATTGCTTGATTCGACGCTGGCCTTTGCGGCCGAGAAACTCGCACAAACAGACGAGGAAAACACCGTCGCAAGACGACATGCCACCTACTTCGCGAATCGACTTTCGAGCGCGGCGGGCGAAGGAGTCGCGATCACCATTGAGGACGTAGCATTCGCCGCTCCGTACCTGGGCAACATTCGCTCGGCCCTGGAATTGAGCTTTTCCGCTGGCGGGGATGCGGCAATCGGCGTCGAGCTGGCGGCCGCAGCGGCTCCTTTATTCTTTAGTCTTACCTTGTTCACCGAGTGCGTTCGCTGGTGCGAACAAGGTCTGGCTGCGTTACCGAAGCAAGATCAAGGAAACGCTCCCCACCTGACGCTGCAGGCTTTTCTAGCTGTTTCGGCGATGTTTACCCGAGGTAACAGCAACGAAGTCGGGACAGCCATCGAGGCCGCGCTGAGTTTGGCAGAAGCGCGCGGCGACCAAGTATATCAAATGCATCTGATCGTCGGTTTGAGTATCTTCCTGACCCGCATCGGCGATTTTCAGGGCGCCCTTGGGGTCGCCCAACGCAGCATTCCAGTCGCGGAGGCCTCTGGCTTCCCCGGCGTTATCGCGACGGCAGAGTCAGTAGTTGGTGTTGCTTACCATTTGGCGGGAGATCAGATCGGTGCGTTGCGCCACTGCGAACGCGGCCTAGCGGTAGCTGAAGCTGCCGGCGCCGCGCACGTTGCCTTCTTTGGATACGACCATGAGGTTCGCGCCCTCCTTGCGCTGGCACGCTGCTACTGGCTAACCGGGTTTCCGGACCGTGCCGCAGATACCGCAAAGAGGGTGATCAAGCTGGCGACCGAGCGCGATCACCCCGTCAATCTGTGTATGACCTTGATCTTCGCGGCAACCGTATTCATCTGGCGAGGCGATTTCGATGAGGCGGATCAGCATGTCCGCCGCCTTCTTGCTCACGCGGCACGACATTCCCTCGGCCCCTATCACACCCAGGGCATGGCACTGAGCGGCGCCCTGGCTGTCGCGCGTGGCAATCCGGCGGAGGGCATAGCGCTCTTGAAACGCGCTCTTGAAGTGCTGCGCGTGCAGAAACATCACGCCCTAACACCGGCACTTTACCTAGCTCTGGCTGAGGGGTTCTTGAGAGCTGGGGAGTTCGAAGAAGCGGCCGCGACAGTCGACGCTGGCCTGGCCCTCAGCGAGGACTTCGGCGAAAACCTGAACGTTTCAGAACTGCTCAGAGTACGTGCGGAGATATTGCTCCGAACGACTCCTCCCGACCCGGCTGCCGCGGAGCGCGTCTTTCAGCTCTCCTTGCACAAAGCAAGGGAGCAATCGGCTCTCAGCTTCGAATTGCGATCGGCTATGGGGCTTGCATGGCACTGGTACAGACGGGGCGAATTGGCGAAAGCCACCGACCTCCTGGAAGGTGTCCATCGACGCTTTGTGGAGGGGAGCCAGACAAAAGACCTAGTATACGCGCGCGAACTCCTGGCGCGCTTCGAACAATAACGCCCTTTAACAACTGATAACATGCTCCCAAGCGTCGCCTGCGCCAATATTTACTCGAAGTAATGCAAATAGGGCGTCGATTGATATGTCTCATTCCGATAAGCGGCAAGAGTCCACGACGCAGGATTCGCCCTCGAGTGCGCTGATCGCCAAGCTGCCACCATCGGTGGCCGCTTATGTTGGCGCAACGAACGCAGGCGATCTCGATGCTTTGTTGGAAACATTCGTCGACGACGCCCTCGTTAATGACCAGCTTGTCGATTACTGGGGGAAGAAGGCCATCGCGACCTGGGCGGCTCGCGACATCATCGGTGAGCGGTTGACGCTCGAGGTCGTTAAATTGGTCGAGCACTATGGGCACTCGATCGTGACCGCCCATATCGATGGATTGTTCGACAAGCGCGGGTTGCCAGATCCGCTCGTGCTTGCATTTTATTTTTCATGTCACGACGAGAAAATCGTTCAGCTCATCATTCTGCGCAATCAATCTGGCATCTGAATCGGCTTTGACGGGGCGCGAAGCCCTGCGAGGCGTGACCTGGAACCGCCCTTGGACGCGCATGTTTGACGCCCTGCCGACTCAGGACTCGAGATTGAGGATATCGGCACCCTTGAAGTCCGGGCTGCACCGGCCGCCGCCGCCCTATCTCAGGCACCGACACCTTGAGCACTCCGTCGACGCTTCGGGCGTGAGGCACCAGGGTGTGAGGCACGGAGGGCCAGTGCACCATCGGCGCGGGGCCATGCCCCATAATATCCCTCTCATGACCATGGTATTTTCGCGGCTAAATGAGCGCCGCCAAGCGGGGCGCTAAAAAAGCATCCCTCCATCCGTACAGTTCACACGAATTTGTTACTCAAAAAGTGTTCAGACCGTACTTCATCATCAAAATTTCTTGATGACAGAACTTTTCACGAGCTTACGCCTCATAACATCCGATCCAATATCCGCCATGCCATCCTCTGTCGTGCCGCTCTAAACCAGAGATTTACTCTGAGCGCCTGGAGATGACATGACCAAACTGGATATCGCAAACCGTGAGGGCGCCACGCTGGAAACCGCGCCCACCCGTTACATCGAAGGTGGTGGCATCCGCTTCGCCTATCGTCAGCTCGGCCCGTCGACCGGAACGCCGCTGATTCTGCTGCAGCATTTCTCGGGCAATATCGACGCCTGGGATCCCGCCGTCGTAAACGCCCTGGCCGCCGATCGTCCCGTGATCGCCTTCGACAATGCCGGCGTCGGCCGTTCCACCGGCCAAACCCCCGACACTGTTGCGGCCATGGCCCGCGACGCGATCACCTTCATCAAGGCACTCGGCCTCTCCCAGGTTGACCTGCTGGGCTATTCGCTCGGCGGCTGCGTTGCCCAGCAGATGGCGGCTGAGCACGGCTCGCTGGTCCGTAAGGTAATCCTCGTCGGCACTGCGCCGCAGGGTGGCGAAGAGCACCTGCTGGCGGTTCTGAAGGAGGCGTTCTCCCAAACCGAAGCGCCTGACGTGCGCCTGCCGCTGTTCTTCACGAAGACCTCTGCCAGTCAGGCCGCCGGCCGGGAATTTCTGAACCGAGTCTATGCCCGCAAGGAAGATCGCGACACCGATGGCGGCAGCGCCGTGACCGACCCGCAGGCAAAGGCCCTGATCACATGGTGCGCCACGCCTTCCCCCAAGAATACCATCCTGCGCGCCATCAGCCAGCCGACCCTCCTGGTCAGCGGCAGCCATGACACCATGCTCCCGGCGAGCAACGCCTACGCGATGTTCAAGGCCATGAGCAATGCCCAACTGCTCCTGTATCCCGACTCCGGCCACGGTGCCCTCTTTCAGCACCACGCGCTCTTTGTGAATCACGTCAGCACCTTCCTAAACGCCTAACCGAGACAGCCATGGCTCTGGCTCGGACATCTGGCGCCGGCTCGCGCCATCTGTGCCGAGCCGGGACCCTCCTTTTTTGAGGTGTGAGATGAGTGAAACATCCAATCTTGAAAGTCTCGACGCGGAGTTCGCCCGCAACGCTGAAGAAAACCAGCTTCGGCTTCGGGCCGCACTTCGCTCGAGCTACGACTTCATCGTGTGCGGTTCCGGTTCTTCCGGCTCTGTCGTGGCGCGGCGTCTGGCCGAGAATCCGGCGGTCTCCGTGCTGCTGATCGAGGTCGGCGGGAGCGACACTGCGCCTGAAGTGGAGATGGCGGCGGCGTGGCCGATGAATCTCGGCAGCGCGCGCGACTGGGGCTACACGGCCTTACCCAATCCGCACCTCAACGGGCGCGCCATCCCGATGAGCATGGGCAAGGTGCTTGGGGGAGGATCAAGCATCAACGTCATGCTCTGGGCGCGCGGCCACAAGAGCGACTGGGATTATTTCGCCGCCCAGGCCGGCGATCCCGCCTGGAACTATGACTCGGTTCTGGGCATCTTCCGCGAGATCGAAAACTGGCAAGGCGTGCCCGATCCCGCCCGCCGCGGACAGGATGGCCTGCTCTACATCACGCCCCCGATCGAGCCGCACCCCGTCGCAAAGGCGATGCTCGACGCCGCCGTCGAGCTTGATATCCCCGTCTTCGACGATGTGAACGGCGCCATGATGGAGGGGTCCGGCGGCGCGGCCTACTTCAACCTGCGAATTCGCGACGGCCGGCGGCAGTCGATTTTCCGCTCCTACGCCTTCCCGTTGATGAACCAGCCGAACCTGACGGTGCTGCCCGGGACCCTGGTCACGCGCGTGCTCATCGAGCGGGGAGCCGCGATCGGCGTGGAATGCATCCTCGAGGGCCGGAGCCGCCGCTTCCTCGCGTCGCAGGAAGTGATCCTGTCCCTCGGGGCCATCCAGACCCCCAAGGTCCTGATGCAGTCCGGCATTGGCGATGGCGAGACGCTGGCAGCCCTGGGAATCCCGGTGGTGCAGCACCTCCCGGGAGTGGGCGCCAACTTCCAGGACCACATCATGGTGACCAGTTGCATGTGGGAATACCCCGAGCCGATGCCCCCACACGGCAATGGCGGCGAAGCGACCCTCTTCGCCAAGAGCGCGCCGGAGCTCGACAGTCCCGATATCCAATTGCTCCAGATCCAGTTCCCGGTGCCAACCCCTGAACTTGCCGGGCGTTACGCCATTCCGGCTGGATCCTGGGGGATCTTTCCGGCGCTGCTGCGTCCTCAC
Organism: Rhizobiales bacterium 24-66-13; assembly: GCA_002257205.1. Classification (GTDB taxonomy): domain Bacteria; phylum Pseudomonadota; class Alphaproteobacteria; order Rhizobiales; family Xanthobacteraceae; genus NCEH01. The sequence goes on along the minus strand of NCHM01000027.1, from coordinate 16,780 downwards.
AGCGTGGGCCGCCTGCGGCTGACCGGAGCAAAACCCGAAGATCCGATCCTGATCGACTCGCAGATCCTCTCCGATCCGGCCGACCTGACAGCATTAAAGCGGTGCGTGGAGCTGGCGCGGGAGGTCGGCAACGCTCGAGCGTTTCAGCGCTTCGTGAAGCGGGAGGTCATGCCGACCGCGCTCGACGCTGCCGACATGGACAAATTTATCCGCGATGGCGTGTCGACCATCTGGCACCAGAGCTGCACCGCCAAGATGGGACAGGACGACATGTCCGTCGTGGACAGCCGCCTTAAGGTCTACGGCGTCGACCGCCTGCGGATCGCCGATGCCTCCGTGATGCCGCGAGTTCCCCTGGCCAACACCATGGCCCCCTGCGTCATCATCGGCGAGCAGGCAAGTCGGGCAATCGCTCGCGAACGTCAGCTTTGATCCGCCGTCAAACTAGCAGAGAGAGAGACTTCGATGAAACTTATGACATACGTGAAACGTGTGGCATCGACCGCACTCCTGGCTGTCACCGCCGTCGGCATGTTGAACATGGCGGTGGGGAGAGCTTCGGCCGCCACCCCGGGAACGGGGAAGCCCACCATTATTCTGGTCCACGGTGCGTTCGCAGACTCATCGAGCTGGGACGGCGTCATCTCCAGGCTTCAGGCTGACGGATATACCGTCATCGCCGCTCCCGATCCGCTTCGTAGCCTCAAGAGCGATTCCAATTATGTGTCCGGCATCGTCAAAAACACCAAGGGGCCGGTGGTCCTGGTCGGTCATTCCTATGGAGGTTCGATCATCACGAACGCCGCGACCGGCGCCGATAATGTGAAGGCCCTGGTCTATGTCGCGGCCTACGCGCCGGAAGCTGGCGAGAACGCCTTCGATCTCACCGGCAAGTTTCCGGGAAGCATCCTGCCTGACGCGCTGGCCCCACCGATTGCCCTCGCGGACGGCGCTCATGACCTCTTTGTCCAGCAGGGCAAGTTCCGGTCTGTATTCGCAGCCGACGTTCCCGAGAAGCAGGCCGAGCTGATGGCGGCTACCCAGCGCCCCGTGACCGACGCCGCGCTTAAGGGAGCCTCTGGGGCGCCGGCGTGGAAAATCATTCCCTCATGGTTTGTCTACGGTAGCGCCGATAAGGTCATCCCGCCGGCCGCACACGCCTTCATGGCGCAGCGTGCGGGTGCGAAGGAGGCCTTGGTCGTGAAGGACGCGCCTCATCTCGTCATGGTCTCTCATCCGGCTGTCGTCGCCAGACTCATCGAGAAGGCAGCGGCAGCGGAAGAAACCGCCAAGCAAGACTGATGTCCGACCCGGGCGGACCTTTCTCCAAAGGCCCGCTCGGCAACAGTGGCTCCCAGCCAGCGCGATCCGGCTGCATTGATGGGACGGGCGAATGGCCCGCGGCCAGATAGCGCCGTCATCCCGGCGCAAATTCGCCGCCGCCTTGCGCGAACAAATTTCTCCCTCACGATCAAAGGACGATCAATCATGATGATGAACAGACGTAGCTTCTCGGCCGCCCTCGTTGCCGGTGCCGCGACTTCGCTGATCTCCACCCGCGGCATCGCCGCCACCAAAGCGCCGGCGAAGGCGCGCAACATCGTGCTGGCCCACGGGCTGTTCGCCGATGGGTCATGCTGGTCCGATGTGATCGCGCGTCTTCAGGCGGCGGGTCTCAATGCCACGGCCGTGCAGAACCCGCTGACGACGCTGCCGGAAGCCGTCGCCTCCGCCCAGCGCGTGCTTGATCGGCAGGACGGGCCAACTGTCCTGGTCGGGCATTCCTTCTCCGGCATGATCGTCTCAGAGGTCGGCGTGCATCCGAAGGTGTCGGCGCTGGTCTATGTGGCGGCGCGGGCGCCGGACGCGGGCGAGGATTACGCCGCTCTGGCGAAGACTTATCCCACGCCGCCGGCTTCCGCCGGCATCGTCTTCGACGGCGATGAGGGCCGCCTCACCGAGGAGGCGTTTCTGCGCGACTTCGCTGGCGATCTGCCGGAGGCTAAGGCGAAGGTACTCTATGCAGTTCAGGAGCCGTTTCACAGGGCACTGCTCACCGGCAAGACCACGCAGGCCGCCTGGCGCTCGAAGCCGAGTTTCTATGCGGTTTCCACCGAGGATCGCACGATCAACCCGGATCTGGAGCGCTTCATGGCCAAGCGGATGGGCGCAAAGACCATCGAAGTGAAATCCAGCCATCTTTCCCTGATCTCCCATCCCGATGAGATCACCCGACTGATTCTGGAAGCGGCCGGGCAAACCGCCTAACAAAAATGGGCGCAGAAATCACAACAAATTTTCCGTTCCAGCCATAATTCTACGAGATTGGAATGTATAAGATTTTCGCATTCTAAATAAACAGAAAGTAATCTGCATGTGTCAGCTTATTTACTGCTGCGATAAAAATCACATTTCGCAGGTCTTAAACTTGCCTCCAACTCCCATCCGATGAAGCTCGATTTATAGAGCGATCGCGAACGCGAGCTTACGTCGTTGATGAACGCATCACCTCCGGCTGATCAGCGGGCAGACGAACGAAACTCCTTAGACGCAGGCGCACGTAACGGAAACCGCCCGCTCGGCGGGCGGTGGCGCCGCCGCCGCAAGCTCTGCGCCGCCTCGCCCATCCGCTAAGAGCCTGTTTGGGAAATCGGCGGCTGAGGGCCGTCGAGGGATTTCTGGCGATCCGGCAGGAGAAAACGCCGGCTCGATGCCGCGCATCGGGCCAAGTTTTCGACGCACCGGGCACCGGAAAGATCCGGCGGACCGACCCGTCCCACTTTTCCAAACAGGCTCTAAGAGGTGATGGCGGCCCGACGCTCGCTGCCGAGCAGAAAACTGAATAGTGACTGACGCCAGGTATCGACTGGGGATGTCATAGTGAAATATGCCGTTCTCGGATCCTGTCATAAGCGCGGGGACGTGCATGGGGGCACCCTCTCGCTGGGGTGATGGCACAGCCATCTTAGTACCGTTGCTGGACGCAAGGCATAAAATAGCTTCTTTGACGGAATATACTTTCCGTCTCCAAAGTACATACGCCGCTGAGTACATGCGCCGCTGTCGAAGCCAAAGATGGAGATAATGATGGGCCACCAGTTCTCGGCTCCCAAATTTCGTCACGAAGGCAAGGAGCTCGATTTTGAATCCTTCCGATCCAGAATAGGAAATTGGACTTTGCAGCCATTCGATGACGACTGCGTTATCCTTGAGCATCAGCTTCAATGCCTTGCCCAGATCCCCGCCGTTGATATCAAATATCCCGCCTATATTTACCCCTCAATCCGCTTTCCTTACGTCATGCCGCAAGCTGAAAACACAGCCCTCACCCGATATCCGAGTGTCGATGAGGAATCGCCGCGGCGTCAGCAGCCGGGCCTTGTAGGAGGTCGCCATCCCATCGCCGCCGCCCGCGCCGGTGACAGTATGATGATCGACCTGTGTCCATTTCGGGTGGTCGTCCTCGGGTCCCGGATTGGTCGCCGCCTGGAACACGTTCATGTCGAACACGCCCTTCCATGCGACCCGCGCCTTCATGCCCTTGCCGTTCATCATGGTGACAATCATGCCGCCGATCTGCCGGCACTCCGCCGCCCCGGAGACGCCGCGTAGCGTGGTCGTTCCATCCCACGCCCCGTCTTCCGGGGTCCAGTCCTGGAACAGCTCAAGGTCGCAGGTGCCGTCGCCGCCGATAACTGTTTCCGCATCGCGAATGCTCACCTTGGACCAGCCGATCTCGTCGCCATGGATCATCACGAAGCTTTCGGGATCCGCGGGAACGTCGGTACCGAGCAGGATGGCCATGTCATTCAGTGTCAGGTCGGAGAGATGGCAGCGGCATTCCTTGCCGCTGCAATCAGCGACCATGGCTTTCTTCCCACCGTTGGCCTGCGCAAGCGCGGCGCGGGGACATCCCACTCCGAGCACCAAGAGGATGGCGGCGATGATCCCGAAGCCTGAGTATTTCATGGATTAACCTCGTCTGCGGCGCCGCAGCGCGTCACTTGCCCACACGCGTGAAGTCGTAGACCGCCGTGGTTCGGCAGTTGGCCATGCCCAGTGCGCTGAGTGCGGCCGCGTTAGCCCCCGCGCCCGCGCCGATGCGCAGATGCATCGTGGCGGTGGCGCGCTCCGGAGTGAGCAGGGTCGATGTCAGGCCGATATCGACCTTCAGCATGCCGGTGTTCGGGATGTTGATGTGGCCTTTGAAGCGGCCCGGTGCAGTTTCGGTCCATTCGACCACCCGGGTCACGCCGCCGCCATCCAGCTTCGTGGGATCAAAACGCCCGTTCCAGGTGACCGGCACGGTGGCGCCCATGTCGTCGATGATCGGCGGGACCATCTCGGCCACCTGCGGCAGGCAACCGGACATGGAACTGACGCGAACTGAGCTCCGCCACATGCCGTCGAGCGGCGTCATGGGCTCGAACAGCTTTACCTCGCACCGTCCCGTCCCGCCCGCCGCGCGATGCACCTCGTCGGCGGAGCGTGGCGAGAAATAGGTCTTGCCCCCGACCGACACCAGCGTCATGCGCATCGCGCGGGCGGGGATGTCGGGCCCGAGCAGGAACGCCAGATCGTCCTGGGTGATGTCGACCAGTGCACAACGGCAGCCGCCCTGCGCGCAGCGGGCGACCATAAGCTCCTCGCCGCCATTTTGCTGGGCCTGCGCAGTCAAGGGCGAGAGGGCCATCATGGCCGCGACGAGCAGATGCCGGATCATGCGCGCCACTCCGTCAAAGCTGGGGAGCGAGGATTTCAAGCGGGTCGAGCCCGTCGGGAACCGTCACCTCGATGCCCCCGATCGCCTTGACCATGCCGGCAAGTGCCGCGCCTGCCGGGACCGCGCGGGTGTCGGAGGCGCGGGACGGCGGCCCGGCGACAGCCAGCGTCGCCGCGAGGATGCGATAGGCCTGCTGGTCGGCCTCGCTCATCGGCTCGGTGCGGCAGAGCCGGCCGATCGCGATGTCCTCGCAAGGGCCGAGCTTGGCATCCCATTGGCGGGCATTGAGTGCGATCATGGTCTCGTTGCGGTCCGGCCGTAGCGGCAGGAACACGGTGGAGGGATAGCGGGCGGCGACGCCGGCGGCGGTTTCCATCACCAGGGCGGCCTCCATGCCCCAGCCGCTGGGCAGGAGCAGGCTGAGGCCGGTTGTCGCGTCACGATGGAGGCACGGCTTCGGGGCGTCACAGGCGCTGTCGAGACCGTCCGCGCCACCCGCCTTGCGTGCCGCATGGGCGGGCTTGGGGACCGCGAGGTCGAGCGGTGACGGCGAAGGGGAGAACGGCTCCAGCGCCATGTGGGCAATGGCGCCGCCGTCGGCCGGCTTGCCGGTGAGCAGCCAGAGGCCGGGCTCGATCCGGGTCTCCCACGGTCCGCGGACCGCATCGCCACTGGCGACGGCAAGAGCATCCTGACCACCAACGGGAAAGGCGAACCAGCGGACCGCTCCGCTCTCCGGCATCCCGGTGAGCCGCAGCGTCACCAGTCCGTCATCGGCGCGGGGCGCGTCCTCCCCGGCCGGGCTGCGCTCGCGCGAATGCGGGATGACGAAGCGGTTCGGCCTTCCCGCCACGACCGTGATTCGGCGGGCGAAGACGTTGTCCCCCGCCTCGCCGATGACATCGTACCGGCCGGGAAAGAACTCCGCCTCGACCGGATCCGCCGTTCCTTCATTCATCGCCCAGGCCTCGGACGGGAGCTTCTGTCCGGGAACGGGCGTCGCCGACCACACCACGTTGAACCCCATGGTTCCCATGTCGGCCTGAAGGGTGACCGGAACGAGATCCCCTAGCGTCAGCGAAGCGCCGTCCTGCGACGCGGCTGTGCTCGCGGTCTGGGTCTGGCCGGGCTGAGCGGCGGGAACAGCCTCGACTTTCTCCAGCACCACGTCGATGGGCCGGCGCGCGATGACCTCGGCATCCTCGAACACATAGCGGAACTCGTAGCGCCCCGGCTCGTTCGGCATGCGGAAGGTGAGCGGCTGGTCCTTGACGTATTCGTAGGTGATGCGCTCGCCATCGCTCGCGCGCACCAGCTGGATGTTGTCATAGGTGGCCGCCGGCCCTTCCCACGCGACGACGACCTCCGAGCCGACCTGCGCCCGGTCCGGGGCGGTCAGCGCCACCTTGGCCTCGGTCAGGCTGATCGGCCGCGAGAAGATGGCCTCCGCGTTCTTGAACGCATAGACCAGCGTGAAGCCCCCGGGCGTGAACGGCAGGCGCAGACGGACCGGGTTGCCGTCGCTGATGGCCGCCTCGGCCACGCGCTCGCCCTTCGTGTCGAGCAGCTTGATGAAGTCGTGCTCCGCCGCAGGTCCGGTCCAGCCAATCTCGATCAGCGAGCCGGCTGGCGCGCTGTCGGGCGCGTTCAGCATGACCGCCGCCTTGGTCACGGTGAGCGGCCGACGTGCGATGATGCCGGCCGAGTGGCTGGAATAGGCCAGCACGTATTGTCCGAGTTCGAAGGGCAGCCGGAGCGACAGCGGGTTCGCGTTGCCGACCGCAGCCTCTGCGACGCGCTCGCCTTTCGCGTTCAGGAGATGGATGTAGTCGAACTCACCCTTCGGCGCCGTGAAGCCGACCGCAAGCACGGACCCCGCGGGCGCGCTGTCCGCTGCGCTCAACGTGGCGGTGGGAGCGGCGGGCTCTGGGGCGGGAGGCGGTGCCGGCGCGGCCACCGTCGCGGCCAGCGCGTCGCGCAGGGCGTTGGCGTTCGACGCCTCGATATAGCGCCCACCGGTGTTCTCGGCGAGGCACGCGACCTGCGCGCCTTCCGCCTTGGTCAGGCCGAACCCGATGACATGGGCGGTGAAATTGAGTCCCGCCGCTTCCAACTCACGCCCCAGCGCGCAGGGGTCGGCCTTGCAGGTCTCCAGCCCGTCGGTGATGAGCACGACGGTGGCCGCCTCCTCGCCATAGCGCAACGCCTCGGCGGCCTGCCGCACGGCCTCGGAGAGCGGGGTCTTGCCGAGGAAGCGCATGGCTGCCACCCGTTCGCCGATGGTCTTCGCGGTGCCCTTGGCCGGCGCGACCATGAGTTCGATGTCGCGGCAATCGCCCTTGGAGCGGTGGCCATAGGCCATAAGCCCCAGTTCCTGATCTGCCGGCAGCGTGCCAAGAACCTTGGCCACGGTCTCGCGGGCGATGTCGAGCTTGGTCCGCCCGTCGATCTGCCCCCACATCGAGCCCGAACCGTCCATCACGATGATAGTGCGCGGCGCTTCCGCCTGCGCCAGCCCGACCGACAGCAGCATGGCGGCCGCTGCGTATGTGAAGGAACGCCTCATGTCGGTTCTCCTTTGGCCGAAAAGCCCATGCGCCCACCCACCCACGCGCAGGCGCGCTGGCCAAGGGCCTTGAACTTGTCGGAAGCGCGATCGAGCTTCGCTTCCCATTCGGGATTGGGTGTCTGGCCCGCGGTGACTTTGAAATAGGCCTGCAGCATGCAGGCGACGGCGAAGGGCTCGATAATGGTGGCCTTGATCGACCACGCGAACAGGGCGGCGAAGACGACGCCGCCCGCCGAAACCTGTCCCGGCATCAGCCACGCGACGGCCCCTGCCGGCGCCAGCATCACCAGAAAGACGAGAAGGGAGAACAGCCAGACCCAGGCCGTCACCCACGCCGCGCTGGTCATGAGCGGCCGCGCGTTCTGGGCATAGAGCACCAACGCCGCGCGCGAGGCGGTGTAAGGGTCCTGCCCGCGATTGTCGAAGCAATGGGCGAGCATCACCTCGTCCATCAGCCCGACAGCGATTCTCAGATAGGCGCGCAGGATCGAGGCCAGCCGGTCCAGACCGGGAAGGGGCAGGATCGACAGCACCCCCTCCAGCAGTCCCGTTACGGCATTGATCACGCCCTTGACCAGTTGATCGATGCCGAACAGCACGTTGGAAGTGCCGAAGCGCTCCGCCACCATGGCGCGGGCATGGGCGATCTGGCTTTGGCCGCCGGGAATCTCGCGGCCCCGCAACAGTTCGACCATCACCGCGATGTGGCCGGCCTTGACGATGTAGAGGATGTATTCGCGCAGCAGGTACAGCACCGCCCCGACCAGCCCGAAGCCGGCGGCCGCACCCCAGAATCCGGCCGACAGCCGGCTCTCATCCTCCCAAAAGGCGCCCACGCCATAGCCGATGCCGGCCCCGACACCCGTTGCCAGCACATAGGCCGCGGCAATGCCGACATAGACCAGCAGGCGAACGAACAGGAAGGGCGCCGTTCGGCCCATCAGTGCGAACGAGGTGGAGACCTTGAAGGCTGACACTGTCGATTTTCCCGCTGTGGCCGCGCGGGTAACCTATGGGCATTCAGGAAGCGGGCAAAACTACCAAATGGTAAATTGCCTTTCCTTTCGGCAGTACCGCTCCTGATCAGGGGTCGAGCGTGTCCAGTCCCAGCCCGGTCTTGTGTCCCGCCGCCAGCACATGCCGCAGGATGACGGCGGTATGGCTCAGCGGGAGGGAGTGACCGCCGTGCTCGATCGCCCGGAAGCGGCCGTGCGGCATCTCGGCCGCAAGTTCCATGACCGCCCGACCCGAGACCGTGAGATTCTGCGTGCCGTGCAGGCAGTGGAACGGGACCGAGACCTGGATGGCTTCCGGGCGCCAGTCTTCATTGGTCAGCCGCATGTCGCTGCGAAAGCCCGCCCCCTGTTGCGACCATGCGAGATGGAACCCATCCTGAAGGGCCGCCTGGCAGTCCGGCCGGCGCAGAATGTCCTGATCGAAATCGCAGCCGTCGAAGACCAGCTTCGGCAGCACGTCGATGCCCTGGCGGGCAATCTGCGACAGGCCGAGGCCGACGATCTTGTCCATCAGGCCCGGAAGGTTCTGCGCCGCCCATGCATTCACTCGGTGACGGGTGGGCATGCCGGCGGTCTGGGCCCAGGTCTGCATGGGCGGCGTCGTCGAGGCGGCCACAACGGCGGCGACGCGTTCGGGCGCAAGGCGGGCGAGGCGCGCGGCAAAGCGGGTTCCGATGTCATGGGCCAGCACGACAACGCGCGACTTGCCGAGCGCGTCAAGAACATCCAGCGCCTGCGCGCAGGCCAGTTCCACCGGGTCCGCTTCGTCGGGCAATCGCGTATGCCCGAAGCCGGGCCGTTCGGGAGCGATGATGCAAAGCCCCAGCATGTCGGCGGCCCGCCGGAACTCGGCATGGCCGGCGATGCCGAAGATCGCGCCGTGGAACAGGAGAACCGGCATGCCATCCTCGGCGCCAAAGCAGTGAAGGCCCAGTTGACCATGCCGGCTGTCGAACAGCGTCGCCCCGGGCATGTCAAAGGTTGTCCCCTGGGCGCCGGCGATGCCGCGAGCCGGCGACTGGGTGCGCTCGAACATCAGCGAGAGCGCGTAAGCCGTCGAGATGAGCTGGGTCTGGGAATTGACCCCCATCTTGGCCATGATTGACTTGACCTGCTGGCGCGCAGTCCCTTCCTTGCGCGACAGGGCGGCGGCGATCTGGTCGATGGACTTGCCGTCCATCAGTCCCGCCAGCACTTCGGTCTCCGAGGGTATCAAGTTGATCGCGTCCGCCAGCCGGTTCAGGACGTGCCGGCCGATCCCGCGGCGGACCTCCGCCAGCGAGATGGGTCCCCCGGCCTCGGGCTGCGAGCCCAGCAGAAATAGCGAATGCCCGGCACGGGCTGCCACAGCGAGTGGAGCTGGCCCCTTCCCACGTCCCAACATATCCAGAAATGCCGGCAGAGCCTGGGGCGTGAGGGCCGCTTCGGCGACCGATGCACCGATCGACAGGCCCAGCGCCTTTGCGGCCGCTGCGTTCTGGCTGATGACGATCCCCAGCGGGTCGATCATCAGGAGCATCCGACCGCCATCAGGCAAGGGCCGGTCGAGGTTGCGCAGTATCTCCGGCAGACCTTCGAGATGGGAGGCAAGCTTCTCGATGCCACCGGGGTCGTCGAGCGAAGCCTCTATTTCGTCGACCAGACGGATGTAATGCACCTCGCTTCTGCTGCTTCGCATTTGTCCATCCTTGTGGTTCGACCGCGACAGGTGGAACCCTTCTGTCACGGTCGCACCACAACTCTTTGATCCGGTGGATCAGTTTTTCAAAACAGATGGGTATCATCCGTTTCGGTTGATCCACGAGGCTGCTTCCACAGAGAGAAGAAGATTTATCCGGGCCCCCTCCCGCAGGGTCAAGGCGGAATGCGACTTATATTGCCGCACCCGTCACTTCCCGAAGTGACGGGGTCCCGCCGCCGCGAAGATCATATACACCCCATTCTCCGTGTATCTGATCACGGCGAAGGACAAGAGCATGTGCAATACGCTCGACCAATTGGCGGCGGAGAGCCGCTTGCACGGCACCACCGCCGACATGAAGGCCACATAGCAAGCCTCCGTTGGCGCGCTTGGCGCCGTGGTGCGCATCTGCGCGACCTCGAACGTGACGGCGTCACCACGACGGCGAGAAGCGCCGGGCGCACTCGGCCCTTGGTGACAAGGTCGATGCCAAAAGCCGGAGCTACGGGTGGGGTTGAAGGTGGGGTTGATGTAGTTAGGATGCGCCTCGCGGCCTTTGAGCTATGCGGCGCTTTGCGTGAAGGATCTGATGCGGCAGATCGCGGCCGGGCTGATCGAAACCGGCCAATGGCACAGCGCCCGTATGATGGCCGGCCCGGCGGCGCCGGTGCGCGCCGCGCGCGGCTGAGCAATGGGGCTGGGACGCGCGCCCATATGCGCCGCGTCGCCCCGCTTGCGCCGGGTCGAACGATTTTTCTACGCCATCAGGCGCGAGACCTCGCCGGCGACGTCCGCTGCGGTTTGCCTGAGGCGCTTCAGTGTCTGCACGGTCCGCCCGAGCACCGCTCCACCTATGACGAAGACCACGACGGGAAGGTCCGGCCGGCCGGGTTCGAACCGCACCAGAGCCGGATCGCCGGCCGGCCGGCGTTTCTTCCGCCTCCCGGTCAGGAGTGCGATCGGCCATCTCGGGACGGCCTCGGCGCGGGCGACATCCGGCTGGCCGGCAAGGGTTACGACAGCACCGTCGGGGCCCGGCCCAGATCAGGCGACCCGGTTGATGGCGGCCGCGAGGGTTTCTGCCATGCGTCCGATCTCGTCGGGCTGGACGATGAGCGGCGGGGACAGGGCGATGATGTCGCCCGTCACGCGGACCAGCAGGCCCTTGCTGAGGCAATCCACGAACACGTCGTAGCCGCGCGCGCCGACAGCACCTGGACGGGAGTCGAGCTCGATCCCCGCGACGAGACCGATGGTGCGGATATCGATGACATGGGCCGCCGCGCGCAGGGCGTGCATGGTGTCCTGCCACAGATCGGCCAGTTCCGCGCCACGGGTCAGGAGGCCCTCCGCCGCATAGATGTCGAGCGTGGCGAGGCCGGCCGCGCAGGCGACCGGATGACCGGAATAGGTGTAGCCGTGGAACAGCTCGATCGCCTCCTCCGGCCCCTGCATGAGCGCGTCATGCACCTTGCGGCTGGCGAACACCGCGCCCATGGGGACCGCGCCGTTGGTCAATCCCTTTGCCGTGGTGACGAGGTCCGGCACCACGCCGAAATAATCGGTGGCGAAGGGCGTGCCGAGGCGTCCGAACCCGGTGATGACCTCATCGAAGATGAGCAGGATGCCATGGCGCTCGGTGATGGCGCGCAACCGCTCGAGATAGCCCTTGGGCGGCAGCAAGACGCCGGTTGAGCCGGCCACGGGCTCGATGATCACCGCGGCGATGGTGTCGGCGCCGTGCAGGGCGACCATTCGCTCCAGATCGTCGGCCAGATCCGCGCCATACTCCGGCAGGCCCTTCACGAACCTGTTGCGGACGGGATCGTGCGTGTGCCGCAGATGATCGACGCCTGGCAATTGCGGCGCGAAGGCGCGGCGATTATTGACCAGCCCGCCCACGGAAATGCCGCCGAAGCCGACCCCGTGATAGCCGCGTTCCCGGCCGATCAGCCGGGTGCGCGTTCCCTGGCCGATGGCACGCTGGTAGGCGAGTGCGATCTTGAGTGCCGTATCCACCGATTCCGAACCAGAACCGGTGAAGAACACGCGGTCCAAGCCGGCCTCCGGCCCGCCCGGCGCCATGGAGGCGAGCCGGTCGGCGAACACGAAGGCAATGGGATGCCCCATCTGGAAGGAGGGCGCGTAGTCGAGCGTCGTCAACTGGCGCTGGACCGCATCGGCGATGCTTTTCCGCCCGTGCCCGGCATTCACGCACCAGAGGCCGGCCGTGCCGTCCAGCACCTTTCCGCCGTCGATGGTCGTGTAATACATGCCTTCCGCCCGGGCCAGGAGGCGGGGCGCCGCCTTGAACTGGCGGTTGGCGGTGAAGGGCATCCAATAGGCATCAAGCGAGGCATTGTGCCCCCGGGGGGCGGGCGCGACGACATTCATGGGCATGACTCCTGTTTCCCGAGCAGGGCCACGTTTCCCAAGGGCCAACAAGTCCTTTTCTTTATCCAATTAACCTGTTGATTTTATTGTACCGATAGGCAGGATGTTGCTGATCGAGAACACCTGAAACGGGCTTTGTGATGACTGTCGATGTCGGCGCGCGTCTGCGCTTCGTCCGCATGCGCCATGGCTTGTCGCAACGCGCCCTGGCGAAGCGGGCCGGGGTGACGAACTCCTCCGTCTCCCTGATCGAATCCAACACCGTGAACCCGTCGGTCGGCGCGCTGAAGCGCATCCTCGACGGCATCCCCATCGGCCTTGCGGAATTCTTCGCCATCGCGCCGGACAAGCCCGCCAAGGCCTTCTATCAGGCCGAGGAACTGGTGGAGATCGGCAAGGGGCCCATCTCCTACCGGCAGATCGGCGACAATCTGTTCGGCCGTGCCCTGCAGATCCTGAAGGAGCGCTACGAGCCCGGCGCCGACACCGGGCGCGTGCCCCTGGTGCATGAAGGGGAGGAGGGCGGCATCGTGCTCAGCGGCCGGCTGGAGGTCACGGTGGACGAAGAGCGGCGCATTCTCGGTGCGGGCGATGCCTATTATTTCGAAAGCCGCCGCCCGCATCGCTTCCGCTGCGTCGGCCCGCACGCCTGCGAGGTGATCAGCGCTTGCACCCCGCCGACCTTCTGAGGGAACACCGCGCGGACGATGCCGATGTTCCCGGCGCAGGAACGGCGTCGGGATGGACGCGCCCTGTGGCTGGTGTTCAGGCTTGCGCCTATCCGATACGCGCGACCCGCAGGGCCTTCTGCGGCGTATCCTTCACCCGGAGGTTGGCCGGGTCATAGAATGGACGCAGCTGGACGTCCGCGGGAATGCGTTCTCCCGCAACCTCGATCTCATAGCGGCCTTCCTTGACGAAGGCCACAGTCGCGAAGCCTTGCGCGTTTTCTATGTAGCCCATGCCCAGCGGCTTGCCGATCGTATGTCCAAACATGCCGGAGGTGATGCGCCCGACCAGCACGCCATCCCGCCAGATAGGCTCGTTGTGATAGAGAAGCTTGCCGGGATCAGACAGCGCCACATTGACCAGCCGGCGCTTCAGTCCCCGCTCTCTCTGGCGCAGCAGGGCATCGCGCCCGATGAAGCCGCCCGCCTTTTCCCAGGCGATCGCGAAGCCGAGGCCGGCTTCCAGCGGCGTGTCCTCGTCCGTGATGTCGTGGCCCCAATGCCGATACGCCTTCTCGGTGCGTAGCGAATTCATCGCGTGGTAGCCCGCGAGGCACAGGCCCACGGCCGGTCCCTCCGCCGCGATCACATCGAAGACGCCCTGGGCGAATTCCGTTGGCACATAAAGCTCCCATCCCAATTCGCCCACATATGTGATGCGGCTGGCGCGCACCCGGGCATAACCGAGGTCGATCATGCGCGAGGTGGCGAACGGGAACGCTTCATTGGACAGATCGGCGTCGGTCAGGCGCGATAGCAGATCGCGCGATTTCGGACCCATGATGCCTAGGACCGCATAGGCCGACGTGACATCCACGGCGACCGCCCGCGCGTCCTGGGGCATATGGCGGCGGAGCCAGGCGAGGTCTCGGGTCTGGGTCGCCGCCGCCGTCACCACGAGGAAGCGTTCCTCCGCCTCGCGCGTGACAGTAAGGTCCGCCTCGATGCAGCCGCGCGCGTTCAGCCATTGCGTATAGACGATCTGTCCGACGGGGACTGAGACATCATTGGCACAAACGCGATTGAGCACGATTTCTGCATCGCCACCTTCCACGGTATATTTACCGAACGAAGACTGGTCGAATAGACCGACGTTGTTTCTGACAGCGCGATGTTCGGCCGCGGAATGCTCGAACCAGTTCTGACGCCCGAAGCTGTAGCGATATTCGGCGGCAACCCCTTTGGGTGCGTACCAGTTTGGCCGCTCCCATCCCGCGACTTCGCCGAAGCAGGCCCCGCTCGCCTTGAGACGGTCATGCAGGGCGGAGCGCCTGACGCCACGCGCTGTCTCCGGCTGGCGGAACGGCCAATGCATGGCGTAAAGAAGGCCCAGAGCCTCGACCGTACGGTCTTTGAGATAGGTCCGATTGCGCTGGAAGGGCATGGCGCGGCGAATATCGACGTCCCATAGGTCCATGGGTGGGTGCCCGTCGACGATCCAGTCAGCCAGGACCTTACCCGCGCCCCCGGCGGACTGGATGCCGATGGAATTGAAGCCCGCAGCCACGAACAGGTTCCGCACCTCGGGTGTCTCGCCGAGCAGATAACGATCATCGGGCGTGAAGCTTTCCGGCCCGTTGAAGAAGAGCTGGATCCCGGCCTGCCCTAGGGCTGGCACGCGATGGATGGCGGCTTCGAGCAAGGGCTCGATATGTTCCAGGTCATCCGGCAGTTGATCGAACGAGAAGCTCTCGGGAATCCCCATCATGCCCCAGGGCTTGGCGACCGGCTCGAACCAGCCCACCAGCAACTTGCCCGCATCTTCCTTGAAATAGCTGCAGGCATCGCCGTCGCGCAGCACCGGGAGATGCTTCGGCAAGCCGGGAATTGCCTCGGTCACAATATAGAAATGCTCGGCGGCATGCAGGGGAACGGTGGTGCCGGCGGCCGCGCCGAGCCCGTGAGCCCACATGCCGGCGGCATTGACCACGAATTCGGCCCTCATGTCTCCGTGCGTCGTACGCACCCCGGACGCGCGCCCCTGCTCGACAAGGATCTGCGTGACGGCGACATTCTCGAAGATCCGCGCGCCGCCGTTCCGGGCGGCCTTCGCGAGGGCTTGGGTCGTATCGATGGGGTTGGTCTGACCGTCCTTGGGGAGATGGACCGCGCCGACAAGATCGGAGACATTCATCAGCGGCCACAAGTCGAGGGCCTGCTGAGGGGTTAGCACGTTCACGTCTAGGCCAAAGCAGCGCGCCATGGAGGCGCCTCGCTTGAGTTCCTCGAAGCGCTCCTCATTATTCGCTAGGGCAAGGGAGCCGATCTGGAGAAAGCCAGTTGCTTGGCCGGAGTCCCGTTCCAGGGATGCGTACAATTGGGTCGTATACTGGGCGAGGCGAGTCAGATTGTGGGTCGCGCGCAATTGGCCGACCAATCCGGCCGCGTGCCAGGTGGTGCCCGATGTAAGTTGCTTTCTTTCAAGCAGGACCACATCCCGATAGCCTCGGAGCGTCAGGTGATAGGCAATGCTGCATCCCACGATGCCGCCGCCCACGATAATGACTTGCGCCTGCTGCGGAAACTCAACCACGTCCGTCTCCCTCACTGGAAAGCGAGATCATAACTGTGAAAAATTATTCAATATTTTTACATTTGTGAATTCAACCTAGGCAAGGGAAAAGCCGTTGTCCATGGGTTTCAGGTGCCTGGAGCGCATGTCGGCCAGGTGTGCGAAAGCGGATGAAACGCCGGACTAGCTTATTTATATCATTTAATTTAAACGAAAATTTTAATCCATCTGCCCCGTTTGATCGAGCTCCGCTTAGCGTAGACGGCGATCCGTGAATGGGCAGCACTTTAGATGAGCAATCTGACCAAATTTTACACTTGTGAATGAATTTTTTTCGTGACAGATTTTTGCGGCCGGCAGACTGCGAACCACAACCGAAAAGTCTGTCTGCAAGTCTGTCCACTCGCGCTCTCACGTCGAAATCGAATTTCGTCGGACCCGGAGCCAATAAGAAAACACGCCTTCCACCCGTGCCGCTGCGTGACGCACCATCTTAGCTACTCGTCCGGCCGCGAATTCCGAGGGACAATAAGAATGCCAAACACCATCAGTAGGCGAGCGGTACTGGCTGGGATGGCCTGCGGAGCGGCCTCCACGGTGATTGGGAGGCCCGCCCTGGCTGCAGCCCCGGCACAATTAACAAGCTTTCGCTCCACCTCGAAATCGTGGCTTTGGGCGCCGGAAGATTACGGCATCGCGAAGGGCTTCTTCAAAGTACAAAATCTGGAAGTCACGGTCGTTGCGACTGAAAAGGCCCCTAATATCGATGCTCTGCTGAGCCGGGCCGCCGATATCGTGCTTACGCCGCCCGATCAGGCGATGCGGGTGCAGATGCAAGGTCAGCCGTTAAAGCTGATTGCCGGCATGGTCAATAAATATGCCAGCAACATCATCGTTCGGGCCTCACTCATGAAGGAACGGGGGGTGACCCTATTGTCGCCCGTCGCGGAGCGTGTCGCCGCCTTGAAGGGGTTGAAACTGGCGACCACGGGCGCGGGGGGCGCTCCGGACTCGCTGTTTCGCTTCCTGTTATGCGAGCATGGGCTGGACCCGGAGAAAGACGTTCAACTCGTCCCCGTGCGGGGCGGGGGCGCCGCGATGCTGGCGGCGTTCAAGCAGGGTGCGGTCGATGGTTTTGGATTATCGTCTCCGACATC
>NCHM01000556.1 GCA_002257205.1 Rhizobiales bacterium 24-66-13 | reverse complement strand
CGCACCATCAAGTTCGTCGAGGCGCCGCTGGTGGAAAGCCAGGGCATCAAGATCGTCCGCGATCTCGGCATGGAGCCGGAGCGCAAGGCGAAGCTGATCGCCGAGAAGCGCCTGAAGCGCGGCAGCATCGACGTCATCCATATCAATGAGGGCGACAGCGTCGAATTGTTCGGCCAGGAGGTGATCTCGAACATCGATTTCACCAAGGTGCCGAATTATGCCGACGTGGTGCCGGCGCTGAAGTCCAAGCCGTTCTTCGTGCCGTGGCTCTATAGTGGCGTGTCGATCATCTACAATAAGGACAAGGTGCCGAACACGCCGAAATCCTACGAAGAATTGTGGGACAAGAAATGGGCCGGCAAGCTCGGCCTCACCAACCAGCTTTATTTCAACTACATCATGATGGCGGGCCTGATCAAAGGTGGCACCGTCACCAATACGGAGGAGGGCAAGAAGCGGCTGATGGAATTGAAGGCGCTGACGCAGCCGCGCATCTATGCCGCCCACCAGCAACTCGGCGCCGGTCTCGTGAATGGCGAAGTCGACATCGCGGTGAACTACAAGGCACGCGGCCTGCAATGGGCCAATGATGGCGCCCCGCTCGCGATCCAATATCCGTCCGAAGGCGCGATCGCCGTCATGTTTGGCGCCTCCTTGCCCACGCGCGCGCCGAGCCCGGACCTCTCCGCCATCTATTTCAACGCCATGCTGGATCGCAAAGCCATGGCGGGTCTCGCCGGCGCCAGCTTCTATGCGCCCGCCAACGGCAAGGCGGAGCTTTCGCCCGAGCTGAAGGCGAAGGTGGATTTCACCGCGGCCGAGGCTGCCGCGCTGAAATTCCCCGATTATCAGCACGTGGCCAAGAATACGGCGGAATGGCTGGAATGGTGGAACAAGAATATCGCGAGCTGAACGAGGTCGCGATGACGTCCTCCACTGCAACCATGCCCCTTCCCGCGTCTCCGGCGCGGGAGGTCAGGCGCCGCTCGCCCGCCTTCGGGCTGGCGGCGCCTGCGACGCTGTTCGTCGTGCTGGCGCTGCTCGGCCCGCTCGCCCTCATGTTCCGCTACAGCCTGAACCGCTTCGTGCCGGGGCAGATGATGGTGGAGGCGCTGACGCTGGCGAACTACCAGAAATTCTTCGCCGACAGCTTCTATCAGGACGTGCTCTTCACCACGCTGTGGGTCTCCGCCGTTTCCACGCTCCTGTGCCTGCTGGCCGGCTTTCCCGTCGCCTATTTCCTGGTGCGGCAGGCCAGCGCGAAGTGGAAGGGGCGGTTGTTGCTGCTCATCATCCTGCCCTTGCTCATGGGCAATGCGGTGCGCACGGCGGCGTGGATGGTGATCCTCGGCGACAAGGGGATGTTCAATGCCGCCATCGGCACCCTCGGCCTTGCGCCGGTGAAGCTGATGTATACGCCGCTGGCGGTCATCATCGGCCTGGTCTCGGTGATGCTGCCGTTCATGATCGTGACTTTGCAGAGCGTGCTGGAAGGCATCGACGAGAATCTGGAATCCGCCGCCGCGAGTCTCGGCGCCGGGCATCTGACGATCCTCAAGCGGGTGGTGCTGCCGCTCGCCTTGCCGGGGCTGCTGGCGGGCACCATGCTGTGCTTCATCCTCTCGATGAACGCCTATGCGACGCCGGTGCTGATCGGCGGGCCGAGCTTTCACATGATGGCGCCGACCGTCTACCAGCAGGTGGCCAAAGCCATGAACTGGCCGTTCGGCGCGGCGCTGGCATTCGTGCTCATGGCCGTGACGCTGGTGCTGACCACCGCCGCCAACATGCTGGTGCAGCGGCATTATCGCCGCTGGAGCGAGTGAGCGGAGAAAACCGACATGGGACCGATCGCCGTCAACCGCATCTATGCCGCGCTCTCCGCGCTGGTGCTGGCCTTCGTGGTGCTGCCGCTGGTGGCGATCGTGTGGGTGAGCTTCTTCGCCAACAAGATCCTCTCCTTTCCGCCCACCGGCTACACGCTCTCCTGGTATGCCCGCGCCTGGGCGCAGGATGCCTTCCGCGACGGCTTCATCACCAGCGTGCAGACCGCGCTATGCGCCGTCGTGATCTCGCTGGCGCTCGGCGTGCCCGCGAGCCTTGCTTTGGTGCGCTATCGCTTCCCCGGCCGGGATGCGATCCAGACGCTCTTGCTCGCGCCCATGATCGTGCCGGGCATCGTCGGTGGCGCGGCGCTGTTCATGGCGTTCATCGAATTGGAAGTGCTGTTCGACGTGGAAGTCGCCGGCACCTTGCCCGGGCTTCTGGTGGCCCATGGGCTGATCGCCTTGCCCTGGACCGTGCGCCTGGTGACGGCTTCTCTCGCCGGCACGAACCGTTCGTTCGAGGAGGCGGCGGCCTCCCTCGGCGCGGGGCCGCTGACCGTGTTCTTCCGCGTGACGCTGCCGCTGATCAAGCCGGCGCTGGTGGCG
>NCHM01000555.1 GCA_002257205.1 Rhizobiales bacterium 24-66-13 | reverse complement strand
CCCGCCCGCTCGCGCCGCCCAGATGGGCGATGGCGAGAGGCCGCGCGCCGGGGATGATCTGGAAATTCACCGGCGGCCGGTCGGGCCGCGTCAGATCGATGGTGTTGATGCCGGCCCGCTCGGAAAAGCCGAACACGTCCCTGTCGAAACCGAACGCGACCTTTTCCGAAACCCCGAGCGGCAGCGCCGCCATGGCTTCGGCGAGTTCCGGCGGCAAGGCGGGCGCGAAACGCAGATGCCCCTTCGCCATCACATCGGTGGAAACCGCGACGATCACCGCCCGTGCCGTCACATCGCCCTTCGCGGTTGAGAGCCGCACGCCCGCGCCGGACCAATCCACGGTATGGACCGGACAGTTGAGCGTCACCTTCAGCCCGGAGGCCTGCGCCGCCACCAGCGCGCCATAGCCCTCCACCACCGGCCAGTTTTCGCCGCCGTCGTGATATTGGGCGAAATCGAGCGTGGAGACATCCTGCGGGGTGGCGGCCGTCATCAGCGCAATCCAATGGCGCACCAGGCGGTTCCATGGGCCGGCATCGGGGATCACCTCGGATGCCGGGATATCGCGCCCGGCCAATCCCGCCGCCGCGATCGCCTCGAAGGCGGCCTCCACGGCGCGTGCCGCCGCGTCGCGCTCGCCCTCATCGGCCCAGCGCGTGCCGAGATGCAGCTTGCGGATATAATGCTGGGTGGAGCGGCGATAGGAAAAGCCGAGCCGGTCGGCAATCGCGACAAAGGGATTGTCGAGCGCCGAATGCATCCAGTGGCAGCCGAGATCCCAGGGCTGCGCGAAGCTGGCGGTATCGGTAAAGGCGCGCCCGCCGATGCGACCGGCGGCTTCGAGAATCGCGACGGAAAGCCCGCTGCCCTCCAGCGCGCGCGCCGCCGCAAGACCGGCCGCGCCGGCGCCGATCACGGCGACATCAACCATGCTCAGACATCAAACATGCACAAACATCGACCGTGCTCATGGGCGGACCCGCGCGCGAACCAGAATGGGAACAGGAAAGAAAGCGCGCGGCACGGAGCGCGCCGCCTCACATCTTATCGCCGCCTCACTTCTTGCGGAAGACGTCGAGCCGGACCACTTCGGCGCCACCGGACGGGCGATCATCCTTCGCGGCGTCCTTGCCGCTCTTGCCGGAATCCTCGCCACCGTCCGGGGAGGTATCCTGCGCGGAGACCTTGCTGGTGGCGCTGGCGATGTCGGGAGCGATGGATTTCATCGCCAGGACGCCGTCGCCGTGCTCCCCCTCGCCGTTGCCGCCGCTCTTGGCGCCCCCGTTGCCGCCGCTCTTGGCGGTGGCGAGCGCGGGTTCGGATCCCGCGCCGCGCAGCGGACGCACCGAGGCGCCGGCGCCGGGCAGGCGGGTGGGGGCTTCCGCCGGCGCATTTTCGCCGGCCGCCTCGATCTCCTCGCCGCCCGCCAGCTCGAACTGGAGGCCGAAGCTCACCGAGGGGTCGAAGAAGCCCTTGAGCGCCGAGAACGGCACCAGCAGCCGCTCGGGAATGCCGCCGAACGAGAGGCCCACCTCGAAGGCGTGCTCGCTCACGTTCAGGTCCCAGAACTGGTGCTGGAGCACGATGGTCATCTCCTCGGGATATTTCTCGCGCATGCGCTGCGAGAGCCGCACGCCGGGCGCGCGGGGATCGAAGGAGACATAGAAATGATGGTCGCCCGGCAGGCCGTCGCGGGCGACGTCGGAAAGCACGCGGCGCACGACGCCGCGCAGCGCTTCCTGCGCCAGAAGATCGTACCGGATATGATCGACCGAAGACATGGGGTGCGGTGCTCGCGGCCGGTGCCCGATGCAGACGAGACTTACGCGCTACGGAAGGCAGGTCGCCCGTCCGCCACGGTCATGAGACCCATCCCTTCCCCGCAGGTCCGGCCGGCCCTTGGAGGAAGTGGAGGCTTCTGTTGCCAGGTGCCTCCGAACCCCGCCTAGCCAGTGCTACCCGGTAGGACTTTTATTTCGGTACCTTTACCGCTCACGCGGCAACGGCAACCGGAGCATAGTTGTCATTCGCAACTATAGGTCGGCCCGATATCGGCGGAACCATGCCGAGCGAAAGAAAGCCCTTTACACCCTCGTCGATCCTATTTCGCCCCCGCCGCAACCCGCAAAGCCTTGCGAAATCACGGGTTCTGGTGGAGGCGCCGGGTACTGCCCCCGGGTCCGAAAGGCTTATTCCGACAACCATTTATCGCCATATCTGGCTTGCGCCAGCGCGATGAATATAGGCGCCGGCCCGGCATGATGAAAGGGGCAAGCGGGGGTTTTCTGCATCGTCGAGGCGACTGACGGCAGGTGCGGGCCATTGTCTTCATTTTCACCAGCGGTCATGGCCGGGCCTGTCCCGGCCACCCACGCCGGGCCGCCCACGCTGGAATTGAAAAGCCGGTGCCAGCGGTGCCACGTGGATGCACGGGACGAGCCCGTGCATGACGCAGCTCTGCTGCAATGGCTTCAGGCTCAAAATGTCGATCGGCCCTAGCCTTCCGACAGGGGGTGCAGGTCGCGCACCATCTGCTTCAGCCGCTCGTCCAGCACATGGGTGTAGATCTGGGTGGTGGAAATATCCGCATGGCCGAGCAAGGTCTGGACGATCCGCAGGTCCGCCCCGTGGGCCAGCAGATGGCTCGCGAAGGCATGCCGCATCACATGGGGCGAGAGCTTGGCCGGGTCGAGGCCGGCCGCCACCGCGAGGTCCTTCAGCTCGCGCGCGGCCTGCTGGCGGGTGACGTGGCCGGATTTCGCGCCGGTGGGAAACAGCCATTTGGAGGCATCCAGCCCGGCGGCGCGGCGCGCGTCCAGATAGGCCGCCATGATCGCCTTCGCCGGTCCGCTCAGGGGCACGAGCCGGTCCTTGCCGCCCTTGCCGGTGACGATGATGGCATCCGAGCGGCTGCGGGCTGCGGTGGCGGGAAGGGCCGTGAGTTCCGAAATGCGCAGGCCGGTGGCGTAGAGAAGCTCGATGCAGCAGGCGACCCGCAGCCGGCGCAGCCTCTC
>NCHM01000026.1 GCA_002257205.1 Rhizobiales bacterium 24-66-13 | reverse complement strand
GACCGTGCGCTCGACGATGATGCAGCGGCCGCCTTCGACGCAGCGCTCTTCCCCCGGCTGCCCCACAGGTGGGGCCTGCGATGGCGAAGCCGTCTTCTGCGCGGACCGCAGCGCCGCCATGGCATCGTCAAGCCAGCTCTGAGCCTTTGACCTCTCCAACCGAAATCCCTCCAGGAGATTGGCGCAACCGCCGGGGCGGCCCGCTAACGTGCCGGACGGACCTTGCGCCGTCGCCATGGGCAAACCCTGCATGCGACGCGCTTGATACGTGTGGATCGCGGCGGAGCACTCCTGGACCTGCTGCTCGGCCACCTGAACGTTCCGCCGTGCCCGCGCGACACGGGCATTCGCGTCCTCCAATGCTATGGCATTGGAGGCGGCTTGCGCCCTGGCTTCCCAGAGCTTTTGGTCTTCCTCTTGTCGCCGCAATTCATCCTGTCGGCGCGTTGCCTCGCGCGCCTGAAGAGAGCGTACTGCCTCCTCTTCGATCTCGGTCAGGCGGCGATCGATGGTGGTGTAAGGCTCGTCACCCGTAAGCTGCTTCAGGGTCTGCTTGACGGGGGTGTCCTGCATGGCGCCCCCATCAGCGGCGGAAACGACGACGCCGACAGTGGCGAGGCGCGCCACACGCGACCGGACGTCGGAGAGCCTCCGGGCGGCGGTCTGCATGTCTGTCCGTTGCAGCTCGGCCGGCGCGATCCAGCTCGCCGCAAAGCGCCTGCGGGTCGCGGCCGCCAGATCGCTCAATTGCCGATCGGTCGACAGGCTGTCGGCATAGGCGAACTTGAACAGAACGGTCTGGCCGAGGCAGAGCTCGTCGGTGGACGATCCAGATCGCTGCGGCTTCGATGTCGGTGCCGGCGAAGATTGGGCGGCTTTGGCGATAATGTCCTGCGCCGGTGAGAGGGGCGGCGCGGAGACCGCCGTCTTCAGAACCACGACCGTGTCGCACAAGCCGCCCATGGCCTGAGCCAGCTCCGCACCGAAGAACGCGTCAATTTGCGCGGCGGTGGTGCCGATTGTCATGAACAGCAGGCGGAGCATGACAAGCTCATCGTCGCTGAGCGTTTCCGGCAGGACGTACTTCTGCTCGAAGATCCGGTCCTTGTAGCCATACTCGGACCGGGCTGAGGCAGGGAGGGCGAGCAGGCCAAGGCTGCCGCACAGCGCAAGCGTCCTGATCAGCCTGTGAGAGGCCATCGGAGGGGTTCCTTTCTGAGGCGTGGAGGTATTTCGCGACGAAGATATTCATACATGATGGCAATAGCCAGTGGTTTAATGGCCATCTGACTGCTGCTTTCGAGCGCATGAAAGGGCGCGCTATCTTGGCTTGGAATGTCCGCGCGTTGCGCGTGGCTCGCGGAGTCTCGCAAGAACGACTCGCAGCTGATTCCGGTATTGATCGTGCCTATGTTGGCGGCATCGAGCGCCAGACGGAAAATCCCACGATAGATCTTCTCGATAGACTGGCGGATGTACTCGAAGTGCCCGTTGCCGATCTGCTGCAGAAGCCTCCTGCAGATGCAGCGCCACCCTCGCCACTGAAGGGTGGCCGCAAGCGGCCTTAGCCTTTGTCCGCCCCGGTCCCAGGGAATAAGTGCAGGGAGGCCGCATGGCCTCCCTGCTTTCCCGCTCACGCCTTGCAATCGGGATGCATGAGAGCGAGTTGGCTGATCGGCCGCGTGATCACCGGCAGATCGTCGAAGCCGTGCCATTTGAGCGTGGCCCGAGTCGCGTCGCGATTGATGACCTCGGCCGGCCACCAGCCATTGAACTCGCCCTCTTCATAGTCGGGCGCGAGCACCAGGTGGCCGCTGGCAATCTCGGGCCAGAGCCCCACGGCGACCTCTTTACTGACGACACCGAGATTGCCGCCGTCGAGCCTGCTCTGCGACGCGATGGCCACGCCAGAGACAGGCTTGTCCGCAGCGCCCGAGGCTGTCTCAGCGGCTGTTTCGACGGCCGGCGCTGTCGTCGTCGCCTTCGCGGCCGCCTTGGCCTCAGCGGCCTTCGGAATCAGTTGCACGACAGGCGCGGCCTTGGCCGCGCTATCGGCCACGGCCGAAAGCTCACTGACCATGCGCGGCGTGACGGCGCCGAGCAGGGGAGCGCCCTCCTTGTCGAAGGCGCCGCGCGCCAGGCTGGCAATGAGCTTGGCGTCCTTCGCCGGGTTCAGCGTGACGCAGCGATGGCCGAGGCCCTCGGCAGCGGCGCGCGCCTTTTCGGCGGCCTCGCCTTCGAACTTTGCGGCCTGGGACGGCGTGGCATTGAAGAGCACGAGAATGCCGGAGGAAGCGGCCTGAGATTTGACAGTCATGATGTGATCTTTCGTGAGGCTGGCGGCAGTCTCCGCCTCTATATTGTATCATGATACCGTCGCTTTGTCAAGCAACTCGTGCCAAGGGGAGGCTTTGGCGTCAGTTTGGATCAAATAATTGGTTCTAGAACCTGAGCCTATAGTTACCCCGCTTGTCTGTCCGGAGTTTCAAAGCTCTGATCATCGATGTGGTTTGCGGCAGGCATGGCCGATATTCGGAAACCAAGCGGCTTGGACGCAAACTGCGGTTTTAAGCAGAACTGCGATTCGCCGACGATCGGAGTCGGCCGAATGCGGCCCGGCGCTCAATATCGCTTGGCCTCGCGCGCGCGAGGCTGCTATGGCTCTCAAAGATACGCGGTGAAATGCAGTGGGATTCCGCTTTTTGCGGACCGAACTAACGAAGTTGCAGCCGCGAAAAATGTAGGCATGTCTGTAGGCGTGAAAAATTTTCTACCTGCATTTTCTGTTATAAATCATAGGCTTAATCCTATACCTCGATTCCGCCCCTGGCACCATTTCCCTTATAAATCAATGACTTAGCCCCGGTGATACAAGCCGAGGGATACAATTTGAGTCGTTGGTTTTATCGCTGCCTTATTTGCAGGGATCCCGGCACCAGGCTCCTGTCACGGGCAGTGCCATCTTGGGCATCGGGGCCGCATGAGTTCTGCCGTCGGCAAGGCCGTGTCCATCGGCGTCGTGGCACCGCAAAGACCCTGCCGCGCGACCGGCACACGACTGAAGCCGCTTGGCTCCGTCATGCGCTCTAATATCCGCCTCTCGCTCGGCATCGCACCCGTCGCCGCCGGCGTCATATCCCCATAGCGCCGCGACGACCTCGCCCGCCGCACAGGTCAGACCGCGGTTTCCTCCCCTGGAGGCTTTCCGACGCCGGCGCGCGCGCCCGTGCCCGCCTTCGTGATCGGGCCGGCATCCGAAACCTTTCGCACAAGCAGACCATGGTCTGATGCTTGAACGCCGACCTCCGCAAGATGGCTGCGACGCGGGAAAAATACCCTGCAGAACGGACCAAGCGTCCGCGCTACGAGACCGCGCTCCCCTCAATATCCGAGGGCACAGCCGTCCTTGCGCGGATCGGAGCCGCCGAGCAGCGTGCCGGCCTCCCAATCGATCGCGATCGCCTGTGCGCCGCCTATGGCCCAGCGCGGCGCGCAGACCTTAAAGCCGCGCCGCTCGAATTCGGCACCCACCGTCGTACGCAGCCGAGCTTCCATCTCGACCGCGCCGGTGCCCAGCTGGGGAAAGAGCCGGGGAAGGTCGATGGCGCTTTGCACGTCCAATTCGTTCCAGAGCACCTTCGCCAGAAACGCGGCGTGGCCCGTTGCCTGATAATGGCCACCCATGACGCCGAATGACATAGAAACCCGGCCGCCCTCGGCCGCCATGCCGGGGATGATGGTGTGCATGGGGCGCTTGTTCGGGCCGATGGCATTGGGATGGCCGTCCCGCAGCGAAAAGCTCTGGCCGCGATTGTGGAACAGCACCCCCGACTTGGGCGCCATCAGAACGGCGCCGTAGGGGTGGAAGATGGAATTGATGAAGGAGACGACGTTGCGCTCGCCATCGACCACCGAGATATAGACCGTGTCCTTGTGCTCCACCGCGTCGAACACGGGCAGGTCCGTCATGGCGGAGGCCGTATCGACACGCGCGGCGAGCGCGTCGGCGAGTTTCTCGGAGAGGAGATAGTCCACCGGCACGTGGGCGGTGCGCTGGTCGGCGATATAGGCGTCGCGCGCCGCATAGGCGAGCCGGGTGGCTTCCACTTCGGCCACCAGATTGTCGATGTCGAGGGGGGCGGGCTTGCGTTCGAGACGCTGCAGGATGTTCAGGATCAAAAGCGCGATCACGCCCTGGCCGTTGGGCGGGCACTCGTAGATGGTGCGGCCGCGGAAGGTGGTGGTGACCGGCGTCACATATTCCCCTTCGGTGTTCGCGAAATCCTCTTTGGTGTGGAGGCCGCCGACGGAGCGGAGGAACGCCACCATGTCCTCGGCGATGGCACCGCGATAGAAGGCATCCGGTCCCTCTTGTCCGATGGCCTCCAGCGTGTCGGCAAGCTCCGGCTGCCGCTGGACGCTGCCCACCGCCGGCGCGACGTCGCGATCGAGGAAGATCCGGCGCGTCGTCGGATCGCGGCGCAGCAGATCGAGCTGGAAGCCGATGTCGCTGGCGACCCGTGGGGTGACACCGTAGCCGTCGCGCGCCATCCCGATGGCGGGGGCGAGCACCTCTGCAAGGCTCATGCGGCCATGGTCGGCGAGAAGGCGGGCCCAGGCTTCCACAGCGCCCGGGACGGTCACCGCATGGGGCGACTGGCGCTCGATCGCTGTCATCCCGTTCTGCCGATACCAGTCGAACGTCGCGGCGGATGGCGTGCGGCCGGAGCCGTTATAGCCGATGACGTTGGTCGAGCCCTTTTGCGAATAGAGCACGAAGCAGTCGCCGCCGATGCCGGTCGATCCGGCTTCGACGACGCTTTGCACGGCACAGGCCGCGATCGCCGCATCCATGGCGTTGCCGCCGGCCTTGAGGATCTCCACCGCCGTCAAGGTGGCGTCGGGATGGGATGTCGCCGCCATACCCTTGCGCCCGACGGCGAGGGAGCGGCCACCAGCTTCAAAGTCTCTCATGGGATGCCGTTTTGTCGTGAGTATCGATGAAAGGGGCGGATCGGGCGCCGCGGCGCCCGGCGGACATTCGGCCGGTCGAAGCCGGTGCTTAGCCTTGGGTCTTCACCCAGTCCCAGGTGTCGTCGAGCGCGCGCTTGATGCGCGCCATCAGGTCCTCGATCTCGCTCTCGGTGATGATGAGCGGCGGGCACAAGTTCACGGTGTCCCCCAGCGCTCGGATGATGACGCCATGGGCCTGCGCGCGCCGGCCCACATAAGCGGCGACGCCAAGCGCGGGATCGAACGTCTCCCTGGTCTGCTTGTCCTTGACGAGCTCCAGCGCGCCGATGAGCCCGACGCCGCGCGCTTCACCCACCAGGGGATGGCTCGCAAAGGCGCGCAGGCGCTGCTGGAACACCGGCATGACATCTTGCACATGGCCGACGATGTCGCGCTCCTCGTAGATCTTCAACGTCTCCAGGGCCACGGCCGCGGGGACCGGATGGCCGCCATAGGTGAAGCCGTGGCCGAAGGTGCCAATCTTTTCGCTCTCCGACACCACGGCACGATAGATCTTCTCGCTCACCATGAGCGCGGAGATGGGCATGTAGGCGGCGGACAACTGCTTGGCCATCGAGATCATGTCGGGCTTGAGCCCGAAGATCTCCGAGCCGAACATGGCGCCGAGGCGCCCGAAGCCGCAGATGACCTCGTCGGCGATGAGCAGGACATCGTACTTCTGCAGGACCGCCTGGATCTTCTCATAATAGGTGGCCGGCGGAACGATGCTGCCTCCGGACGCCATCAAGGGCTCGGCGAAGAAGGCGGCGATTGTCTCCGGTCCCTCGTTCAGGATGAGCTGCTCAAGGGAGTCCGCGCAGCGCGTCGCGAACGCCTCCTCCGTTTCGCCGGGCAGACCGTAGCGATAGAAGCTCGGGCAATCGGTGTGGAGGATGCCGGCAATCGGCAGATCGAAATCCCGGTGATTGTTCGGCAAGCCCGTGAGGCTGGCGGTGGCGACGGTGACGCCGTGATAGGCGCGCACCCGCGAGATGATCTTCTTCTTCTCGGGCTTGCCGATGGCGTTGTGATAGTACCAGATAAGCTTGATGGCCGTATCGTTGGCTTCCGAACCGGAATTGGCGAAGAACACCTTCGACATCGGCACGGGCGCCAGCTTGATGAGTCGCTCGGCCAGTTCGATCCCCGCCTCGTGCGATTTGCCGCCGAACGTGTGGTAGAAGGGGAGCTCGCGCATCTGACGGATCGCCGCGTCCACTAGGCGCTGCTCGCTGAAGCCGAGAGAGGCGCAGAACAACCCGCCCAGCCCCTCGATGTAGCGGTTGCCATCATCGTCGATGACGCAGATGCCGTCGCCGCGCGTGATGACCAATGGCCCTTCCTTCGCGTGCGTCGCCGCATTGGTATAGGGATGCAGGATGTTGGCGACATCGCGGGCCTGCAGAGAATTCACGTTCACATTCATTTTCGATGGCTCCCGCCAGGAAGGCTGCACGGCGGCATTGATTGTCGACTATCTTGTATACGATTTTGGATGCATGTCTACCTCTCACCTTGCCGTCGAAGAGCCTGAACGCCCTCCAGTGAAGCGAGGCAGCGGTGGCGGCGCCCGTGTTGCAGGATCGCATACATCATTGCATACTCGGCTTAGCGCTGATTTTCGTTTCGCCCACCGTGGAAGATCGGATAGCGTTTCGCCATTCCCGGCACACACGCAACATCACTGAAGGGGTCGAATGGCCAAGGCGGTCGCTCGGAAGAAAGGCGCGCCATACTCGCTGCGCCAGAAGGCTTATGACGATCTCAAAACCCTCATCCTGACCGGCCAGGTCCGCCCGTCCGAGCGGCTTTCGGAAAGTCGGCTGGCGGAGCGGCTTGGCGTCAGCCGCACACCGCTGCGAGAAGCCCTCATGAAGCTGGAGGAAGAGGGGCTGGTGGTCGGCCAGCGCAATCTCGGCTACGTGGTGACCGATCTCGACGTCACCGCCGTGTGCGACTTGCTCATCGTCCGGCAGGCACTCGATGTGTGCGCGGCTGGACTCGCCTGCGAGCGCGCGACCGAGGAAGACTTCGACCGCATCCGCGACATCATCAAGCAAATGGAAGCGTTGCGAGAACGCGGACAGGACAAGCTGGCGAGCCCTTCGCAAGATCTCGATCTCGGTCTCCAAATCCACAAGGTCATCGCCGCTGCGACCCGCAACGACGCGCTCATCCGGGCGACCGACCAGATCTACCAGCAGCTCCAAATGGCGCTTTGGCTCGAAGTCCTGCTGGTGGACTTCGAGGATTCCGACCTTGCCGAACACAAGGCAATCGCGGACGCCATTCTCGCCCGCGATGCCCCGGCCGCCGCAGAGGCAGCGCGCGATCACGTGCAGGGCTCCCTTCGAAACATGACGAAAGTCCAGGAGATGCTGCGGCGCAGGCAGATGGTCCCGCGGCTCGTCATTCCAAGATGAGAGGCTGGGAGCGATATCTTCGCTCCCAGTCTCGTCTACGGGGTTTCGATCGCCTTGCGGTCGAACGCGTTGATATCGTCGATCAGCGCGTTGGTGGTGATCGACGCGGCATCCACCTTGCCGGGCAACAGACCCCACTGATGGAGCCAGTCCATGTAGGTTTGGAAGGCGGCGACATCGACGCTCCCCCATTTGTCCGTGGCGGGATTGTCCAGGTGCCAGGTATTGATGCGATCCTGCAGGATCGGCATGTCGTAGGTGACCGCATCCTCCAGTTCCATGTTGGACGGTTTCGTCTGCGGGTAGACCTCATAGACCATCTTGATGGCCTCGCGGGGATGGGCGATGGCGTAGGCGGTCCCCATGGCGTAGGCCTTGCTGAAGTTCACGATGTCGGCCCGGCGCTTCTGCAGGACATCGTCCATCGCGACCCAGGAATTGCTGGGAAACCGCGCGATTGCAGAGTCGTCGAGTCGCCGCAGCTTCACCCCCGCCCGCTCCACCAGCGTGTAATAGGTATCGAACTGGCTCAGCACCTTCACTTCGCCGCGCCGCATAAGTGTGGCCGTCTGCGCAGGCTCGCCGGTCACCACGATGCGCATGTCGGTGGTCGGATTGAGCCCCGCAGCCGCGGCCACCGAGCGCGCGATGACGACGCCGACCGACCCCATGGACAGCACGCCCACGGTCTGCCCCTTCAAGTCATTGTACGACTTGAAATCGCTGTCCGCCGCCACGGCGAGGCCGAAGATGTTGCGGCGATAGGCTTCGAAGAACACCTTCGCCTTCACCCCTTGCAGCGAGACGATGCCGAGCGGTTCCGGCGAAAGCATCGCGATGGTGAGGTCCCCGGTGGCCAGGGTACGCATGCAGTCGGTGGAGCCGGCGAAGGTGAACATCTCAAAATCGACGTTGCCGGCCTTGAACCACCCCTTCTTGATCGCCACGGCGAACGGCGCCAGGGAGACATTGTAGGTCTTGGAGCACCAGCCCACGCGAAGCTTTTCCTGCGCATGGGCAGAGCCGGGCATTCCGAGCGCGAGCAAGCCCGCCGCCAGGACCGCCGAGAAGACGCGAGCAATCATGAAAACACCTCCGGTTGGTTATTGTTGAGCTCTTATTTCGAGCTGCGGGACATCAATGGGTATCGGGTGGCTCCGACCCGCGCGCGCCGGCGGGCTGCTCCCAGTAGATGAGCCGATGGCGGGCAAAGATGATGATCCTGTTCAGCACCAGGCCGAGCGCGGCGAGGACCACGAGGATCGAGAACGACCCCGCCACATCCATGGAGAAGTTCATGCTCTGCATGAGCATGCCAAGGCCGCGTTCCGCCCCGAGGAATTCGGCGACGATGACGCCGATCATCGCGAAGGTCAGGGCGATCTCCAGGCCTGCCATGATGAACGGCATGGCCGACGGCAGACGCAGCATCCAAAAGACCTGGAAATCGCTGCCGCCGAGCGAGCGGATGAGATCGACGCGATCCTGCTCGACCGCGCGCAGGCCGGCGATGGTGTTGACCATCACCGCGAAGAAGCAGATCAGCGCCCCCGCTACGATCTTCGATGTGATGCCGAGGCCGAACCACAGCACGATCAGGGGCGCGATCGCCACTTTCGGGAGGGATTGAAAGACCACCACATACGGATAGAGAAAATAGGCCATATAGCGGTTGGTCGCGATGCCGACGCCCAGCAGGAGGCCGAGGCTGGAGCCGATGGCGAAGCCCGCCAGGATCTCGATCAGCGTGACGCCCACATGCTCGACATAAAGCCCGCTTGCAATGCCTTGGTACAGGGCCCTGAACATGGATGAGGGCGCCGGCACGATGAACGCGGGCACCTGCAGATAGCGAACAGCAAACTCCCAAAGACCGATGAGCAGGACGAAGAGAAGGATGCTGATGGAGAGCGTCTTCAGGCTTGTATGGATTGGAGGCTTATCGCTCATCAGTCGATCACTCCAACGGAACCGAAATGCGATCGAATGCGGGCCACATAGGCGCCGAACTCGGGGGAGTTCATGAGCTCGAGCGGGCGCTTGGCCGGCAGGTTGATGTCCAGGATTTCCGCAACGCGTCCAGGTCGGGGGGTCATCACGACGACGCGGCTCGCAAGGAACACCGCCTCCGGGATGGAGTGGGTGATGAACAGGATGCTCGTGTTGTGTATGCGCCAGAGCCTCTGGAGCTCCACGTTCATGCGCTCCCGCGTCATGGCGTCGAGCGCGCCGAACGGCTCGTCCATCAGGAGAATGGCGGGTTGATGCAGCAAGGCCCGCGCGATCGCCACGCGCTGCTGCATGCCGCCGGAAAGCTCCTTGGGGTAGCGGTCCTTGAAATCGGTAAGACCGACGAGGTCCAGCAGTTCCTTTGCCCGGGTCAGGTGGGTCGCCCGGTTCAGCTTCTGCACGTCCGCAGGAAGCATGACGTTTTCCAACACCGTCCGCCATGGAAACAGGAGCGGCGACTGAAACACCACGCCGATATCCCGGCGCGGGCCGGTGGTCACGGTTCCCCCGATGCGCGTGTCGCCGGCGCTCGGCGCGAACAGCCCGGTGAGGATTTTCAGCAGCGTGGACTTGCCACAACCTGAAGGTCCGACGATGGCGACGAACTCGCCCCGGCGGACATCCAGCGAGACTTCCTCGAGAGCCGTGATCGCGTCATTGCCAACCCGGAACCGCTTTGTGACCGCATTCACGGTGATGGCCGACGGACTGATCCCTTGGCCCGTCCCTTGGCCCGTCCCTTGGCCGGGCGGCGCCAAATCACCCACGTTCGCAACAGGCATAGACCCCTCTTTCCTTCCCGATCACGGTTGATCCGCGGTTCATCCGAAGGGCGCCGAGCCTGCCGGCGCTGATTGGATGCGAGATTGTATACGACAACGTCGACCGTATTATGCGGATCGTCAAGTCGAATGAAGGAGCAGTTCGAGCGGCAAAGTGCTGAAAGACGAGGCACACGGGCAATGCGGGGCGCCGGGCCGGCCAAGTTCGCTGGAGCGGGCTATTTCACCAGAGCGTTGCGGCCACGCACCACCGTGCGGATAGCAAACGAAGACTGGATGCGTGCCACACCGGGCATTCTGGAAAGGATGTCCTTGTGGAAACTTTCGTAATCAGCCGTGCTGCGCACTTCGATCTTCAGGACATAGTCAGCCAAGCCGGTCATCAAGTAGCAGTCGGCGATCTCTTGGCACCGCCGCACCGCCGCTTCGAAGCGCGAGAGGAACTCTTCTGTCTGCCGCTCCAGCGTGACTTGAGCGAGCACGACCAGTCCCTCGTCCGGTCCAGGCACATCGATGAGCGCCGTGTAGCCCCGGATGGTTCCGTTGCTTTCGAGCAGCCGCAGGCGTCGCAGGCAGGCCGAGGCCGACAGCCCCACCTCCTGCGCCAGGTCGGCGTTGCTGATCCGCCCATCGGTGCGAAGGATGCGCAGGATATGGGCGTCGATTTTATCGAGAACCGCCATGAGGTGATTATTTCCCGGAGTCGTCAAAAATATCAATACGGGATCTAATTTCGCATAAAATTTGATAAAATCATCTGAAATCCGGCGATTATTCGAACTACCGTTTAGACGGTCCGGCGCTGGTGCCGGCACACGAATTTTCCTCTCCCACACTGTGATGGCCGTTTCGCTATGAATGCCCCCGCGGGTTTCGCTTTGCCATTTCCGCCCGCCGCCGACGAGAGGCGGGCCGGTGGCACGTTGACGGTGGACCTTTCCGCCATTGCCCAAAACTACGCTCTGTTGCGCCGCCGCGCCGCTCCCGCCGTGGTTGCCGCAGTGGTGAAGGCGGACGCGTACGGGCTTGGAGTTGCCGAAGTCTCCCCCGCGTTATTCCGCGCCGGATGCCGGCATTTCTTCGTCGCGCATCTGGAAGAGGCCCTGGTTTTACGTCCGTTGCTGGACGAAACGGCCTCCATCGCGGTTCTCACCGGGCCTTTGCCGGGAACCGAAGACGACTTCGCCGCATGCGGCCTCGTGCCGGTGATCAATGGTCCCGGCCAGGCGGAAAGCTGGGCGGCCTGCGCGCGGCGGCTCGGACGCAGGCTCGATGCGATCCTGCAGGTCGATTCCGGCATGTCCCGGTTCGGGCTCTCGGCCGAGGAGACCCGTCGGCTCATCGACGATGCGGCGACGCTGGATGCGTTCAAGCTTCAGTTGGTGATGAGCCATCTGGCCTGCGCCGACGACCCGGACCACCCGGCGAACGCTGCTCAACTCGATGACTTCAGCCGATTGCGGAGGTTGTTTCCCGGCGTCCCCGCAAGCTTGGCCGCGTCCTCCGGTATCTTTCTCGGCCCGCAATACGGCTTCGACATGGTGCGTCCTGGGGCTGCGCTCTACGGCATCTCCCCCCAACCCGGCGCGAATCCCATGCTGCCGGTGGTCCGCCTGGAAGGCCGTGTCGTCCAGGTGCGAACGGTGGAGGCCGGCGCCGGCATCGGCTATGGCCACACCGCCCACGCCGGCACCACGACACGGCTTGCAACCGTCGCGGTGGGCTATGCGGACGGTTATCTCAGAAGCGCTTCCAATCACGGCGCCGCGTGGTTCGGCGAACATCGCCTGCCCCAGGTGGGGCGGATCTCCATGGATAGCGCCGTCTTCGATGCGAGCGCGCTTGGCCCCGACGACCTCGGCCCGGGCGCACTGGTGGAGCTCATTGGCCCCCATCAGTCGCTGGATGTGGTTGCCGCCGAGGCCAGCACCATCGGCTACGAAATCCTGACCAGCCTCGGTCGCCGTTTTCATCGCCGCTATGTCGGCGGGTGAAGGAACATCTCCATGCGCATTCTCATCCTAGGAGCCGGCGTCGTCGGCGTGGCCTCGGCCTATTATCTTGCCCAAGCCGGCCATGAGGTCGAGGTGCTCGACCGCCAGCCGGCCGCGGGCATGGAGACCAGCTTCGCCAATGCCGGGCAGGTCTCGCCGGGCTATTCCGCGCCATGGGCGGCTCCGGGCATTCCAGTGAAGGCACTGAAATGGCTTCTCATGCGCCACAGCCCGCTGGTGGTGCGGCCGGGTATGGACCCGCACCTCTATGCCTGGGTTGCGCGGATGCTCGCCAACTGCACCGAGCAGGCCTATGCGCGCAACAAGGGACGCATGGTCCGGCTCGCCGAATACAGCCGCGATAAGCTGAAGGAGCTGCGGGCGCAGACCGGCATCGCCTATGACGAGCGCGCCAAGGGAACGCTCCAGCTGTTCCGCACCCAACAGCAGCTCGATCACGTGCATGACGACACCCGGGTGCTGGATGCGCACGGCGTTCCCTACGACCTGCTCGACCCGGCCGGATGCATCGCTGCCGAGCCCGCCCTCGCGCGGGTCAGGGAGAAGTTCGTGGGCGGCCTGCGCCTGCCGGGCGACGAGACGGGCGACGCCCACCTGTTCACGCAGGCGCTCGCCGCCCTCGCCGAGAAACTGGGGGTGCGTTTCCGCTATGGAGTCGCGATCGAGGCCCTGCGGAAGGACGCGAACCGCGTGACCGGCGTCGCCCTGGCCGGCGGAGAAATGGTGACCGCCGACGTTTATGTCGCCGCCATGGGCAGCTATACGCCCGGCCTGCTGCGGCCGCTCGGTCTCATGCTGCCGGTCTATCCGGTGAAGGGCTATTCCATCACGCTGCCCATCGTGGATCCGGCAGGGGCACCGGTCTCTACCGTCATGGACGAAACCTACAAGGTCGCCATCACGCGCCTCGGCGACCGCATCCGCGTCGGCGGCACCGCGGAGTTGGCGGGGTTCGATCTTTCTCTCCGCGAACCTCGCCGCCAAACGCTCATTCATTCGGTTTTCGATCTCTATCCGAACGGGGGCGATCTGGAACGGGCGACGTTCTGGACCGGGCTCAGGCCCATGACACCCGACGGCACGCCGATTATCGGCGGGACCAGCTTCGCCAACCTGTTCACCAACACCGGCCACGGCACCTTGGGCTGGACGATGGCTTGCGGTTCGGGAAGCCTGATCGCGGACATCATCTCCGGCAAGCCGCCCGCGATCATTCATGCAGATCTGGCCCTCGACCGCTATGGGGCCGCCGCTTGAGGCCGGAGCCCTCGCTGCCGCACGCCAATCCTGCCTCAGGCGGCAAGCTCGGACCATGAGTGGAAGCAATTATGGCGCTTAATTTCCCAAACGTGAGCCGCAGCCTCGACATGGCGCGGAACTGCGTCTGCTTCTGGGGCTATGACGGTGCCTTCGAAGTCGCCTTCCAGGTGGAGACGGGGGCGCTGCGCCGCATCAAGTCCGACGTGCGGGAGGATGAAGAGTCCCTGCTGCGGGTCTTCGACGGCAATCGCGTCCGCATTCAGAAGGTCGCGACCAGCGCTTATGCCAAGCGCCGCCAGAGCCATCACCGTCTGTCGGCGGCGGACTTCTAAAAGCCCGCCCGCGCAGACCCTTACCCTCCCATGAGACGCATCAGATCCGTGATCCTGATGGTCGCGAAATCGAGAAGGTGTCGGACACCACATAGGGCAGGATGATCTGGTCCTTGTGGCGCATCGCGCCGCACGTATAGACAACATTCGGTACATGGCCCTCGCGCTCGCACGGTTCGGGCCGCACCAGCGGCGCGCGCGCGCGAGCACCTTGAAGGGCCGCACGACCACGCGCGCAGCGTCCGGATGCAGGTAGAGCGCCTGCCGGTTCAAAACCATGGGGTGGGACACGGCGGCCTCGGTTCGGTTGATGGTTCGCGATCGGGCGCTCAAGGCGCGAAACGAGGCTGCCTGTGTTTGCTCGCCGCGCAGCTGGGCAAGCTGGCGCAGCTCTACCACGCTCAGGGCGAACGACACGACGGATTCTCCGCCCCGGTTTTCACGCGCCGGCGCACCATAAGTGCACCGGGCGATGACATCCAGGCGATGCGCGCGCCGCGTGCTCTCGACGGTGGAGATATAGCGTTCGGCGGTGCGCTCCCACGTCATGGAACGGCTGGCGGCATAGGCGCATTGGCGCATGGCCTCACGCCGCGCGTCATTGGTCAGAAGATCGGCGATTTCCGCGCCGATGGCGGAGGAATCGCCAAAGGGCACGAGTGCGCCCCGGCCGGCGGCGAGAAGTTCCCGCGCGTGCCAATAGGGGGTGGAGACCACTGCTTTGCCGAGGCCGAAGCTGTAAGCCGGTGCCGGAGGTCATCTGCGCTTCGTTCAGGTACGGCGTCACATAGACATCGCACACGGAGATGAAGTCGAGCAGGGTCGGCTGGTCCACGAACTGGTCGAGAAACACCACGTGTCCCTCGACGCCAAGTGCCCGCACCCGCGCCACCAGGCTCTCGCGATAGGCTTCGCCTTGCGTGCGCACGAGATTGGGATGGGTTGCGCCAAGCACCACATAGACGGCATCCGGCCGCCGCTTCAGGATCGCCGGGATCGCATCAATCATCACCTCGACCCCCTTGTTGGGAGACAGGAGGCCGAACGTGAGAATGACCGAATGATCGAATGACCGGCGAACCCGCGTCTTGCGCGGCGCCGCTTGCGGGGAAAGGGGAGCCATTTGCGTTGCGGCGACCGCCTGGTCAGCATGCAGTTCACGCGTGTGCGGCCATAGTCGAAAAGGCGAAAGGTCACGTCGCTGCGCCGTTGGATTTCGGCGACGACGAGGCCGGCTCCGATCGCATGGATGGTTCCGGCGGGGATGCAGACCACATCGCCCTTGAGCACGTCGCACCATTGGATGCGCTCGGCGATGCAGCGATCTTCGATCACGGTGCGCAATTGCGGCGGCGTAAGCGGGCCGTTGAGGCCGATGGCCACCTGTGCGCCGGGCCGGGCGGAGAGGAAGTACCAGGCTTCCGCCTTGCCGTGGTCCTGGCCGAGGGAGCGCGCAAACGCATCATCGGGATGCACTTGGATCGACAGGGGCTGAGTGGTGAACACCAGTTTGAGCAGCAGCGCCGTCTCGGGCGCATGCGAATCGGCGCGCTCGAACCAGAGTTCGCCGACGGCGCCGTCGACAGGCGGGATGGCGCGCCACGGCAGCAGGTCGCTGCTGCCCCATGGCTTGCGAACCACGCGCATAAAGGCCCGTTCGATTGCCATGATCGTCTCCTTGACCGTGCCGCTGAGATCGGGACGATCTGAGACCGGGCATGTTCATTCGTTTGGCGCGATGCGCCAGCCGCAGCGGTCAGTGACGCCGGTTCGGCGCAGCGGACGAAATGTCGCCGGTGACGTCCACATGGGCTGCATCGCTCTCCAGACGCAGCTCCTTATCGGAAAAGGTCAGGTTCAGTAGGCGCCCGTCGTCGGTCAGTAGTTGAACCACCCGCCGACCGAACACTCCACGCAGGGCCGCCGGCGAAAGCCGGATTTCCCCGGAACTGGTGATGCCGACGGGTGCATTGAAGAAGCTGTCGAAGTCATAGGTCGCGCGACCTATTTCCTGCCCGTCGCATCTCAGCACGCCCTCGCCCGCAACTCCACCGATATAGCGCATGGTAAACACTCCACTACATTGGATAAATTTCTTAGCTTCCATGGATACGACATCGCTTCTTTCGACGGCGATCCAGGTAGCACCGCTCCGTCGCGCGTCCGATTTGCGAGGGCGGCAACAAAATCAGGAAAGGCGCGGTACGCGAGGGTGGGCGAAAGCGCGTGTCTGCCAAACTCCCACCAGAATCCATCTGTCTGACGGAAAAAACGCGCTCGGAAATTCGGAAATCTTATGATCAGAGATAGTCGTAAATAGTGAAGTTACAAGGATTCAACTAATAATATGATATAATTCATCATAAAATCATTCAGAAGTATAAATGGGCTTACTATTTCAGATTCCAGCATTTTCTTTCATCGATCCAGCGAGTTTAACATTTACACCGGGCAAAAAGTTCCCTTTATGAGCCAACGCCAATCCTGACTGACCCTTAAGCCCCGTCACCCACCGCGCTGCGGGATCGAGAACCGGACGCTTCGGATCGCGGCCATCGTAGAGCTCCGTGCAAAATACGGTGCCCTAGGAATCAGCATTCTGTTGCCTTGGGAATCCTGAATGTCGAGCCGACATGGCCGGCCGATCAGCGTCGGCCGCAAGCCGGCAGCCGGTTCGGCATAGGCGCGCGCGACAGCCTCACGTGCCGCAGAAGGTGCGCAGGACCTCTTCCTCGGGGGCCGGCGGGGTTGCATGAAGCTCCTTGCCGGGCTGGTCCGAAAAAGGCGCGGCAAGGGTCGCGACGAGATCGTGGAAGGGCGCATAATCGCCATCGGTCACGGCGGCGCGGATGACCGCTTCGATCCGATGATTGCGCGGGATGAAGCGTGGATTGACCGCTCTCATGGCCTGCGTCCTGTCATCGGGAGAGAGCGGCTCCTGCAGGAGGCGATCCCTGTATCGGTCGTACCAGGCCGTGAGCGGCACCGGATCGGCGAACAGGCCGGCGAGATCGGCGGGAACGGCGTCGTCGCGCGCGGGCTGATCCAGGGCGCGGAAGGTGAGGGTGAAGTCCGCGCGTCCCGCATGCATGGTCGCCAGCAGGTCGTCGATGAGAGCGACATCCTCCGGCACGGCGGTGATGAGCCCGAGCTTTGCCCGCATGCGGGCAAGATGAGCTTCCTCGAACCTCGGTGCGAAACCCTTCAGCACCTCTTCGGCGCAGGTAACCGCACGGTCTGAATCCGCATCGATGAGGGGCAGCAAGGCTTCGGCGAGTCGCGCCAAGTTCCACACCGCGATGCGGGGCTGGTTGCCGTAAGCGTATCGGCCGAACTCGTCGATCGAACTGTACACCTTGGCGGGGTCGTAGGCGTCCAGGAAGGCACAGGGGCCGTAATCGATGGTCTCGCCCGAGACCGCCATATTGTCGGTGTTCATCACGCCGTGGATGAAGCCGAGCGACATCCAGTGCGCAATCAGGCTGGCTTGGGCGCGGACGATGTGATCGAGCAGGGCAAGGTAGCGATTGTCCGCCTTGGCGGCGTCGGGATAATGCCGCGCGATGACATAGTCCGCGAGGCTTTTCAGGCCCTCGACGTCGCCCAGTCCCGCCGCATATTGGAACGTTCCCACCCGGATGTGACTGGCCGCGACGCGGGTGAGAACCGCGCCGGGAAGCCCGGTCTCGCGCTGGACCCGGTCGCCCGTGGCAACGGCAGCCAAGGCGCGCGTGGTCGGCACGCCGAGCGCGGCCATCGCCTCGCTGACGATATATTCGCGCAGC
Source organism: Rhizobiales bacterium 24-66-13 (assembly GCA_002257205.1). Classification (GTDB taxonomy): domain Bacteria; phylum Pseudomonadota; class Alphaproteobacteria; order Rhizobiales; family Xanthobacteraceae; genus NCEH01. Next base: position 4,356 of record NCHM01000026.1, on the reverse strand, counting down.
ACCGGCCCCAGGGCGGCGCGCCCATCGCCGCGACGGGAATAGGGCGTGCGCCCGGCGCCCTTCAGCTGGATGTCGCGCCGGTTGCCGTTCCTGCCCACGACCTCGCCCAGGAGGATGGCGCGGCCATCCCCAAGGCGGGGCACGAAATTGCCGAACTGATGTCCGGCATAGGCCAACGCGATCGGATTGGATGTGTCCGGAACCCCATTGCCGGAAAGGGCCGCGAGCCCTTCGGCGCCGCGCAGCCATTGCGCGTCCAGGCCCAGTTCCTCGGCCAGCTTTTCGTTCAGTCGGATCAGGGCGGGTTGCCGGACGGGGCTCGGGTCCACGGGTGAGAACAGGCTTTCTGGAAGCGAACGGAACGTGCTCTCGAATGCAATCGCCATGACCGGACCTGCTGGGTATCGTCTTGTGATGGTGCAGGATAGATGGGCACGCGCAAAGGCCCCGACAACGGGCGGCGGGCAGGTCGGCAGCGTGCGGCGGTTTGTGCGGCGGTGAAGCGCGCGAATCCGTGGTCAACGGCAGCGCTCTCGCTTATGGTGCCGCCGTTTTTTTCAGCCTGATCCTCTCGCCGTGACACCAGCTGCCCGTCTGCAAGCCACCCTCGACCTGATGCACGAGGTCGATGGCATCGCGCGCCCCGCCGATGCCGTCGTCTCCGCGTGGTTCCGCGTCCGGCGCAAGATCGGCGAAACGGATCGCGGCTTTATGTGTGACCTGCTCTATGCGCTGCTACGGCATCACGCGCGGCTGGGCTGGTGGCTGGCGAAGCATGGGCGCGAAAATCTCCCGCGCAACCGGCTGCTGGCCTGGCTGGTGCTTGATGGCGGCAAGACGCGCGATCAGGTGCAGGGCCTGTTCAATGGCGGTAAATTCGCGCCCGCAGTCCTGAGCGAGAACGAGCGCGGGCTGTTGATGAAATTGCAGGGCTGCACCATCGACCATCCGGCCATGCCGGACGAGGTGCGTCTGGAATGCCCGTCCTGGGCGGCGGAGCCTTTGCGGCGCCGGTTCCAGGGCGCTTTCGGGTCCGAGATGGCCGCGCTTCTGGCCCCCGCGCCGCTCGATCTGCGGGTCAACCCGCTCAAGTCCACGCGCGCGCAAATGCTGGGCGCGCTGCGGGATCTGGGCCTGCGGGCCGAGCCCGCGCCGCTGGCGCCGTATGGAATCCGCGTGAAGGAGCGGCCCGCATTGGCGCGTTTGCCGATGCTCAAGACCGGCGAGGTCGAGATTCAGGACGAGGGTTCACAGCTTGTGGCGCTGCTGGTGGATGCGCGCGCGGGCGAACGCGTGGTCGATTTCTGCGCCGGGGCCGGTGGCAAGACCCTGGCGATCGCCGCGCAGATGGCGAACAAGGGCCATGTCATGGCCTGCGACGTCTCGGCCGCGCGCCTGAAACGCAGCGCCGAGCGGTTTCGGCGCGCGGGCTTGCACAATATCGAGACCCGGCTTCTGGCCAGCGAGCGGGATCGCTGGGGTGAAGCGTCACAAGGGCGCGTTCGATCGCGTGCTGGTGGATGCGCCGTGCAGCGGCACCGGCACGTGGCGGCGCAACCCCGATGCACGCTGGCGCGCGCTTGGGCCCGGACTGGACAACCTCCTGCCGCTGCAGGCCGAGATTCTCGCCAGCGCGGCGCGGCTGGTGAAGCCGGGCGGGCGGCTGGTCTATGCCACATGCTCCATGCTGGCGGAGGAAAACGAAGAGCAGGTGGCCGCCTTCCTCGCGGCGCATCCGGCGTTTCACGTGGTGCCCGTGCGCGAGGCGGCGCCGCAGCTTAGCTTTTCGGCGCATCCCGACCATCTGGCGCTGACGCCCGCGCGCCATGATACCGACGGCTTTTTCGCGGCCGTCCTTCAGCGCGGAGGCCCGCCACCGGCTGCCTGAACGCGGGCGCCGGCGGAGTGTTCACTTTCGTATGGGAACGCCCTTGGTGGTGAAGCGCTGCGCGCCGACCGGGCGGCTCGTGGGACGCTTGGTGCCGGCGGCCTTGCCGGTTCCCGGCGGCTGGAAGGTCGGCACCAGCTGGTCCGGGCGCGAGCCGATGAGATCGGAGCGGCCCATCTCCTTCAGCGCCTCGCGCAGAAGCGGCCAATTGTCGGGATCGTGGTAGCGCAGGAACGCCTTGTGCAGCCGCCGCTGCCGTCCGCCCTTGATCGCCTCCACCTTCTCGCTCGCCCCGCGCCGCACACCGCGCAGCGTGTTGACGCCGGTGTGATACATGGCGGTTGCCGTGGCCATCGGGGAGGGCAGGAAGGTCTGCACTTGGTCGGCGCGATAGCGGTTCTTCTTGAGCCAGAGCGCGAGGTTCATCATGTCCTCGTCGGTCGTGCCCGGATGCGCGGCGATGAAATACGGGATCAAATAGTATTTCTTGCCGGCCTGCTTTGCCGCTTCCTCGAACATCTCCTTGAAGCGGTCATAGGTGCCGATGCCGGGCTTCATCATCTTGTCGAGCGGGCCGCGCTCGGTATGTTCGGGCGCGATCTTCAGATAGCCGCCGACGTGATGGGTCACCAGCTCCTTGATATATTCGGGGCTCGTCACCGCCAGATCATAGCGCACGCCGGATGCGACCATCACCTTCTTGACGCCCTTCACCTCGCGCACCTTGCGATAGAGGCGGATCAGATCGTCGTGCGAGGTGTTGAGGTTCGGGCAGATATCGGGGAAGACGCAGGACGGCAGCCGGCAGGCCGCCTCGATCTTCGGATCCTTGCACGCCATCCGGTACATATTGGCGGTGGGCCCGCCGATATCCGAGATCACGCCCGTAAATCCCGGCGTCTTGTCCCGGATCAGCTCGATTTCGCGCAGGATCGAGCCTTCCGAGCGGTTCTGGATGATGCGGCCCTCATGCTCGGTGATGGAACAGAAGGTGCAGCCGCCAAAGCAGCCGCGCATCACGGTCACCGAGAATTTGATCATGTCCCAGGCGGGGATCTTCGCGTCGCCATAGGAGGGATGCGGCGCGCGGGCGTAGGGCAAATCGTAGACCGCATCCATCTCGTCGGAGGTCAGCGGAATGGGCGGCGGGTTCAGCCACAGGTCGCGGTCGCCGTGGCGCTGGACGAGCGGGCGCGCATTGCCGGGATTGGCTTCCCGGTGCAGCACGCGCGAGGCGCGGGCATAGGCTTCCTTGTCCTGCTCCACCTGCTCATAGGACGGCAGGCGGATCACCGTGTCGCCGGCATGGCGGGCGGCCGCCTCGTCGGCGGAGTCCAGATCGTCCGCGTGCAGTTCGGTGTAATGGGCCGGCACCTTGCGGAACAACGCGACGCCGCGGATGGATTCCAGCTCGCGCGGCGCCTCTCCGGCGGCGAGGCGGTTTGCGACTTCGACCACCGCGCGCTCGGCATTGCCATAGATCAGCAGGTCCGCCTTGGCGTCCGCCAGGATCGAGCGGCGCACCTTGTCGGACCAATAGTCGTAATGGGCGATGCGGCGCAGCGAGGCTTCGATGCCGCCGAGCACGATCGGCACATCCTTGAACGCCTCGCGGCAGCGCTGGGTATAGACGATGGTGCAGCGATCCGGCCGCTTGCCGCCTTCGCCGCCCGCCGTATAGGCATCGTCATGGCGCAGCCGGCGGTCCGAGGTGTAGCGGTTCACCATCGAGTCCAGGTTGCCGCCGGTGACGCCGAAGAACAGGGTCGGCTTGCCCAGCGCCTTGAACGGCTCCGCCGACTGCCAATCGGGCTGGGCGATGATGCCGACGCGGAACCCCTGGGCCTCCAGCAGCCGCCCGATGATCGCCATGCCGAAGCTCGGATGATCGACATAGGCATCGCCCGTGATCAGCACGATGTCGCACGCGTCCCAGCCGAGCGCCGTCATCTCGGCGCGGCTCATGGGCAGGAACGGCGCCGCCTTGCCGGAGTGCATCCGCAGGGCAGGGAGGGCGATCGAGGTGTTTGCGGCGTGGGCCAGGGTATCCATGGCGCCACGCATAAGGCGCGGGCACTGTGAATTCAACCAAAGCCGGTCCCGTGGCGTAAGGCGCGCCCGGTTCGGCGCCTCGCTTCCGCCGGGTGCCGAACCGCGCTGGCGGCGAAGGCTTTGTCGCCCGCCTGGCGCATCATCCGCGTTGGGGCGGGCCCTGGCACAGAAATGGGCACGCAAACGGGCGTGGGCGATCTTCAGGCCCCGATGCCGCGCACGCAGGCCGCTGCCGGCCGCGCGGCGGCGGCACGGGTGTGCGCATCACGAATTTTTGATCTGGATCAAATGCAGATCTTGGGCGGGGGCCTCGCTTTGGCTGAGCAGGGCGTCGAGCCGGCGGCCGTGGTCGGTGAGGCTGTATTCCACATGCAGGGGCAGGGCGCCGATATCCCTGCGGACGAGGAATCCGTTTG
>NCHM01000554.1 GCA_002257205.1 Rhizobiales bacterium 24-66-13 | reverse complement strand
TGGCGGAAAGGTGGTTCTGTCGGGCCTGCTGCCCTCGCACGCCAATGCGGCGCTGGCCGCCTATCGCGCGCAGGGCCTGCAATTGGTCCGCCGCCGCGACATCGACGGCTGGACCACGCTGACGCTTTCGGCGACGGGCGCGAAGCCGAAGCGCGTATGGGTGGCATAGGCGGAGAGAGCAGGCACCTTGTCTCTGGTACCGGGCGCCCTGCGGAAGGGGGCGCGCCGGGCCACTGGCGCCGGAACGGCATGCCGCGCCGCGCGCGGACCGCCGAAAGGGGCCGGCGCGTGTCAAAACCCGGCGCGTGTCAGGACAACACGTAGAAAACAGATATTTGCAGCATTTCCCCACGTCCGAGGGACGGGGAAAATGCTGCAAGACTCCGCCATCCGGGGGGAAGATGGCGGATGTCCAGGTTTCGCGTTGCGCCGCCGTGGCGGACCGCGCCCACAGGACCGACTTCAGGCTGGAGATCAGCCCTGACTTGAGATCACTTGCGCGGGTCGAAACCGGTGCGCTGCATGTAGGTGATGAAATCGCGCTCGGCCTGGGCGGCCCGGGCGGCGACGATGGCATCGAAAATGCGCGCGAAAACGCCCTTGCGGACCTCGGCCGGCTTGACGGCAGCGACGTCCGTCGCCTTGGGGGTCGAGAAGGAATCGGTCGAGAAAGTAACGGCGCCCATGACAGGCCTCCAACGCTTGGCCGCAACCGCGCGGCCCTTGATGCGATGCAATATGGGCTTTGTTGCATCGCACTAGAAGCGTTGTGTCAGCATGGCTGACCTGCATGGCATGCAGCGTCGGAAATAAGCATCCTGCAAGGAAATCGTGCATTCGGCGTCGGCCGCCAAGGCAAGCCCCGAGCCGGCTACCCCCCACACAGGGGTGTCTTGCGGTGCACTCAGGAGCGCGCGTCGAGGCCGATGCTGCGGCCGATGCCGTCCGGCTGGGGCAGCGCGGCGTGAACCGAGCGCATGCCCGCCACCCGTTCCAGCACATCGTCCGCGAACGGTGCGGCGCGCTGGGAGGCGCGATCCACTTGCAAGGTCATCTGTTCGCAGGTGGCCGCGACCCAGCCCTCGGTGCCGTGGTGAAGCGACAGGAAAAGGTGCAGGCGCTTCGCGTCATAATCGATCAGCCGCATGGTCACCCGCACCTCGCCTTCGGCCGGCAAGGTGCGCAGATAGCGCATATGGGCTTCCGCGGTGAAGAAGGAGAAGCCGCGTGCGCGGACATATTGCGGCCCGAGGCCAAGAAGTGCGAGTGCTTCGGCGAAGGCGCGGTCGAACAGGACATTGTAATAGGCCATGGAGAGATGACCCTCGTCATCAATCCATTCCGGTTCGATCTTCATCGCGGAAGATACAAAGGGAGCAAAGAATACCGGTTCGAAGTCGATCCTGTCCCACATGGCGCTCTCCCTGGTCGAGAGGGGGCACGGAATTCAAAGAATTGCCTGCTTGCTGCGCAGTGTGCCGCGAGTTTTGACATTGGTCACTGTCGAAATGGCATAAGATTGGCGCGCATGCGGAGACATCGTGCAGCGCTGCCGCACGGCGCTACCGGCCTGCCCCCTTGCCGAATGCGCCCCGCCCGCTAATCTGCTGCGCCCCGCTCAGGCCATGCGGCTTGATATTAAAGGATTCTTAAATGTTTGCTGCCGATGCCACGGTCACGCGCGAATCGATGCCGGGCCTGCCGGCGGCACTCGAGGCATTGCAAGCCGCGCTTGGTAACAAAGTCGTTACCTCCCATGCTGTTCGCGAGCAGCACGCAAATATCACCACTTATTTGCCCAATGAGCCGGCGGATGCGGTGGTTTTCGCCCAGAGCACACAAGATGTGCAGATTGTTGTCGGCCTTTGCGCGGCCCATCGAATACCGATCATCCCTTGGGGAACGGGGACCTCGCTGGAAGGCCACGTCAACGCGCCGCAGGGTGGAATCTGTATCGATCTGTCGGGAATGAACCGAATTCTCGCCGTTCACGCCGAGGACCTCGACTGCGTGATCGAACCCGGCGTGACCCGCAAGCGGCTGAACGAGGATCTGCGCGACCAGGGGCTGTTCTTCCCCATTGACCCCGGCGCGGACGCCTCGCTGGGCGGCATGGCCTCGACCCGCGCCTCGGGCACCAATGCGGTGCGCTACGGCACCATGAAGGACAATGTCCTGGCGCTCAAAGCCGTGCTGCCCAACGGTGAGATCATCACCACCGCGCGCCGGGCGAAGAAATCCTCCGCTGGCTATGATCTCACCCGCCTGTTCGTGGGCGCGGAAGGCACGCTCGGCATCATCACCGAACTGACGCTGCGCCTCCAGGGCATCCCCGAGACCATCACGGCGGGGGTGTGCCCCTTCGCGAGCATTGAGGATGCCTGCAACGCGGTGATCGCCACCATCCAGTCGGCCGCCTGTGGCAGGCGCGGCACGATGCCTATTGGTCGGTCATGCCCATGCGGCCGGGCGCGAAGGCGGTGGCCACCGACGTGTGCGTGCCGCTCTCGCGCCTCGCCGAATGCGTCATGGAGACCAAGCGCGACATCGTCGAGATGGGACTGATCGCGCCCATCGTCGGCCATGTGGGCGATGGAAACTTCCACACCACGCTGATGGTGGACGTGGAAGACCCGGCGGACCTCGCCAAGGCCAAGACCTTCATGTCGCGCCTGGTGGACCGGGCGCTCGCCATGGAGGGCACCTGCACCGGCGAGCACGGGGTGGGGCAGGGGAAGATGAAATATCTCTCCGCCGAGCATGGCGAAGCCACTCTCGACGCCATGCGCGCGATCAAGCGGGCGTTCGATCCGCAGAACATCATGAATCCGGGCAAGATCCTGAAAATCTGAGGGGCGCGGGCCGCCCCGTCCATTGGATCGCCACCATCCCAACGTTACCATTCCGCGCGAGAGCACGCGCCGTTCAGCTTGCACCGCAAGCTGAACGGATCACGCGTTATCTCTTGTGAAATGAGCGGGCGATTCACCGATCAGATTGTTTCAATCTGGTCGGATCGCGCGCGAGAGCACGCGCCGTTCAGCTTGCACCGCAAGCCGAACGGATCACGCGTTCTCTCTGATGAATGAGAGGGCGATTCACCGCCCAGAGGGAACCATCAAGTGGTTCCCTCTGGGCGGATCGCGCTCTAGGCTTCCCCAACGCGTCCGCTGCGGCGCGCCCCATGAAGCGAGGACCGGCTGGTGCAGGGCGTCCTGATCACGATTGCCTCGGCGGTGATCCTTGCCATCGTGGCGGCCTTCGCGGCGCCGTTCGTGGTGGATTGGACGGCGTGGCGCGGCGCGTTCGAAAGCCAGGCCAGCCGCACGCTCGGCGTGCCGGTGGTGATCCGCGGCCATATCTACGCCGATATCCTGCCGACCCCGCGCATCATCCTGCGCAATGTTTCCATCGGCGCGGACGCCGTCTCCACCGGCGCGGTGGCCGACGAAGTGCGGGCCGATCTCTCCCTCGGCGCGCTGGTGCGCGGCAGCGTGGAGGCGAAATCCCTCACCCTGGTGCGCCCGCGCATGCGCGTGGTGCTGGACAGCGCCGGCCGGGTGGCGCTGCCCACCGGTGCCGCCGCGCCGGGCGGCCTCTCCATTTCCAGCCTCGCGATCGAAGGCGGCACGCTGGATGTTCTCGATCGCGGCGCCGATCGCTCCCTGGCGTTCACCGGGCTCGACCTGAAGGGCGAGGCGCGCACGCTGACCGGTCCGTTCCGGCTTGAAGGCGAGGTCGCGCTTGCCGGCCGGCACTATGGCACGCGGCTCAGCCTCGGTGCGTTCGGCGCCGATGGCAGCCGCATGCGCCTGATCGCCGAGGAGCGGGCGCGCCCGCTCACCATCGATCTCGACGGCACCTTGCGCCTGGAGGGCGGGGCGCCGCGCTTCGAGGGGCGCGGCAGCCTGATCCGACGCCCGGACGGCGTGCCTGGCGGCCCTCCGCCCGCGAATGTCGGCGCACAGCCGGGCTCAACACCGCCGGGCTCGGGACAGGAGGCTTGGCATGAATCCTGGCGCCTGTCCGGAGCGCTGCGCGCCGGCCCGGAAGCAGTGGTGGCGGAAACGCTGGACCTGTCGCTCGCCGATACCGCGCGCCCGGTGCAGCTCGCCGGCTCGGCGCGCCTCGCCCTCGGCCGCACGCCGAGCCTGGAGGTGGTGCTGAACGCCCGCGCCCTCGATGCCGACGTTTTGCGCACCCCGGCCGGCGCGGCCCCGCAGAGCGCGGCGGAATCCCTTGCCGCATTGATGGCGGCGTTCGATGCCTTGCCCGCGCCCGATGTGCCCGCGCGCATCGGCGTCGCGGTGGAGCAGCTCACCTATGCCGGCACGGTGCTGCGCGATGCACGGCTCGACCTGTCCGGAGCCGATGGTGGCTGGCGCATCGATGCCGCCGAGGCCAAGCTTCCCGGCCCGTCGGCGCTGCGTCTTTCCGGTGCGCCGGGCCGCGCGGGCGGGGCCGGATTCACGGGCGATCTCGCCTTTTCCAGCGAGGAT
>NCHM01000553.1 GCA_002257205.1 Rhizobiales bacterium 24-66-13 | reverse complement strand
GCCGAAAAGCCTGCCGTTCGGCGGGCTCAACGGCGCCGCACCGGGACAGATGGCGCGCATCTTCATGTCGCCGGGGCCGATCTATGATCCCGAGGGCCGACGCTCCGATTACTGGCGGTTCGCCCGCGCCTTGTTCGCCGCCGGATTCCGGGCGGGCGAGATCGTGCACAATTGCTTTTCCTATCATCTCACCCCCGCCGGCTCGATGGTGGAGAGCGGCGCCCATGCGCTCGGCTGCGCGGTGGTGCCCGGCGGGGTCGGGCAGACCGACCTGCAATTGCGCGCCATCGCCGACATCCGCCCCAATGGCTATGGCGGCACGCCTTCCTTCCTGAAGATCCTGGTGGACAAGGCGCGCGAGCAGGGCATCGACATTTCCTCGCTGAAGAAAGCGCTGGTCTCGGGCGAAGCCTTTCTGCCCAGCCAGCGGGCGGAGATGAAGGCCGCCGGGATTGCCGCGCTGCAATGCTACGGCACCGCCGACCTCGGCCTCGTCGCCTATGAGAGCGAAGCCCAGGAGGGGCTGATCGCCGACGAGGACCTGATCATCGAAATCCTGCGCCCCGGTACGGGCGACCCGGTGGAGAGCGCGGGCGAAGTGGGCGAAGTGGTGGTGACGCTGCTGGAGAGCGATTATCCCCTCATCCGCTTCGCCACCGGGGATCTCTCCGCCGTGCTGCCCGGCATCAGCCCGTGCGGGCGCACCAACACCCGCCTGCGCGGCTGGCTCGGGCGCGCGGATCAGGTGACCAAGATCCGCGGCATGTTCGTGCACCCCGTGCAGGTGAGCGCGGCGGTGAAGAAGCATCCCGCCATCGCGAAAGCCCGCCTGGTGGTGGACCGCGCCGGCGACAATGACGACATGCTGCTGGAAGTGGAGGTGGCGGACGCCGCCGCGCTCTCCCAGGATGCGGTGCTGGAGGATCTGCGCGCCTCAACCAAGCTGCGCGGCCGCCTCGTCTTGCTCGCGCCGGGAACCTTGCCGGCGGACGCGAAGACCATCGAGGACCGGCGGGCGGTGGGGTGAGCCCCCACGACGGCTATTTCGCCTTCAGCTCGGTCTCGATCTGCAAGGTCACCTCGTCGCTCACCGCCGGCACATAGGTCTTCATGCCGAAATCGGAGCGCTTGATGACCGCCTTCGCGTCGAAGCCAAGCGAATAGGTCTTATCCAGCGGATTGGTGCCGGCCTTGTTGAAGGTGGCATCGAGCGTGACGGGCTTGGTCACGCCGAGCAGTGTGAGATCGCCGGTGATCTTCGCGGTCTTGCCGCTCGCCACGATCTGCGTCGCCTTGAAGGTGGCGGTGGGGAATTTCTCCACATTGAAGAATTCCGCGCTCTTCAGATGCTGGTCCAGCGCCGGGTCGAGCGTGCCGACCTTGCCGGTGTGCAGGGTCACGGTGAGCGTGCTCTTTTCCGGCGCGGCGGGGTCGAGCACCAGCGTGCCCTCTGCGGCGGGGAGAAGGCCGGTGTAGGTGGAAAAGCCGAGATGCGTCACGCTCCAGTTCACGCGGCTATGGCCGGGGTCCAGCACATAGGTGCCGGCCTTCACCGCGCCGGGATCGCTGGTGCCGGCATCGCTGGTGCCGGCAGTCTGGGCGCGCGCGGGCAGCGCGAGCAAAGCGACGGCGAGGACGGCGGCGGAAAGGGTGGCAGCGCTGAGGACGGCGGCGGAGCGGCGCGCGAATGTCATGCGGAAACATCCCGTGGGGGCGCGGCCTTCCGGCCCGCGCCAGGAAAAGGCGACGCTACGCAGCGTCAGGAGAGGGTTCAAGTGAAGCCTGCGTGAGGCGCCGGCGGCGCGCTCACGGCGGGCGCTAGGACCGATCGACATTCAGCGGCGTGGCGCATCGTCGAGGCGCCTGACGTTGGGTGCGTGCGATTGTCTTTCTTTCACCGGTCGTCATGGCCGGGCGTGTCCCGGCCATCCACGCGGCGCCGACCGCACCGGCCTTGGAAAGCCAGCTCCAGCGGTGCCGCGTGGATGCACGGGACAAGCCCGTGCATGACGTTTCTCTCCTGAACAGCGCCAAGCCATGAATGTCGATCGGCTATAGAGCTATTCCGCCGCGTCGATTTCCGCGACCGGACGCGTGGCGGCCACCCCATAGCGCTTGGCCACATAGTCTTCCACCATGGCGCGGAATTCGCTCTGGATGTTGGGGCCGCGCAAGGTGGCGACCTTCTTGCCATCCATGAAGATGGGGGCGGAGGGGGTTTCCCCCGTGCCGGGCAGCGAGATGCCGATGTCGGCATGCTTGCTCTCGCCGGGGCCGTTCACGATGCAGCCCATGACCGCCACGTTGAGCGCCTCGACGCCGGGATAGGATTTCTTCCATTCCGGCATGCGCTCGCGGATCATATCCTGCACGCTCTGCGCCAATTCCTGGAACACGGTGCTCGTGGTGCGCCCGCAGCCGGGGCAGGCGGCGACCAGCGGCACGAAGGTGCGCAGGCCCATGGTCTGCAAGATTTCCTGCGC
>NCHM01000552.1 GCA_002257205.1 Rhizobiales bacterium 24-66-13 | reverse complement strand
CGGCAGTCTCGCAGCTCGCCGAGAGCTTGCAGGGGCTGGTCACCCACATGCGCTCCGAACAGGCGCTGATGAAGCAGATGATCGAGGTGCAGACCGGCCAGCAGGAGGAATTGCGCCGCATCGTCGACCGGCTGGACCAGACCCTCGACACCTATGACGAGACCGAGCCAGAGCCCAGAAGCGGCGGTCGGGGGGCCTGAGCATGGCCCTCGGCCGGCGCAGCCGCGAGCGCACGATCGATTATTGGCCCGGCTTCGTGGACGCTTTGTCCACCTTGCTGCTGGTGTTCATCTTCCTGCTCTCCGTGTTCATGATCACCCAGTTCTTCCTGACCCAGGACATTTCGGGCAAGGACGACGCCATGCAGAAATTGCAGGCGCAGATCCGCCAGCTCACCGAGCTTCTGTCCCTGGAACGGGCGACGGGGCTCACGGCGGAAGGGGAATTGAGTACCCTGCGCGCCAGTCTTGACGCCACCACCGCCGAGCGCGACCGCCTCAAGGGCCAGCTGAGCGCCGCCCCGGCCGCGCCCGACCCCTCGCGCGAACAGGCGCTCGCGCGCGAAGTGGATGTCCAGAAGGATGCCGCTTCCCGCGCGCTCGCCCAGATCGAATTGCTGAACCAGCAGATTTCCGCCTTGCGGCGCCAGATGGCGGCGCTGGAAGAGGCGCTCAACGCCTCCGAGCAGCGCGACAAGGAGAGCCAGACCCGCATCGCCGACCTCGGCCAGCGGCTGAACGTGGCGCTCGCCCAGCGGGTGCAGGAGCTGAGCCGCTTCCGCTCGGAATTCTTCGGCCGCCTGCGCGAGATCCTGGGCAATCGGCCGGACATCCGCATCGTCGGCGATCGCTTCGTGTTCCAGTCCGAGGTGTTTTTCGACCGCGGCTCCGCCACCCCGCGCCCGGAGGCCTTGCCCGCGCTCGACCAACTCGCCGGCGCCATCCTCGATCTGGAAAAGCAGATTCCGCCGGATATCTCCTGGGCTCTGCGGGTGGACGGGCACACCGACAACCGGCCGATCTCCACCCCGCAATTTCCCTCGAACTGGGAATTGTCGGCCGCCCGCGCCATCGCGGTGGTGCAATATCTGATCGCCAAGGGCGTGCAGCCGACCCATCTCATCGCCGCCGGCTTCGGCGAATATCAACCGATCGACCCCGGCACCACGGACGAGGCCCAGGCCCGCAACCGGCGCATCGAGCTGAAGCTGACCGAGCGCTGATCGCTCCCGAACGGCGCGCTTGACTCTCCCGCGCCGTTCCGGAATCTATAAGAACAAATAGGGAACACGCGAGCCACCCCAAAGGCGAAAAGCCCAAGGCCGGTGCGCGCGCTCCCATGAAATCCCCCGGCATTCCGCACGGGCGGCGGCGTTTGCGCCGCCCGCGGGGATGCTGCCAGCGAAACGGACGGCCCATGTCCAATCCGAGCGCGACCCGCGCTGCGGGCGAGCTTGCGCGCCTGCGACGCTGCATTTCCGCCATCGAGCGGCGCGCGGACGCCCCGCCCGCCCGCCCTCCCATGCCCTGGTCGGCGGGCGAAGAGGAAGACTGGAGCGCGCACGACTGGAGCCAGGAGAATGGGAGGGAGGACAGCTGGAGGGAGGACAGCTGGAACCGGGAGAATGGGAACCAGGACCATTGGGGCGAAGAAAGCTGGAGCCGCAAAGGAAGCCGAGAGAACAAGACCGGCAGCGATGGCGACGGCGATGAAGGAAGCCGGGGCGAGGGAAGCCGGGACGATGACGGCCGCAATGGTGGACCGTGGCGCGAGGCGGGCGGAAAAGGAGAGCGGGCTTCCGCGCCCGGAGGCTCTTTCCCCGCAGGGTCAATCCCGGAGGATTCTGCCGGCCCGGCGCGCGCGCGCGCCGTCGGATCGCCCTCTGCCGGATCGCTCTCTGCCGGATCGCCTTCCGCCGCGTCCCAGACGCGGATCTCCGGCGGCGATCCGGCGCACGATGTGCACACCATAGGCGCAGGCGCGCAAGAACAGGCAGGCCCAGTCCGGGAGCGGGTGCGGGCCACCTGCCGCACCGCCCGCGCAGGCGCGCAAAAACCAGCACACGCGCAAGAAGAAGCACACGCGCAAGAAGAAGCCCACGCACACGAACACGAACACGCACGGGAACCGGCAGGCGCGCAGGAACACGCCCCGATCGACGCTCCCGACGCCCCCGGCGCCACCCTTTCCCAGCCTCACCCGCTTCTGCCCCTCGGCCTCCCGCATCTGGATGGGGTGCTGGGCGGCGGGCTTGCCCTCGGCGCACTGCATGAGGCGGCCGCCCGCGGCCCCGGTGCGGAAGGCGCCCTCACCGGCTTCGCCCTCGCGCTCGCGGCCCGCGCCGCGTTCCAGCTCAAGCGCCCGGTGCTGATGGTGCAGCACGAATTGGCGGAGCTGGAGGCCGGCAGCCTCTATGCGCCCGGCCTCGCCGAACTCGGCCTGTGCGGCGGCGCGCTGGTTCTGGTGCGGGTGCGCAAGGCGCAGGACGTG
>NCHM01000025.1 GCA_002257205.1 Rhizobiales bacterium 24-66-13 | reverse complement strand
AGAAAGGCCGGACATATGACCGCACCGTCCTCATGTGGTGAAATCGACTGAAGGGCATCCTTGCACCGCGGGCCGTTCCACATATGCGGGTTGATCGTGGAAGGCCGGGCGGAGGACCAGGAAAGCCATCCAAGGAGAGCGGGGTCGGACTTGTTCCGAGGTGGTCTGGACCCTCCTGCACGCTCTTTTCCCGGACGCTGAACCGCACTCCGCGTCTGAGCAGATCGGGTGCCGAGCCGCGCCTCAGGTCGAAAGAACGGCTTCAGCGCCGAAGCGACGTCGGCGCAGCCGCCTGTTCAATCGCCCTAATGGCGTGAATCCGTTGCGCGCCGCGTCTCATTGTCGACGATCGCCCGGACCACCACGAGATCCATCTGCGCATGCGGCGAGATCCTCGCCACTTCGGCCGCCACCTTGGCCCAGTGGATGAATTCGCCGGCTTGCCCGGACGCGCGGGAACGAGCCGCCAGGCGCTGCGCCTCGTAATATGCGCTCGGTTCATCGTGATCGATAAGGCGGCGGGCGTCTGCCTGACACCTCCGGCGAATTTGCCTACGGTTCTCTATCCACCTTCGCAGTGCAGCCAGCATGACGTTCTGCCCCCGGCAGCATTTTCCCGTTTCGCGTCAGGGATGGAAGCCCTTGGGGTGAAGACGGCTTGCTGGCTTCAGCGCAGCCAACAGCCCGGCCCGCAGGGCGGCGCCCTTCCCTTCTCGCCTCAGAACAACCGGGGATCGAGCGAGAAGGGCACCTCGCCGATGATGCGGACTTCGGCCGCAGTCGGATGGCTGTGGTTGATCAGCACGTTCAGGTCGGGAGAGCCGACGATCGGTACGATCGCCGAGGGAACGCGCAGCAGCAAGGAGGCGCGCGCCTCATGCCAGGTATCGCCCTTCTCTTGGCTCCAGGCCTCGTGCCGCCGCCAATCGGTCGGGAGACCTTCCAACGGTACGTCTTCAATTTCGACAGTGTCGGGAATCTCATAGGTGACCATGACCAGCTCCGGCAGGAGCGCGGGATCCTCCACATGGACAAGCTTTTCGAGGACGCAGAGCGCGGGCGATGTCGCGCAATAGGTGACGGCATGCCCCACGGTGTTCCAGCGGCCGTCGAAATGCAGGCCATAGCCGCCGTCCAGCGCCAGCGCATGCTGTCGGCCCGACAGGCGCCAGAGTCGCATCAGGCGGCCGCGCCCCAGGCGATCTTGCCGAGGATGGTCTCGATCACGCGCGCGCCGGCTTCGGTCTGCGCCACGACGAGCGGCGTCTCGCCGCCGAGCTCGGTGAGCGGGCGGCGCAGCCAGCGATTGGCCTTCTCCAGGTCGCCAAAGGTCTGCTCGGCCAGGGACTGGACGCGCAGGAGGCGCACGGCCCGGTCCGATTCATCGACCGTCAGCGGCTGCTGCTTGTCGGCGCGATGCCGGCGGGTGCGCTGCGGGATCACGAATCTCTCGATCTCCTGCTCGCTCATGCCCGCCTGGCTGAGCCCGCGCAGTGCGGACAGGGGAAGCCTGTTGCGGACGGCGAGTGCCAGATCGGCCTGCGAGCGCACGACCGTGCCGAGCACACTCTGGCCTCCCAGCTTGCGGGCAACCTCCTCGACGATGGCAATCGACACGAGAGCCTCCTTGCAGTCAACGGCAACGTGCCTTAGACATAGACGGCATATTGCCGGAGCACAAGAGCAGCTTTCTTCAGCAGGATTGTCCCCGAGGGATTTTCAAAGGCATGCGCGGGGCGGTCGGAATACTCGCATACGGTTCGTTGATCGGCGATCCCGGTGCCGAAATCGAGCCCGTCATAATCGCGCGCATTCCCTGCTACACGCCATTCCCGGTTGAGTTTGCGCGGCAAAGTCGGTCGCGAGAGGGCGCGCCGACGCTTGTCCCGAGCGCAGGCGGTTCGTCGGTCAAAGCGCAGATCCTTGTCGTCGCCCTCGATGTGAGGGAGGCAACCGATCGGCTGTATCGAAGGGAGATCCATGCTGTCGGATCGGCGAGATGTTATGTGTCTCCCAAGCGGCAAAATGCCGACCGGGTTGTCGTCGAGACGCTCTTGGACTTCGAGGGCCTCGCGACGGTCCTTTATACGAATATCGGCGCGAACATTCCTCATCCGACGGCAACAGGCCTCGCCCAACTGGCGATATCGAGCGCCAGAGCCTTGGGCGATGGAAGCGACGGCATAAGCTACCTCGACAATGCGATGAAGGCGGGGATCGAAACTCCCCTGACCGGGGCCTATGCTGCCGAAATCCTACGCCTGTCTGGAGGTCGCGATCTGGGTGATGCTGTTGCGCGCATCCGCGGGGAGGTGGGGGAATGAGGATGTTCGCAACCCGCGTGTGGGGGCTTGGGTTTGAGCGGGTCCCGGTCGCGACATTCGGGTCGGGCGGCCATTTGAACCGCCTGCTGAAGCTTGCCGACAGAGGCGACAGGCTGCTCTTCGTCGGCACGAAGACCGAGCGGACGGCCCCCGCCCTTCAGGGCCGGCTCCTGGGAATGGCGGAGATCGGCTTCGAGCCCATGCGCACCCTGGAGATCGTCGATCATGCGGATCTGGACGCGCGCGATTTCGACGACGGTGGAAACTATAAGTTTCCGCATGCCGTCGCCCTGACCGAAGCGTGGCGTTTCAGCCCACCGCCGCTCCTGTCCGACGTCTTGGCGAGCCAGCTCACAATGGTAGCGACCCCCGGCGTCGAAGAGATCGGCGAGGAGGATGTTGCCAGAATCCTCGCGTTGCCGGCAGAAAGGCTCCTGCTTCCGGAATTGCCCGCTCTGAAGCGCATGCGCAGGCTCAACGAGGTGCTTCGTCCAACAACCGGCCCGCGCCCAGGCGATGCCAACTACACGGTCGAGCGGTCGGCACACGGCGCGGCTTCGACCTATGCATTCAGGTTCGGGAAGCGAAACCTCTTCAAGATCGGCCACGCGGAAGATGTGCAGGGGCGGCTCGCGGCAGTAAACCAGCATGTCCCGGTTGAGGTCCTCAACGAGCAGTGGTCCGTTTATCTGACGCACCGCTGGCCGACGTCCGTCGACGCCTACGAGATGGAGCAGCGTCTCCTCAAGCGCATGGAGGCGCGACGCAGCGGCTTCGAGCGCGTGCAGTGCTCCGAAGGCGATCTCTCATCGGCATGGGCGTCCGCTCTCATCTCGGACGATTGACGCCGGGAGCGCGTCGCTGGCTCTCGTCACCGCATGTGTGGCCGCGCGAAGAACTCATCGAAAGTCTCGTGTCTTCACCCTGATCTCATCGATATGGCCGTAGGGGTCCACGATGTCGCGCCCGCGGGCCTTTCGGCAGACAGCGCGGATCAGGCATCGGCGAGGCCTGGTGGAATTCGCCCCTCTCTGCCTCTTGATGGACGGCCGCCACCGGCATGAAAAAACGCCCGCCACTAGGAGCCTGTCCGAGTAACGGGGTCGACGGCCCAGAATGGTATGGTGATGGTGCGTTAGTGCTCCTTCAATGCGGGTTCTTCGCGAGCTTGAGGAGATTGTGGGCGGTGCAGATCATGGCCCATTCAGCGCGGACGTGCTCGAGACCTCGTAGCAGGAATTGGCGGAAGCCTCTGGCTTGCTTGATCTGTCCGAAGACGGGCTCGACCACCTGTTTGCGGAGCCGGTATCGGCTGTGCCGTCCCGCGCGGCGAAGGGTTTCGGCCATTTCGCTCATCAG
Organism: Rhizobiales bacterium 24-66-13; assembly: GCA_002257205.1. Lineage (GTDB taxonomy): Bacteria > Pseudomonadota > Alphaproteobacteria > Rhizobiales > Xanthobacteraceae > NCEH01. The sequence goes on along the minus strand of NCHM01000025.1, from coordinate 18,596 downwards.
CGGCATCTTCTTCAGCCTGCGCCGGCCTGCGGCGTGCGCCTCGCCATGGCGGGCCCGGCCCGGCGGCAGATAAGGCTTGATCCGGCGCTCCTTCATGGCCGCCAGGTTCGCCTCGGTGGCGAAGCCGGCATCGCCCGAGACCTCGCGCGGCTTGCGTCCGAGATAGGCGGAGACGTCATCCACGAGTGGCATGAGCGCGCGATAGTCGGCCGAGGTGGTCACGAGCCGATGCGCCACGATGATCTGATGGGCCGCATCGACCGCGATCTGACCGTTGTAGCCCTGGATGAAGCCGTCGCGCGTCGGCAGGATGCGGCTGTCGGGATCGGTGAAGTTCTTCTGCGCACGGTCGGGCGGCCCGCCGTCCTCGCCCCGCAAGGGACGGCCTTGCCAGCGCATGCCCGATGAGGCGCCCGGTCCGCTCTCGTCATCGGGATCGGGCGGATCGGCGGCTTCCGCTTCGAGCGCGGCTTTGGCGGCGCGGATCGCCTCCAGCCGGCGCTGCTTGTCGGCCATCCAGCCCGGCATCTCGTCGCCGCGCCGGTTCTCGCCGTGCTCGTTATCCTCGACCGCGTCGATCTCGTCCGCGCGGGCCATCCAGCCCTCGACTTCTGCCGCCAGAACCAGCTCGGCAGCCTTCATGCGGCCATAGCTCATCGCCTTGTGGCGCGAGGCATTCGCCTTCAGTTTCGTCCCATCGACCGCTACATGGCCGAACTGCACGAGCCCGGCCGCACGGCACAGCTGGAGGACCTGCACGAACAGGTTCGACAGGGCCGCGAGGTGGCGCTTGCGGAAATCCGCGATGGTGCGGAAGTCCGGCCGGTTCAGCCCGGTCACCGCCATCACGTCGACCCGCTCCTCACAGGCCCGGGCAAGCTGGCGGGACGAGTAGAGGCCTCGACTGTAGCCATAGAGCAGCAGCGCCACCATCATCCCGGGATGGTAGGGCGGATAGCCCCGTTCCTCGGTGTAGCCGGCGAGGATGGCCGAGAGATCAAGTCCCTCCCGCACCGTGTCCCGAACAAAATGCGCCACGTGATCCGGCGGCACAAAATCATGCACCGAAGCCGGCAGAAGCCAGCCTTGGTCCACATCCCACGAACGAAACGTCTTCGCCATGCGCAAGTGAATCACGACACACAAGAGCCGTCGACCCCGTTACTCGGACAGGCTCCTAGGTGTTTAGTCCCGCACTGCAACTGCTATGACGGCTCAGCACAGACGTATCATCGCAACCTTTTCGGGGCGGAACTGCCATCTCCAGATCATTCCCACCACCAGGCGACCGGCGCGCAAGTGTGGAAAGCCAGCGCCGCGGCCTGGATGGCGCCGGGGACGGTGCCGAAGCGGGCGAGATGGCTCGGCGCTGGGACGCCGCACAGGCTTACCGCGACGGCTATATCGCAGCCGAAGAAGAGCATCAGGGCGCCGACGCCGACGGCTAGGGCGTCCCGCACCGACCAGAGTCGGGACACCCGCGGCAGCACAGCGGACACCGCGACGAGCGAGGCGATGACGAAAACGGCGGCCTCGGCCAGCGCGCCGGTCCGCGGCCCGACGGCGCCGTCGAGATAAGTCGTCCGCAGCGGCCCCGTAACGAGATAGACGGAGAACAGGACGGAGAAATGTCCGCCGATGGCAAGGCCGATCCGGTCCGCCGTCATGGCAGGCTCGACGGCAATAGCAGCATTCGGCCATAGCCCACTGCGAAGAGCAAATAGGCCAACGCCCAGGCGAGCCCGGCGCACGCCAGGCCATGCGTCATCCAGCCATCCGCATAGGGAGCGGTGACGCGGGCGGCGGCGCCGAGGAGGACCAGGGCGAACATCACGACCTCCAGCCGTCCGGCGGCGAGCGCGCGGCCGGAATGGCCGCGGCTGGCGCGCGTCATGACTCCGAGGGTCATCGCGCCGAAGGTGCCGACGGTCCAGATATGGACGGCGCCGGCCGGGTCGAGGCTGCCGGGCGCGAGTATCGAGACGGCAACCGCCAGGAAACCGAGGGGGATGGTGGCGAAGCCGAGATGGAGCATGAAGAGCAGCGGCTCGGATCGCGTGGCAAGGCCGCGCCATCGATAGAGTCGAACCGCCGCGAACATACCGCCGAGCCCAAGCACGGCCGCCGTGGCGCGCGCATCCGGGAAGGCGACCCAGGCGATGAGGCCAAGGGCGCACGCCGCCATCGATACCGTGTCGAGGCGTGAGAATGCGGCGGGCAGCTCCGCCACCTTGCGGGCGACCAGCCAGTTTCGCGTGAAGGCGGGAATGATGCGCCCGCCGATCAGCATGACGAGGACGAGCACCAAGGAGACGGCCGCGCGCAGCGAGTAATCCGCCCCCCCGAAACGCCGCGCCTCGACATGGAAGGCAAGATCGGCCAAGCCGAGCCCGGCGACGACGGCCACCACGCGCAGGTTCCGATAGTTTCCGGCCGCGGCGACCTCGCGGGCGAACACGGCCACCAGGGCGAGCGGGAACATCAGGTCCACGACCATCGCCGCATCGGCGCCGATGAGCGCGGAGGTGGACACGGCCACGCGCCCCGCGAGCCATAGTCCGACGAGCGCCAGCAATTCGCGCCCGGCAACCGGCGGGCGCCCGGTCCAATTGCTGACGGCAGTCAGGGCGAATCCCGCGATAATAGCCATGACCCCGCCGAACAGCATCGTGTGGACGTGCCAATCCCTCGTCGATAGCGCGGTCGGGATCTCCAACTCGCCGAGATAAACGGGGATCCAGGCGAGCACCGAACCGGCCATGGCGAGCGCGCCGAGCATGAAGAACGGCCGAAAGCCGCCGGAAAGCCAGTGAGGCGTGGTCATTTGCCTGTACCTGCGGGAATGGGCGGGGCGCGCGGCGCGCCAGATCACAGGCCGCCGAGCAACTCGGCGAATTTCTGGCCCGCCTTGCCGGTGTTCTTCACAGCTTTGACGGCATCGAGGTTCACCGGGTCGCCGACGACAATAACAGCCACCATGCCCATGACGAGGTGGGGCTTGCACTTCACGCCGTAGACGCCGGGTTGCGTGAAGGTGACGGTCACGTCCTTGCCCATCTTGCCTTCGAACGGCTCGGCGCCGTCGGGAATCATACCCTTGATCGTCTCGGCATTGTGTCCGCCGTCGGATGCCTTGAACGTAACGGTATCGCCAGGGGCAACCTTGATCAGGTTGGGCTCGAACACCATCACCCCCATCGCACCCTTGTTGAGCATCCTGACCTCGTGATCGGCAGCCATGGCCGATCCGGCCACCATCATCGCCGCGACGAGAGCAAGGGCGAAGGTCCTGGTCTTCATGAGACTTCTCCGAAGCGGACCACCACGGTCCGATGCGCTGGTTCTATCGATGCTGCGCTGCGGCAACGTTGTGCCAGCGCAAACTGCCGCCTGTTCACGGCAGGCGGAAGCGGGACCGGCGAACGGAGGTTGAGGCGAGTGTGGCGATATAGGCGGCAAGGCTCGCAATCGCCAGCCAGGCGCTGGCAGCGATCAGCCCATAGGACTGCGCGACATCGCCGCCGATCCGGATGGCCACCGCCGCCTGAAGCATCGCGGTGGGGCCGTAGAGCGCCGGCACATACCGCACCCCCACCCTGGCGACGGCAGGAAGGATGATAGGCGCGTGGGCAAACACCATCGACAGGACGAAGCCGAGCCCGATCGCGTGGATCGCCGCATCGTGGCCAAAGGGCGTGTCGGCCGGCGGCCACCAGAGCAGCGTGCCGGCGGCAACCGACAGCCAGCCATAGCCGAGCAGCAGGCAGACGGCGCAAAACCGTGCCTGCCCGCCGATACGGACGGTCCGCACGGCGATGTCGCTGCAAGCGAGCCAGAGCGCGAGCGCGCCGAGCGAGGCGGCCAGCAGCCGCGACCCGGTCCATGGCTGTCCCATGGCGAGCGCGGCCACGAACAGGGCCATGATCGTTACCAGCGCCGCCCGTGACACGATGCCCGGCATCGAGAGCCGCGACAGCTCGATCCGCTCGGCCGTAATGGTCAGGATGAGAAAGCCCAGCCACACATAGGCAACCTCGGACACCGCCGCCCCGGCCATCCACCAAAAAGTGCCGAGCGGCCATAGCGCGGCGCCGACCGTCATCACGACGGTGAAGAGGGTCGGCAGCCGCCAGGTAGCAGCAGCCGTCATCGCCAGCAGGCCGAGGCCGGACAGAAGGAAAGCCGCGGCCGCCGGCTCAGTGAACCCCGCGGCGAGCAGGACCGAGCCACAGCCCGCGAGTGCAGGGACTGCCAAGGCCGCACGTCCGTCCTGCGCCACGGCTCGCTCGAGGCTGATCAGCGTGCCGAAGAAGCCGCAAATCATCAGCGCTCCATGGTGTTCCGCCGAGGTCGCCAGCGCCGGCACCAGACCGAGCCGGGCGAGTCCGCCGGAGAACCCGGCCACCATCGATGCGCCGGCCACGACCAGCAGGATGGAGCGGAGCGGGCCGGAGAGATTCATCGAGCCCCCGCAAGGCGCGAGAACCAGACCCGGACCATCGACACCAGCCGGATGGGCTTGCGCTCGAAGCGGGCCCGAACCCAGGGTGCGGCCAGCCCCGGCGACCAGACGGCCTTGCGGTCGATCCTCGCGTGTATCGTGTAGTCCGGCCCGAGGCGCTGGCCGACCGCGGCGGCTGCCGTCTCGGCGATGAGGCTACCGAGCGGGCAGGTCGGCGTGGTCATGATCAGGATGATCGAGACCTCGTTGCCTACAGCCTCGCATGCGGTGACGAGACCGAGATCGACAATGTTCACCCCGAGTTCGGGATCGTCGACCTGACGTAACGCGTCGACGACGTCCGCTTCGAGTTCCGGGCTTATCTGCCTGCTGTCCGAAGCAAATATGTACCGGCCGCCCGCCACGGTGTCGGAATTGCCGGAGTACGGCATGGGGCTTCTCCTCTTCAGATAAAGCCTACCGGGCCGTGGGCCGTGTTCTTTGTCGCAGAGCAAATGCCGGGGCAATGCCCGGCCCGTCTAGCCGGCCGCTTCATGGCGGGGTCAGAGGCCGAGCCACCTGCGCAAGCCGCCATCGTCGCGGACGAGCCGGATGCCGAGATTGGCGGGCGGTATCCCGACCGAGCAGGCGCCCGCCTTCGGGTCGCGGAAGAAACCGATCATGTAGGCCCGGTGGCGTCCCTCGGCGATGCGGACGCCGCAATTGTCGATCTCGCTCCCGAGGCCGGTCGCGGTATCGATCCGATGGCGCACATAGCAGGTGCTTGTCCATTCCCAGACATTGCCGGAAAGGTCGTCGAGGCCGTGCTCATTCCGGCCGAAGGTGCCGCGCGGCATCGGCGACGGGTCGAGCGGTTCCTGCGCCGCGGCTTCGGCGTCATAGGTGGCGATCCAGCGCCGGGAAGGATTGGCCGGATCGCTCACCTCGGTATAGGCGTCGTCGCGGTAGCGCGAACCGGCGGCCAGCGCCCATTCGCGGTCGGTGGGAAGCCGCCATTGCCGACCCGTTTCATGCGACAGCCATTCAGCATAGGCGATCGCGTCGTAGAAGCTGACGCCCACCGCCGGAAGATGGGGATCTCCGGCACCGTCCAACGCCTTGCAGGCCGCCGCAGTGACGCAGCGTTCATATTCGCCGCGCGTCACCTGCCACCGCATGATGGAGAAGGGTTTATCGGCCGCGATCTCGCCGATCGGTCCGTTCACCGGCCTCGCCCCCTCGATGAACTCGCCCGGCTCGCGATAGCGCACCGATGCCTGCTCGATGCGTGCCGACCCGTCATCCTCCGGCACCGAGGTGAAGCCCTGGAGCGCGGCCATGCCCAGCAGGCCGGCGGCGGCGAGAAAGGCAAGGCAGTGCTTGCGCATCGATATCTCCCAGGAAGAAGGGCGGCCCGCAGAAGCGGGCCGCAGTCGGTCGGCTCACTGGCCGACGATGGGGCCGGGAGCGGTGACCTGCTTCATCAGGTCGTCGTTCCACTCGCCCTCGACCTTCACATGGGCAGTGGCGCCGAGCTCAGCCGCCTCGATCAGGTTATGGTTCACATAGGCATAGATGCCCGGCTGAAGGAACTTGTAGGTTGCCACCGCGGCACTGCCACCGGCCACGAACCAGGTTTCCAGGTCCTTCGCGGGAGCGTTATGGAACTTACCGCGCTCCCACACATAGTCGCCATGGCCGCCGATGAGATGGGGGCGGGTGTCGCGGTTGGCCGAGCTGTGAATGAACAGCACGGTCTCGCCGACTTTCGCCTTCATCGCGTTCTCGCCGGTCAGCGCGCCCTTGCGCCCGTTGAAGACGACATGGCTAGGGATCAGGCCCTTCATGACCTCGAGCGTGTCGGCATAGGCATCGCCGGGGCTTTCATAGTCGGCATACTTCCCGTTCGCATCCTTCGGAATGTAGAGGTCGAAATGTAGAGGTCGAATTCGCCGATCGTGTAGGCCCGATCATATGTGATCAGATTCCCGGCCTCATCCCGCAGTCCCTCGCGCGGCAGCACGAGGATCGTGCCGCTCATGCCGCTGACGACGTGCCAGGGAATCATGCCCGGAGGGGCACAGTGGTAGACGAAGGCGCCGGCGCGGGTCGCCTTGAAGCGGAGCGTCGCCTGCTCGCCAGGATTCACCAGGGTGAGCTGCGCGCCGCCCAGCGCGCCCGTTGCGCTGTGGAAGTCGATATTGTGCGGCATCGTGTTGGTTTCGGGATTGATCAGCGTTAGCTGCACGTAGTCGCCTTCGTGAACGACCATGGTCGGCCCGGGCATCGAGCCGTTGAAGGTCATCGCCTGGAGCGTGACGCCCTCGTCGACTACCACCTTCTTCTCCTCGATGCTCATGGTGAACTCGACGACCTTTGGCGCGCCGGTGTCCACCTGCTGGTGCTCCATCACTGCAGGAGGCGCGACGAGCTGGGCCGTGACATGCTGGAGGCCAGCGGTCTGGTCGGCCAGCCCAAGAGTGTTCAAGGCGGGGGTCAGGCCTTCCTCGGCCGAGGCTGGCGCCGCCGCCACCAGGGCGGCAATGGCTGCGCCGAGCAAGGCATTGCGACGGGTCAACATGGCTGGTTCCTTTCGTCCTTCCCGGCTCACTTGCCGTTGGGAGAAATGAACACCCGATCCGCACCGGCTTTTTTGCTAAAAGGCAAAGATCTATTGCGTTATCGGCGACGGCGGCGGTTCATGCGAACTCCCGGCGGGCCGCCGCGGCGGATTGTAGGCAGTGGAGCGCCCGGACTACGCTCCGGCTCGAAAAGGGAATGTCGTCATGCCCACGAAGCTCGACCGCGCGCTGATCCGCGACCTGAGCATCTTCCACGCGATGTCGGAGGACGACCTCGAGGCTATACTCTCCATGGCGTCGGTCCGGCAGCTACCGGAGGGAAAGGCCGCGTTCGAGCAGGGCGAGACCGCCACCGAGTTCTTCGCGCTGCTGCACGGCCGCCTCAAGGTGGTGCAGACTACCCCGGACGGGCAGCAGGTCGTCGTGCGGCACGTCAATCCCGGGGACATCTTCGGCATTGCCCGCGCGATGCGCCGTCCCGACTTTCCGGCCACGGCCATCGCCGTGGTCGATAGCCTCGCCCTCGCCTGGCCATCGAGCCAATGGGAGACGTTCATCGCGCGAAGTCCGGTGCTGGCCATGAACGCGCTCCAGACCGTCGGCCAGCGTCTTCAGGACGCCCATACCCGGATCCGCGAGCTCTCGACCGAGGAGGTCGAGCGGCGCGTTGCGCACGCGCTGCTGAGGCTGGTCCAGCAAGCGGGCAAGAAGACCGAGGAGGGAATCCTGATCGACTTTCCCGTCACCCGGCAGGATATCGCCGAGATGACCGGAACCACGCTCCACACTGTCAGCCGGGTCATGACGGGCTGGGAAGCCAAGGGCCTAGTCGCCGGCGGCCGCAAGAGGGTCGTGGTCAAGGATGCCCACAGGCTCCACGTCCTCGCGGAGAAGCCGGAGTGAGCGGGACTTTGTCCTGGAACAACGAGCGAGCAGTTCGCGCCGAATAGACCTCTCCTGCCTCAGCTAAGAAGGAGAGCCTATGTCCCCGCCCCCCGCCGAGCCGGTCAGCATCGATGTCCGGCTGCTCCCGAGGTCGCATCGTCACCTCGTGATCTTCCGCCAGTTCGAGGCCCTCGCGCCCGGCGAGGCCTTTGAGCTCGTGAACGATCACGATCCACTCGGCCTTCTGCACCAGTTCCGCCAGATCCTGCCTGGTCTCTTTACCTGGGACTATCGCCTTCAGGGACCGGACGAGTGGCGTGTGCTGATCGGCCGAACTGAGGTCTCGGCCCCTGCCAACGCCCATATCCACGATGACGGCTGCACCTGCGGCTCCTCCAGTGGCGGCTGCGGCTGACCTGCCGGCGGACCTCCACCTCATGCGCCCGTGCCGCGCAGCGGGAGTCCGTCAGGCCGCGCCAGGTCGGAAGCTTGCGACCACATCTGGCCGGGTATCGATCCGGCCGGCTCCGATCAAATCGAGGCAATAGGGGATCGCGGGAAAGACCGATCGCAGGCACATCGCGATCGAGGCTGGGTTGCCCGGCAGGTTCACGATCAGCGACCTTCCCCTTATGCCGGCTGTCTGGCGGGACAAGATAGCCGTAGGCACCTGTTCCAGACTGACGTGCCGCATGAGTTCGCCGAAGCCCGGCATTTCCTTATCGATGACGGCGCGTGTCGCCTCGGGCGTGAGATCCCGGTGCGAGGGGCCGGTGCCGCCGGTGGTAAGCACAAGGTCGGCGCCTTCCCGGTCGCAGAGATCTTGCAACAGGCCGCTGACGCTTTCCACTCCATCCGGCACCACGCGCGTAAGCGCTTCGAAGGGGCTCGAGATCGCCGCGTCGAGCCAAGCGCGGATGGCCGGACCGCCCCGATCCTCATACTCGCCGCGGCTCGCCCGGTCCGATACGGTGACGATCCCGATCCGCACTGCGCATTCCATACCCATCTCCCGAATGCTCCCGGCCGGTTGGCGCCGGAAATGGCTGCGGCGAAGACTGGCTGTGAAGTCATGCCGGCGCATTGCGGCGACGGTGGTCCTTCGCGGCGCCTCGCGCGATAGCGGCGTTCACTTCCCCAAGGAACTCGTCCAGCAACACGCCGTGCTCGCGGCAGGCCTCCCGGACATCGTGCAGCCGCACCACTGGACAGCCGATGCACATCATCTTCCTGCGGATGAAGATCGGGATCGTCACCTTGTAGGTGCTCATGAGGTCGTCGAGGATCGTCTCAGCGGTTATCGGTACGGTCAGGGGCGTCGGCATGGGGAGCCTCTTCTTCTGATCCTCACCCTAGGCCTGCGGCATCCTGCCTTCTTTGTTCCTCCACAACGAAGGCAAGCGGTGATTCGCCTATCAATGCAGGCACTCGGACGGCCGATCCATCCCGCAGGCCAGACCGCGGAAAGCTGAGCCCATGAACGCGCCCTTCATCCCTACGCCTTCACTCATCGACGCCGCGCGCCGCATGGTGCCGCGCTACACCTCCTATCCGACCGCCCCGCACTTTTCCTCGGCCGTCACGGCGGAGATCTATGGCGGCTGGCTTGAGAAGGTGCGGGGCGGTGGGGACGCGATCTCGCTCTATCTCCACGTCCCCTTTTGCCGGACCATCTGCAATTATTGCGGCTGCACCACCAAGGCGGCGCTGCGCGACGATCCGGTCCGGGCCTATGCAGCAGCGATCCATGACGAGATCGCCCTCCTTGCCGAGCGTCTCGGCCCGGTGGAGGTTTCGCACATCCATTGGGGCGGCGGCACGCCGAACATCCTGCCGCCGGATTGCTTCGAGGCGCTGGTGCGCGACCTCGGCACGCGCTTCCGCTTCCGATCCGACATGGAGCACGCGATCGAGCTGGATCCCCGCCATGTGACCGCGGAGGGCGCGCGGCGGCTCGCCGACCTCGGCATCAACCGGGCGAGCCTCGGCGTGCAGACACTCGACGCGGCGGTCCAGAAGGCGATCGCCCGGATCCAGCCGCTATCCGTTGTGGAAGCCTCCTTCGCCCATTTGCGGGCGGCCGGGATCACCGCCATTAATGCCGACCTGATGTACGGCCTGCCGCTGCAGACGCTCGACATCATTCGCGACAGCGCCGAACGGGTGCTGGCGCTCGCACCGAGCCGGTTCGCCATCTTCGGCTATGCCCATGTGCCGTGGATGAAGACACACCAGAGGCTGATCGATGAGGCCGCGCTACCGGATGCCGCGGCCCGCCTCCGCCAAGCCGCATTGGCGCGCCATATCCTCGAGAGTGGCGGCTATGTGGAGATCGGCATCGATCACTTCGCGCGCCCGGACGATGCGCTCGCGCGGGCGCAGAATGAGCGCAGGCTCCATCGCAACTTCCAGGGCTACACCGACGACGACGCGACCACGCTGATCGGCATCGGCGCATCGTCGATCAGCCGGACGCCTTGGGGCTTAGCGCAGAACGCTCCCGACAACCACGGCTGGCGGCGGGCCATCGAATCCGGGCGGCTGCCCACGGTCCGGGGTAAGGCCTACGAGGGGGACGATCGCCTGCGGGCCGCCGTCATCGAGGAGCTGCTCTGCGCCTTCGAGGTCGATCTCGCCGAGGTTGCGGTGCGGCACGGCGCGGCGACCGATAGTTTCAGTGAGGATGTCCGCAGGCTCGCGCCCCTCGCGGCCGCCGGATGGGTGGAGGTGCTTGGCAGCCGCATCGCGATCCGGCGGCACCGTCACGAGATCGCGCGCATCGTCGCCGCGGAGTTCGACACCTATCTCGGCCGCGGGGGCCGCCATTCGACGGCGATCTGAACCTTCCGCCGGTCATTCCGCGAGGCGCTTTCAGTCAGCTTGCGCCCGCGCAACGTCGTCGCATCCCAGCCATGACATCGTCGCGCCGAAAGGATCGACCATGTCACTCCCTCCCTCCCCCTCGCTGGCCGCCAGCCGCGCCCGCACCAATGCCGGATGGCTCTTCGCCGCTTCCTTCCGGCCGCTGTTCGTCGGCGCGTCCGCGCTCGCCGCCGCCTCCGTGCCGCTCTGGGTTTTCATGTTCCTGAGCGGGGTGTCTGAGGTCGGGGGCATGCCCTCCATGGCCTGGCATGCACATGAGATGGTGTTCGGCTTCCTCCCGGCGGTGATGGCGGGCTACCTGTTCTCGGCCACGCCGAACTGGTCCGGCAAGCTTCCGGCCTCGGGAAGACCACTTGCGTTGCTCTTCGCGATCTGGGTCGCCGGACGGCTGGTGCCGCTGGTGGCGCCCCTGCCCGTCGCGCTCGCTGCCGACGCCGCCTTCTCCCTCGCCGTTACCGCTGCGCTGCTGCGCGAGGCGCGCCTGAAGCCGCCGAAACAGTCCCACCACGGGCTGATGCTGTTCCCGGTGCTCATGCTTGCCGCAGTGGCGCATCGCCTCGTCGCGCAGGATCATGAACTCGCCACCACCCTGGCGCGCATCGGGGTCGCCGTCGCAGTGCTGCTGATCTCGGCGGTGGGCGGGCGGCTTCTCCCCAGCCTCACCCGCAACGCGCTGGCGGCGCGCGGAGAGAAGGTGCCGGAGCCCTATGGCCGCTACGACGTCTTCGTGCTCGTCCTGATCTTCCCGGCGCTGGTCACCTGGGCCGCCGCCCCGGCCTCGCCGGCGGCCGCCATGCTGATGGGAGCCTCCGCAGTCCTGCAGGCCATCCGGCTCCTGCGCTGGCGGGGATGGCTGGTACGGCGGGTCGACGTCGCCGCTCTTCATGCCGGATATCTGTGGCTCGTCGTCGGAACCGGACTGGCCGCGCTCGCCGCCGAGCCGCTCGCCCTCGTTCCGCCGGACGTGGCGCTGCACGTCTTCACGGCGGGCGCGATCGGCACCATGACGATGGCGGTCATGGCCCGCCTGAGCACGACCCGAGGCGTCGGCATGCGGGCGAGCGCGTCCCTGTGCAGCTTCGCGCTGGTGGCGGTGAACCTCGCGGCTGTGGCGAGGGCAGCCGCGCCCATGCTGGCGGATGGGTATGTCGCGCTGCTCGTGGCGTCGGCAGTGCTCTGGGCGCTCGCCTGGACCGCCTTCCTCGCCGCCCAGCTCATGGGATCGCCGGACCGGCCGTAGCCACTGGCGGGATCACTCATGTCATTCGACGAACTGGCGGTGGATGGCTGGGAGCGCCGTCGGCAGCTTTCGCATCCGGCACAATCACCTACGGGTCCATCCAGAGGTCGCGTAGCAAATAGAACTATGATGGCCGTACGGCACGATCAAGAACCATCGGACCTACCGATGTTGCTCGACGGCAATGCAGGCTAGAACGCCGGACCAAGCGCGCGGTGGCGAGATTTTCGATGAATTCGCCCGATACCATGAGGTCTGCCCGTCCAGCAAGCCGGACCGCTCAGGATCTATCGTCGCCAGAGTCTGTCATCGGGCACCGGAGGGGCGCGATCAGTCCACGCCGCAGCGGCCCCTGTCTGAAGTCTGTGAGGAACAGGATATAGGCGGCAATCCAGGCGATGGCCGCCAATCCGAGCCACTGTGCCCGCGCGCCATCGAGAATGTCCGCAGCGAGACGCGCCACGGCGGCGAGGAACCCGAACGCATAGGCCGCGGACATTTGCGCCGACGACGCAAACGTAGCCCCCGTGTGTCGGCGGATCATGCTCGCCATGACGCCGAGGCTTATCAACCCCATGGAACCTGCGGTCCAGGCGTGAGCCGCCATCACCTCCACGGGGATACGGGGATGCAGGAAACGGGCGGCGAGGAGCGCAAAGCCGACGGGAATCCATCCGTATCCGACATGAAGAACGAGGATGGCGGGCCTGGCTGCAGCCTGCCAAGCTCGCCATCGCAGCAGGCGGGCGGTCTGGCATACGGCTGCGAGGGCGCATCCTACGGCTGCCGTCTGGGCGACCGGGGCCAGCACCCAGGCGCCAAGACCGATCAACGCCGCGATCGCCGCGGAAATTTCGACAATGTCCCCCGATCGCATGGGCGACGGCTTCTTGGAAGTGCCGAGATAGGCCGCGGTCAGGCTTGGCACGATGCGACCGGAGAGAATGATGAGGAGGCCTAGGACGGCCGCCATGCCGAGGCGTGATCCGTATTCGCCTTCGGCCTCAAGAGGCAGGTTTCCGGCACTTGCCGCGCCCGCCGAAAACAGGATGAGGAGCACGGCGATCTTGATGTCTCGGCGGTTGCCTGCGGCGATGACGCGATGAGTCAGCATCAGCGCCAATAGGGCGACGAACACCGCCACCAATGGCCCTGCTATCGATGGCGCCACGCCGTGGGCGACCCGCCCGGCCAGCCAGAGACCGGCGAGAGCTCGCACGGTGCCTCGCGACACCGCCCGCGATCCGGTCCATCGTGGCAAAGCGGTAAGGAGGAAGCCGGCGACCACCGCCGGCATCATGCCGAAGAGAAGTTCCTGGCGATGCCAGATCGAAATGGGGTTTCCCGCCGGCATATAGGAGCAGAGCCCCAAGGCGGAGCAGGGCCAGATCGCGACACCCGCAACGGCATCCAGGGCGGCCAGGAAAAAGAAGATTCGAAAGGGCAGAGGACCGGCGCAAGGAGCCATGATGGTGCCTCCCGCAGCCGAGTGCCGCATCATCACCGCGGAACGCAGGCAAACTCCGGCGGCCACCTGAGATCGCAGGCCGGCTTGCGCCACTTACCGGACAAGCCTTGGTTTGGGTGTGGCCGGCGCAACGTGGCCGGGGGCTTGCCGTCAGCCGGCATTCGCCGATGGATTTCGGTGGCCTCATAGACGAAAGCCGACTCCCTGAAGCGCATGAACTCCCCCTTCGCTCTAATGCGCGGAGGCCTCCATGGATTGCACTATCGCTGGACGTGCGACGCGCCAGTGGGAGCCTCCCCTGACCCGTCATCCCTCCCATGGTGACAGCTCTAGCTCTTTGCTCCAGCGCAACAAAGGAGCGGGATCGAAAGTGTATTCATTGGTCCTGGCTTCCGCGATCGCCGGCCTCATCAGCCTGGAGGCGCAGACGCATTGATCTTCTCGCGCGAGCTGTGAACCGATGGCGGCATCAAGGCGATTCCTCGCTTCGCACGGTCCAGCGCGGGATACAGCGGGATACAAAATGATAGTGCCCGCTCGCCCTGCCATGGCTCCAGGAAACCTTATCCGAAGGAGGGCCGCCCATGGGCGCCACCCGGCACGCGGCTGAAGGCGACGCCGCGGATTTCATCCATCGCCTGCAGACCGTCCTGAACCGGGTCGAGCTCGATTGCAATTGCCGCCAATCCTTGTCTGAGGCTATTGACCGATTCACGGCGCTTGAACGGCGGCGTGTATCACGGCGCAACCTGATCCAGGCCCGCGCCCACAAGGACCGCATCATCGCTATGATGACATTCCTCTCCGAACTCGATCAGATCACGGAGGGCGAAAACGACCGCACGGTGTTCGAGGAGATGGCGCTCCTCTTTGTTGAGATCGCCGTTTGCGCCAATGCCGGAGCCGCCGCGCTCCGGGCGGTCGACCAGGAGATCTAAGACCCAGTATTTGCCACTATGAACAAGCGGGGCTTTCGGGGAGTTGCATGGCAGGAGAGAGCGACGCCAACGCTGAAACCATCCTGCGATAGACGTGGACGGCTTCCTCCTCGTCGAATTCTGCGTGAAAGCGTTTCTTCACACCAAGCTTGGTCAGCACGACTTCCACCACCGGCTCGACGCCGTGCCGTGCAAGACTCTGCCGCACGCAGCGCAAGGGACAACCGTCGATCGCCACTATCGGCCTGCCGGAAGTAGCGACCTTCACGAGCGATGGAACATCGCCGCCAACACCAGCGATACATGACATCTCCGCTTCGCCCGCACGATCGAGGCGCAGCGCTACATAATTCGCCATTTGCGCGGCGCTTGAGCAGCCAGAGCAGGAATAAACGAGCGGAAGTTTATGCTTATCGATGGCCATCTGAGCTCCTCGACCTCGCCGAACGGAGATCAACATGGCACGTCATGACGCCGGAGATCATTGCTTCAGAGCAAACAAACGTCGAACATGCGCAATCAGATGCAGATCGATGCGCCAATTTTACGTAGCGTCGCTCAGGTTTAATAAATGTTGTTCCCAATATCGCACCTGCATTGATGCCTTCGCGATAGCAATTCACCATCGGCAACGCTTTTTGATTCACAAATGGAGATGCCTACACTAAGTAATAGCCGCCGCAAAGCCGTCAGAAGCTTCCGAATGGTGAGCGAGATTGCCATCATGATGACAAATAGTTCAGTCGATTGCTGTCCTTTCGCCGCTCGCTGAAACCAGGTCGACCTCGAGTTTCGGCTGGGAAGCGAGGATCGCCCTGATCGCCGCCGGTTCCATCAGGTTGAAGGCGGTGGAGAGGGCATCGGCGCTTGCCGCGTCGGGGGCGAGGACCGTCACTCTCCGGTATTTCAGGGGGGTAGCGCCCGTGCGGGGGTCGATGATATGGCCGAACCGGCCCGCTTCGTCGAAACAAAAACCGCTTGGGCTGGAGGTGGCGACAGCCCGGTCGACGATGTGGAGAATGGTGTCCGGCTTTTCCGCGTCCTCCGTCGTCGCAAGGCCGATCCGCCAGGGCCGGCCATCGGACTGTCGGCCGATTGCGCAGTTCTCACCCATGTCAACGAGGCTGCTGGTGATGCCAGCCTCGCGGAGCCGGTCGACAATTCTGTCCGTTATATAGCCTTGGGCGATGCCGTTCAGCGTTAGTGCCATGCCCGACCGGGCAAAGGCGATGCGGTCGGTGTTGAAGCGGACACCGTCGAAGCCGACGCGCATCAGGGCCTCCTGCATTTTCTGGGGATCGGGCCCGCCCGGAGCAGTATTGGCACCTGCGAAATGGCGGGCATAGAGTGCCCAGAGCGGCTGCATGGTGGGGTCGAAGGCCCCGCTGCTCAGTTCCCAGAAATCCCGGCAGATGCCGATGAGCCGCACCATGTCCGCCGGCGGTGCCATGAGCGCGCCGCTCCGGTTCAGGGCGCAGAGCGCGGAATCGGCACGGTAGAGGCTGAAAATACCCTCCAGCCGCGCCACCTCGGCCCTCACTGCGCGGATCAGCCGTTCGGCTTCCGCCCGATCAGGATGATGAAGAATTAGCGTTGCCGGCGCACCTAATGCCTGGCCCTTCCATGTGACGACTTGGCTCTCAGCCTTGGCGCCGTCGACGAAGGGGAGCAGCGGCAGGCCGGCGGCGGCAGCCACGATGGCGATGGCACGGCGTCGGCTGATAGGGCCGGTCACGGGAGTGTCAGCCATGATGATGCTCCGGACCCCCGCCTTTTTCCAGCGCCGGTTCGGAACCCTCGCCCGGGTTGGCCGCCTCGCCGCCCAACACATAGTCGGCGGGGATATCGGCGAAGCCGACCACCTGTCCGCCGTGCTTGCCGGCGAATTGCCGGGCCGCCTCCTGCGTTGCAAAAGGCACCGCTTCCGCCGCACCCATGCCGCCGCGTAGTGCGCTCCCGATGACATAGAACGCGGTGCGCGCGTCGATCCAGTTCTCCCCTCCGGGCTTGTCCCAGCTCGGAGCCTGGCCCATGTCGGACACATAAATCGCCGCAATGTCCTTCGGCTCCTCGGGCAGAAGGGTGAAGGAGACCGCATCGCGCACCGAGGAGAACCAGATCGGGGCGGGGATATCCTTAAGGATTATCTGCCCCTTGGGACCGGGATGCTCCAGAAGGTTCATGCCGCAATAATGGCCCATGGCCTCCTGCGTGAGCGCAAAGGGAGCGGGCATGGAGGCCGGCTCGTCCCTGTTGCAGGCGGCGAGGAGGAGGGCAGCCGCGAGGGCGGATGCAAGTACAGCCAGTTTCATAGTTCCCTCCGGGAGAAGACCAGCGTTCCGACAACGAGCGGCGCGACCATCCAGACCAGGAGGGCGCCGACCAGTGCCGGAACGCCGAGCGTCGTATGCTGGGCGATGCCACCCATGCCGGACAGCGAGCCGGCGGCGCCGGAACTCAGGTTCAGCAGGCGATAGGCGTCGGTCGGGTTGGCGAGCAGCAGCGCGTCGAGCAGGCCGGCCGGAAGCGCGTGTCCCTGCGCCGCCACCAGCCCACCCAGCAGCGCCATGTCGTAGATGAGGACGAAGAACAGCCAGACGCCGATGGCGATGCCGCCCGCGGTGCTGCGCTCGGCCGCCAGCGCGCTCACGAGATGGCCGATGGCGATGAAGACGGCGCCGAGCAGCACCGACGAGCCGATCATGGCAGCAAAAGCCTGCCAGCTTTGCACGTCGATCTCGGCGCCTATGGCGGCGAGAGCAAGCGCCGCCGCGCCGTAGCCGAACAGCGTGGCGAAGGCCAGGATCGATACGTGCCCGAGGAACTTGCCGAGCACGATCTGCCGCCGGCTGATCGGATAGCTCAGCAGAAGCAGCATGGTGCCGCGCTCCATCTCGCCGACGATGGCGTCGTGCGAGATCAGCAGCGCGATGAGCGGGACGAGGAAGATGGTCAGGCTCGACAGGCTGACGACGACGATGTCGAGGCGGTTCGCCCCGATATTGCCTGCCGGCGCACTACCGAGGAAGCTCAACGTCAAGGCGAGCGCGGCCAAAAGCAGCGTGGTCGCCAGCACCCAGCGATTGCGCAGGCCCTCGCGGATCTCCTTGCGGGCGATGATGAGGATGTTGCTCATCGGGCGTTTCCTCCCGCGTTCAGGAAGTGGGCGTAGAGGTCGTCCAGCGTCGGCTCCACAAGGCCGATATCGGCAATGCGCGCCGGATTTGCGGTGAGACGGTGCAGGAGTTCGATCTTGCCGCCCGGTTCCGCCTCGGTCTCCAGCATCCCGTCATCCATGACATGCCAGCGGCTGTCGCCGCCGGTCGGGTCGCCTGTTGTTCCGCCATTGGCGAGGCGGATGCGAATGCGGGTCGGCAAGCGCGCGATGCGGCGCAACTCGTCCAGCGTGCCATCGGCGATCTTGACGCCGCCATTGAGGATGATGACGCGGTCGGTGCGCCCCTCCAGCTCGGTGAGCGCGTGCGAGGAGAGCAGCACGGCCGTTCCTTTCGAGCGCAAATCGCTGATGAGGTTGTAGAAATGCCGCCGCAGTGCCGGGTCGAGGCCGCTGGTCGGCTCGTCCAGCAGCAGGATGCGCGGCTCGCCGAGCAGTGCCTGCGCGAGGCCGAGCCGCTGGCGCATGCCCTTGGAATAAGTGCGCACGGGACGGTCGGCCGCCGCGACGGCGAGCCCTACCCGCTCGAGCAGTGGAGCGGTGGAGGCAGGATCGACCCGCTTCAGCCGGGCATAGAAGGCAAGCGTCTCGCGCCCGGTGAGCGCCATATGGAAGGATACGCTTTCCGGCAGATATCCCAGACGGCGACGTACCTCGAAATTTCCCGAGGCGGGGTCTTCGCCCAGTACCCGCACGGTGCCCGCGCTCGGCCGGATCAGGCCCAGCATCAGCTTGATGAGGGTGGTCTTGCCGGCGCCATTGTGGCCGACCAGCCCGACGGTCTGGCCTTCGTGCAAGGTGAGGGACACGTCCGTGACGGCTTCGACCTTGCCGTAGAGCTTGGCGATGCCGCTTATGTCGACGGTACGGTTCATGGCAGTGTGGCTCGTCTGGCCGGAGGAGCCATCAGCGGATGGCTGTCGACGACGCCACCGGGCAGCAGCACCGGAAACTGTGCCTGCGCCCAGCGTATGACCTGCACCC
>NCHM01000551.1 GCA_002257205.1 Rhizobiales bacterium 24-66-13 | reverse complement strand
ACCACCACCAGATCCAATTGCCATTGGGCGATCAGGCCCGGCAGGCGGGAGGTCAGGGCCTCGCGGCCGGGCCGGCCCACCACATCGCCCAGGAACAGAATACGCATATCAACCGCCGCAGAGAAAAAGCCCCGCCTCCGTTATCATCCCGTCCACCCTCTCGTCATGGGGCTCTTCGGGCACCTCGGGCACTTCCTGGCAGGAAAACGCATAGCCGAAGGCCCGCACCGGGCCGCGCGCGCGCAATCCGGCAAGCGTGCGGTCGTAATGGCCCGCGCCATAGCCGATGCGGTAGCCGCGCCCATCGAACGCCGCGAGCGGCACCATGAGCGCCTGCGGCACCAGTTCCGGCGCGTCGGACGAAGGGGTGGGGATACGATAGGCGCCCGCAAGCTCAAGCACGTCGCCCGCCTGCCAGCGGCGGAACAGCAAGGGTTCGTCGCGGCTCAGCACCACCGGCAAGGCGACGATCGCGCCTGCATCCCACAGCAAGGCGGCGAGCGGGGCGGTGTCGATTTCATCGCGGAACGGCGCGAACACGGCGACCGAATGGCCCCGCACGTCTTCAAGCAGCGACATGGCGTGGAGCGCGGCGCGCTGGGAGGCGTGGGAGCGTGCCTCTTCTCCCATGGCGGTGCGGCGGGCGAGCGCCGTGCGGCGCAGGGCCGCCTTTTCTTCCTGCCGAGCAGCCGCGTCCTGTTTCGACGCGGGATCATCCGCGCCGACGGCTCTCGTGCCTGACGGGGAAGGTCGGGAAGCGGAAGGCGAAAAGATCATGTGCGGAGCCGCAAAAGCCGTCGGAGGTCGATCCCGGGAAACCTACAGCGTAGGTGGGCGCCGTGTGTCCAAGCCCAGGGGCGAGGTCAGGAACAGCTCCCTTAAGGATCGATAAGGCCCCGGGGAATGTTCTCCTAACGAACCCCACAGCCCCGCCAATTGAATGTAGGCCCGCCGCGCCCCGCGCGCCAGAGGCGGTTTGAAATTTACCCAGATAACAAAACCGCGCGCCACGCCCGAACCGCCGCGCCGGACCAGGAAACCGATCCGTCCTAACCCATGCCGACATTGGCGGTGGGCGCCGGGCCGACTTCGCGGGCGAGCTTTTCCAGGCGCTCGGCCACCTCGTCGATGGAGCGGGCGACGGCTTCCTCGCTTGCCTCCATGCGGGCGAGCGCGGAGGCGCGGGCATCGCGCTGGCCCTCAATGTCGCTTTCCAGCGCGCGGATGCGGTTGCGCGCCTCGGCCAGTTCGTCGGCGATGGTGACAGCGGCCATGACGGTGAGGCGCTGATCGCCGATCTCGCCGAAGGCGGTGCGCAATTGGGCGATGCGGCTGTCGATGTCGCGCGCGAGGCGGATGAGGTGCTCTTCCTGTCCCTCGTCGCAGGCCATGCGATAATAGCGGCCGGCAATGGTGACGCTGACTTGCGCCATATTATCCGCCGTGGGTCGCGAGCACGTCGCGGATCGTGCTCATGGCCACATCGAGGCGCCGCGTGACCTCCTGGGCCACCTCGCCCAGCTCCGCCACCTTCTCGCGCGCGCCGTCCAGCTCCTCGGCGAGGCGGGCGCGGTCATTGCCCATGGCATGGAGCTGCGCCAGCAAGGCCTGCTGATGGCGATCGGCATCGCGCCGCCGCTCCAGGGCGTCGGTCAAGGCATCAAGCGCGGCGTGCAGGCGCTGCGTTGCCGTTTCGATGGGTCCAGTCTCGGCCGGGCGTTGCTTCAAGGCGTACATGAAATTCGAGTGTAGCTGAATCGGCGCGAAAACAGAGCCGTCTTGCCACTTGTCAACGGGAATTAGGGCGAGCAAGAGACCGCTGGCCCGCCGGCAGGGCGAAACCCGCCGCGAACCGGGCCGAAATGACGCAGAATGCGATGGGGGGCAGGACGCCATGGGTGGGGACGCGATGGGCGAAACGGGGAATGGCGGCGCACGGGGCGTCGGGCGGTGCATGACGGCAATGGCGGGGCGCGCCCTGCTGGTGATGGCCGCCGTTCTGGTCGCGGCCTGGGCGCACGCTGTTCCCGCGGCGGCGCAGGGCGCCAAGCCCACGCCCGCCTCGGCCCAAGGGGGCCAACCCGACCAGACGCCGGATGCCGTGGTGCGCGCGCTCTACCAGCATTATTTCGACACCGCCCCGGAGACGGTGGTGAGCTTCGACTATAGCGATCCCGCGACCGCGAAGTCCTATTTCGACCCGGCCCTGGCGAAGCTGATGGTGGCGGACGCCAAGCGGGCCGCGCCGCACCTCGATTTCGACCCCTTCATCGATGGGCAGGATTTCGAACTCTCCCCGGTCACCTACCAGACCAAGACGGTCTCGCGCGGCGAGGCGCTGGTGACGGCGCAATTCCTGAATTTCGACGAGACCAAGTCGATCGTCTACAAGGTGGTGCGCACCGGCGCCGGCTGGCGCATCGCGGATGTGCAATGGGGCGGCGGGCGGGAGACGCTGCGCGCGCTGCTGGCCAAGGCGGGGAAATAAACCTGCGACA
>NCHM01000550.1 GCA_002257205.1 Rhizobiales bacterium 24-66-13 | reverse complement strand
CGCCGACATGGATTCCACCATGATCGGCCAGGAATGTATCGACGAGCTCGCGGATGTGATCGGCATCAAGGCCCATGTGGCGGCGATCACCGAGCGGGCAATGCGCGGCGAGATCGCGTTTGAACCGGCCCTGCGCGAACGCGTGGCCCTGCTGAAGGGCCTGTCGGTTGACGTGGTGGACGAGGTCCTGCGCAGCCGCATTTCGCTCACGCCCGGCGGCGCCGCGCTGGTCGCTACCATGAAGGCGAACGGCGCTTATACCGCGCTCGTGTCCGGCGGTTTCACCCTGTTCACCACCGCGGTGGCAGGGCTGCTCGGTTTCGACGAGAATCGCGCCAACCGGCTCGTGGTCGAGGCGGACCTGTTCGTGGGTCTGGTGGAGGAGCCGATCCTGGGTCGCGATGCCAAGACCGCGTCCCTCGTCGAGCTGCGGGACCGGCTGCATCTTTCCCCGTCCGAGACCCTCGCGGTGGGCGATGGCGCGAACGATCT
Organism: Rhizobiales bacterium 24-66-13; assembly: GCA_002257205.1. Classification (GTDB taxonomy): domain Bacteria; phylum Pseudomonadota; class Alphaproteobacteria; order Rhizobiales; family Xanthobacteraceae; genus NCEH01. The sequence goes on along the minus strand of NCHM01000550.1, from coordinate 2,010 downwards.
CGGCATGCTGGGCGAGGCCGGGCTTGGAGTTGCCTTCCACGCCAAGCCGAAGGTGGCGGAGGCGGCCCATGCCCGCATCGACCATGGCGATCTCACCGCGCTGTTGTATCTCCAAGGCTATTCGGCCGAGGAAATCCGCAGCGCCTGAACTGGTCCGCAAACTATGCGAGTAAAAAGGCCCGGCGTGTCCGGGCCTTTCGATTCCCGAGGCTTCAGCTCAGTTCAGCGGGATGGCCGCGAACTGGACCTGACCGTCGGCATCGGAAATCAGCAGGAGGGCGGATTTCTTGCCGTCCTTCTTCAGCCCCTCGACGCGTTTTTGCACATCTTCGGGGCTGGAGACCGCTTCCTGGCCCACTTCAACCACGATCTGTCCGGGTTTGAGGCCTTTGTCAGCGGCGGGCGAATTGCGGTCCACGTTCAGGATCACGACCCCCTTGACGGTGTCCTTGATCTTGAAGCGCTTGCGCAGATCTTCGCTCATGGGCGCAAGTTCGAGGCCGAGCGACTTCTTGGCTTCGGGCTTCGCCGTATCGGCGCCAGGCGCCTTGGCCGCGGCTGCGGCCTTCTCGTCGTCGGGCATGCGCGCGATTTTCAGGCGCAGGGTTTCTTCCTTGCCCTTGCGCACGACCACCACATCCACCTCCTTATCCACCGCCGTATCGGCGACGAGACGGGGGAGGTCGCGCATTTCCTTCACGTCCTTGCCGTCGAAGCGCACCACGACATCGCCGGCCTTGAGGCCGGCTTTCGCGGCCGGTCCGCCGTCGTTGACGCCGCCCACCAGCGCGCCGCGGGCCTTACCGAGGCCGAGGCTCTCGGCGATTTCGTCGCTGACGCTCTGGATGCGCACGCCGATCCAGCCGCGGCGCACTTCCTTGAACTGTTCGAGCTGGGCGATCACCGGCGTGGCGGTGGATGCAGGAACGGCGAAGCCGATGCCGATCGAACCGCCCGAGGGGGAGATGATCGCCGTATTGATGCCGATGACCTCGCCATCCATGTCGAACAGCGGACCGCCGGAATTGCCGCGATTGATGGCGGCGTCGGTCTGGAGGAAATTGTCGTATGGGCCGGCATTGATGTTGCGGTTGCGCGCGGAGACGACGCCGACCGTCAGCGTGCCGCCAAGGCCGAACGGATTGCCGATGGCCATCACCCAGTCGCCGACCCGCATCTTGTCGGAATCGCCGAACTTCACGAAGGTCAGCGGCTTGTCGGGCTTCACCCGCAACAGCGCGAGGTCGGTCTTCGTGTCGCGCCCGACCAGTTCGGCCTTGAGCTTCGAGCCGTCATTGAAATTGGCATAAATCTCGTCGGCATCGGCGATCACGTGATTGTTGGTCACGATCAGGCCCGAGGGGTCGATGACGAAGCCGGAACCGAGGGACGAAACCTTGCGACCGCGCCCGCCGTCGCGCTCGCCATTCTGGTCGCCGTCCTGCTGCTGGCGGCGCTTGAAGAATTCGTCGAAGAAATCCTCGAACGGCGATCCCGGCGGCAACTGCGGGGTGGGCACGCTGCGCGAGGCCGCCACATTCTGCGAGGTGGAGATGTTCACCACCGCGTCCATGACTTTTTCAGCCACGTCGGCGACCGTATCGGGACCCTTGCCCGGAGCTGCGAGCGTCGGCGCCGACCAGGCGAGCGGGGCGCTCAGCGCCACTGCAAGCAGCGGTATCTTCAGCGCGCCGAGAAGGCGAGCGGACATGAAACGAGCGGACATGGCCTCTCCTCAGGGGCGGGGTAAAACAAATACCCAGGCAAAGCCGCATGAAACGGCGGTGGCCCTTAGGCCTCGCCTGCCAATGCGGCGGAAACGCGACGCCGCGTCAACTGGGGCGCGCAGTTTATCCGCGGACCAGCCAGACCAGAACCACCCCCACCGCCCCGGCCACCAGCCCGGCAATGCGGACCGGCGTTTCCGGCGCTTGCAGCACCGCCTTGATGGCGCTGCGCCACGCCGCCGGGAAGGCGGCGAGGCAAAGACCCTCGATGACGAGGACCAAA
>NCHM01000549.1 GCA_002257205.1 Rhizobiales bacterium 24-66-13 | reverse complement strand
GCGCGGCCGGTGGCGCTGTCGTGCGCGGTGATCATCGAGGAAGGATTGCCGGTCGAGACCCTGCGCGCGGTGGTCGCCTCCATGGCGCGCGCGGCGGCCGAGGCCGGCGTCTCCATCGTCACCGGCGACACGAAGGTGGTCGCGCGCGGAGCCTGCGACAAGCTCTTCATCACCACCACCGGCATCGGCGTGGTGCGGGCCGGCCTCCATGTGGGCATAGACCGTGCGCGGCCGGGCGACGTGGTGCTGGTGAACGGCCTGCTCGGCGACCACGGGGCGGCCATCCTGAACGCCCGCGGCGATCTCGCGCTCGAAACCACGATCGCCAGCGATTGCGCGCCGTTGCACGAGCTTGTGGATGTTCTAATCACGGCGGCGCCGGGCGTTCGAATGATGCGGGACGCCACGCGCGGCGGCGCGGCGGCGGTGCTCAACGAACTGGCCGAGGCGAGCGCGGTGGGCGTGCGGGTGCGCGAAATGGATCTGCCGATCCGCCCCGAAGTGAACGGCTTCTGCGAAATTCTCGGCCTCGACCCGCTCTATCTCGCCAATGAGGGCAAGCTGATCGCGGTGGTCCCGGCCGAGGAGGCCACGGCCGCGCTTTCGGCATGGCATCTGCATCCCCTGGGGCAGGGGGCTGTCGCCATCGGCACCGTGGTGGCGGAACGGCCCGGCCGCGTCGTGATGGAAACGCGCTTCGGCGGCGAGCGCATCGTGGACATGCTGGTGGGCGATCAATTGCCCCGGATCTGTTGAGCTTGATGACTTGTGCGTTGCGACCCATCCACCAAAGATGAACCCGTCCTTCAGGAGAGTGGCTTTATGACCCGTCCCGCCTTTCGTGTCCTCGCAATCGCCGGCGCCCTGGCCCTGGCGCCTTCTTTGGCCTTCGCCCATACCGGCGTTGGAGCCACGCACGGCTTCGTGCACGGCTTCATGCACCCCGTGACCGGCCTGGACCACGTGCTGGCCATGGTCACGGTCGGCATTCTTGCCTGGCAGATGGGCGGGCGCGCCATCTGGTTGCTGCCCGCCAGCTTCGTGACCTTGATGGCGGTGGGCGGCGCGCTCGGCATGAGCGGCTTCGACCTGCCTTATGTGGAGACGGGCATCGCCTTGTCGGTGGTCGTTCTGGGAGCCGCGGTGGCGATGGGCGTGAAGGCGCCGCTGGCCTTCGCCATGGGCCTTGTTGGCATGTTCGCGGTCTTCCACGGCCACGCCCACGGCGCCGAAATGCCCGAGACCGCCGGCGGCCTGTCCTATGGCCTCGGCTTCATGCTCGCCACCGCATTGCTGCATCTCGCCGGCCTCGGCCTTGGCTTTGCCATTGGCCGGCTCGGTGAAACCTCGGGCCAAGCCTGGGTGCGCGGCGCGGGTGCCGCCATTTCACTTGCGGGCGTGGCGCTATTGACCGGCGCTCTCTGACCCAGGGCCGGAAGATCAAGGCCGGTGCCGCCAGCGGTACCGGCTTTCTTGTGTGGATCATCCACGGGGACCGGGTTAGCCAACCTCAAATTGTCAGCTTGTCAGCCTCAAGCCCCATTCCCACCATTGAAGATAGTTCCATAATATCTCTTCTGCGATTTATATATTGCCGTATTGCACCGGATGGCGCGTCTCCCGGCCTGACGGCACCAGTCCAAGCACCGGTCGGGCGCCGAGCCAAAGAGCGCGCCAACGAGCCCTGCCCCGCGTTTCGATTTTCATTTTCAGAAGAATCCACGGGCGTCGATCGTCCGCCCGCAGAACGGGGGCGGACCGCCGGCGCTCATATCCTTGGCCGCAAAGCGCTGTTCATTCCGCGGCGTTGGCGGCCCCTGCGCCCACATGCTTGCCCGGGCGCCCGACGCTGTCATAGGTGAAGCCGAGGTCGGCCATCTCGTCGGGACGGTAGATGTTGCGCAGGTCCACTAGCACAGGTTGCGCCATGATCGCCTTCAGCTTGGCGAAGTCCAGCGCACGGAACGCGTCCCATTCCGTCACGATCACGATCGCGTCCGCCCCCGCCGCGATCTCATATGGACCCGTGCCGTAGTGCACGCCCGCGGGAAGCACCTTCTTGGCTTCCTCCATCCCCTCCGGGTCATAGGCCCGCACCTTCACACCCCGGTCCAGAAGCGTGTTCACGATCGCGATCGCAGGGCTCTCCCGCATATCGTCGGTATTCGGCTTGAACGTCAGCCCAAGTACCGCCACCGTCTTGCCGCGCGGGTCGGAGCCCAGCGCCCGGATCACCTTCTTACCCACCGCAAGCTTGCGCACATCATTCACCGCGACCACCGTCTCGATGATCCGCAGCGGCGTGCCCGCCTGCTGCGCGGTGCGCGTCAGTGCCAGCGTATCCTTCGGAAAGCACGACCCGCCGTAGCCCGGCCCCGCATGCAGGAACTTCCCGCCGATGCGATTGTCGAGCCCGATCCCGCGCGCCACTTCCTGCACGTTCGCCCCGACCTCCTCGCACAGGTCCGCGATCTCGTTGATGAAGGTGATCTTCATCGCCAAAAACGCG
>NCHM01000548.1 GCA_002257205.1 Rhizobiales bacterium 24-66-13 | reverse complement strand
GGTATCGCGGTTCTGGCTGTTCTGGATCAGGAACACCATCAGGAAGGTGACGATGGTGGTGGAGGTGTTGATGATCAGCTGCCAGGTATCATTGTAGCCAAACAGCGGCCCGGTCGCGCCCCACACGAGAATGATGGCGACCGCGCACACGAAGGTCGCGGGCTTGCCGGCATAGCGCGACACCTCCTGCGCCAAGCGCGTGAAGAACGGGCGTGGGGCGCGGCCGCGTTCCACCTGTCGTGCGTCGGGTCCGCTCGAGGGCTGGGCCGGGGACGAAGAGGCCGGAGAAGATAAGGCGGGCATGGCTGGGTTTCCTGTTCCAGGATGGAACGTGCCGCCGTGCTCGAGGTTCCTCACCATGAGCGGTGCAATGGAGGCGCAACCGGCGTCCCCTCCCCCGCCGTACGCACGTGAAAGGCCCATCCATGACCGTCGCCATGATCCTGCTGCCCCTGTTCGTGGAAGTGGGCCTCACCTTCCTGCTGCTGTTCGCGTTGCTGCCGGTGCGCATGCGCGCCCTCTCCAGCGGCGAAGTCTCCCGTGCCGCCGCCGCCGAGGATACGAGCACCTATCCCCCGCGCGCCCAGCGCTTCGCCAATGCATTCTCGAACCAGTTCGAGCTGCCGGTCTTGTTCTATGTGATCACGGTGCTGGCCCTGTTCACGCGCAAGGCGGACATCGTGTTCGTGGTGCTCGCCTGGGTGTTCGTGATCTCGCGCATCGTCCATGCCTTCGTCTTCACCACGTCGAACCCGCTGTCCGTCCGCTTCTCCGCTTATGCGGTGGGCGCCATTGCGCTGGCCATCATGTGGGTGCTGTTCGCGCTGGCGATCCTGCTCAATGTGTGAGGCCCGGGTGATTGACAGGATCGCCGCGCCAGCCGAGGAGTGCGGCTCACGCATTTCCTGGATTGCCTTGCGATGGAAGACCCGTCCCGCCACGTCCGCGCCGTTGGCGATCTCGAAATCCTGTTCGTCATGGCGACGCAGATGGAATACGGGCCGCATCTGCGCGCGCGCATCGATCCCTTGATCACCGGCGTCGGGCCGGTGGAGGCGGCGATGACGACCACCCATGCCCTCGCCCACCTCGCCGCCGCCGACGCTTTGCCCGACCTGGTGTTCACGCTCGGCTCGGCCGGCGCCCGCGCGCTGGAGCATGCCGGCATCTATCAGGTGTCGCACCTCGCCTATCGCGACATGGACGCTTCCCCGCTGGGTTTCGAGAAGGGGCGCACGCCGTTTCTCGACCTGCCGGCCCTGGTGGAAATTCCCCACCAGATTCCCGGCATCGCGGCCGCCTCGCTCTCCACCGGCGGCGCGATCATTTCCGGCGCGGCCTATGATGCCATTTCCTGCGACATGGTGGACATGGAGACCTTCGCAGTCCTGCGCGCCGCGCAGCGCTTCGCCGTGCCGCTGGTGGGCCTGCGCGGCATCAGCGACGGGCGTACCGAATTGTCCCGCTATGAAGACTGGACGGAATATCTGCACGTGATCGACGAACGGCTCGCCGCCGCGCTCGATCATTTCGAGGCCCAGGTGAAAGCCGGTGCCTTCCCCCTCGCCCCAAGGACCTGATTGAATTGATCCCCTCAGCCCGCCTGTCCGCCGCCATCGAGGTGCTCGGCGATATCGCCGCAAAGCGCCGTCCCGCCGGTGACAGCCTCAAGGAATGGGGCCTCGCCCACCGCTTCGCCGGCTCGGGCGATCGGGCCGCCATTTCCGGCCTCGTGTTCGACACCTTGCGCCGGCGCGCCTCGGCCGCGCACGTGATGGGCGCGGACACGCCGCGCGCCCTGGTGCTCGGCACGCTCGCGGTGATGCGCGGGCTCGATCTCGACGCCATTTCGCGCCTGTGCGACGGCGCCCGCTTCGCCCCCGCGCCGCTGAGCGCGGAGGAAACCGCCCGCCTCGCCAACCCGAGCCTTGAGGGGGCCGCCCCCTGGGTCAAAGGCGATTACGCCCAATGGCTCGATCCCTATCTGAACGTCGTGTTCGGCGAGGACCGGGTGGAGGAGGGTCGCGCGCTCGCCTCCCGCGCCCCGCTGGATCTTCGGGTCAACACGCTGAAATCCACGGCGGACGCCGCACTCGCCGAGCTCTCCCATCTTTCGCCCCAGCCGGGCCAATGGTCGCCGCTGTCGCTGCGCATCATTCTCGACGCCGAGGGCAAGGCCCCGCCTCTCACCTCGGAGGGCGCGTTCGTGAAGGGCGAAGTGGAGGTTCAGGACGAGGGATCGCAGATCGCCGCCATCCTCGCGAGCCCCCTGCCCGGTTCGCAGGTGCTGGATCTGTGCGCCGGCGCCGGCGGCAAGACGCTCGAATTCGCCGCCCTCATGGACAATAAGGGCCAGCTCTACGCCCATGATTCCGACATCCGCCGCCTGAAGCCGATCCACGAGCGGCTTGCGCGTGCCGGGGTGCGCAATGTGCAGATCCGCGCGCCGCGCGGGGATGCCGACGTGCTCGCCGACCTCGCCGGACAGATGGATCTCGTGCTGGTGGATGCCCC
>NCHM01000547.1 GCA_002257205.1 Rhizobiales bacterium 24-66-13 | reverse complement strand
CATGCGGCGGGTGCATGTGGGCTTCGTCTATCAATCCCATAATCTGCTGGCGGAATTCTCGGCGCTGGAAAACGTGATGATGCCGCAGATGATCCGCGGCCTCTCAAAGAAGGACGCCGCCGCGCGGGCGAAGGATCTGCTGGGCTATCTCGGCCTCGGCCATCGCCTCACCCATCGCCCGTCCGAACTGTCCGGCGGCGAGCAGCAGCGCGTCGCCATCGCCCGCGCCCTCGCCAATGCGCCGCGCCTGCTGCTGGCGGACGAACCGACCGGCAATCTCGATCCCAAGACCTCGGACCATGTGTTCTCCGCTCTCGCCGAACTGGTCCATGCCACCGGGGTCGCCGCCATCATTGCCACGCATAATCTGCAATTGGCGGCGCGCATGCATCGGCGAGTCACGGTGATAGACGGTCGGATTGTCGAGCTGGACTAGGCGCCCCGCGCAAAATGTTTCACGTGAAACAATAACTTAGCGCGGAGAAACTTCGGTTTAGGGGCGCATCGCGGCGCTCCTCCGCCCGATGAAGCCGCGAATTCGGTGAAAGTTCGGCGCCGATTTCGGCCGCACGCCGCCTCGCCCGGGACAGGCCTTTGCTCTGGCGGGTCGCGCCGCCCGGCAGGTCAGCGCAGGGCGACAAGGATGGCGCCGGCGGCGATCAGCGCGACGCCCGCCCAATTTATGAGCGAGAGCCGCTCGCCGAGGAACAGCGCACCGAACACAGCCACCATCACGACGCTGAGCTTGTCGAGCGGCGCCACCTTCGCCGCCTCGCCGATCTGCAGGGCGCGGAAATAGCACAGCCAGGAGGCGCCAGTGGCGGCGCCCGAAAGAACCAGGAACAGCCAGGTTTTGGAGGAGATGGTGTCGAGCGGCTGCCAGGCGTTCCCCGCGACGACCATCAGCGAGATGATGGCGAGAATGACGATTGTGCGGATGAGGGTTGCCAGATCGCTGTGAACGGCGCTGACCCCCACTTTGCCGAAGATGGCGGTGAGCGCCGCGAACACGGCCGCGCCGAGCGCCCAGAACTGCCAGCTGCCGATGAAGCCCCGCATGGTGATGCCCCGTTCAGGAAACGCGCGGGGAACTGTCGTGGATCATGCGTTGGAGGCAAATGGAAAGTTGAACTTGCTGCGGCTCGCCGAGCGTCCCATCTGGGGTACGATACGACATTGCGACTCGTGCGCGGCGTCCGCGCGTATCGCCCCCTGGAAGATCCATGCGCACTCCCGGCTTTGTCCATCTCCACGTCCATTCCTCCTATTCCCTGCTGGAGGGCGCGCTTTCGATCGGCAAGCTGGCCGATCTGGCGAAGGCCGATTCCCAGCCCGCTCTGGCGCTGACCGACACCGGAAATCTGTTCGGCGCGCTGGAATTCTCGGAGAAAATGGCGGGCGCCGGCATTCAGCCGATCATGGGATGTTCGCTGGCGGTGGACCTCGTGGAAGCGCCCGGCCCGCGCGGCGCCCTGCCGCCCAAGAAGCCGCGCCTAGTCCTGCTGGCCGCGCGCGAGATCGGCTGGCGCAACCTGATGAAGCTGGTCTCCCGCGCCTTCATGGAGACGCCGAGCGACGAGGAATCGCGCATCTCGCTCGACTGGCTGCGCGAGGCGAACGAGGGGCTGATCGCGCTCACCGGCGGCCCCAATGGCCCCATCGACCGGGCACTTGCCGGCGGGCATGGCGACCTTGCCGCCGAGCGGCTCGACATGCTGGCGCAGATGTTCGGCGACCGGCTCTATGTGGAGCTCCAGCGCCACGGCATGGAGCGCGAGCGCATCGTCGAGCCGCAATTGCTGGAGCTGGCCTATTCCCGCGCGCTCCCGCTGGTGGCCGCCAACGAGCCGTTCTTCGGTTCGCACGGCGATTATGAGGCCCATGATGCGCTGGGCTGCATCGCCGAGGGCCGGGTGGTGGCCGATGGCGAGCGCCCGCGCCTGACCCCGGACCATCGCTTCAAGACCCGCGAGGAAATGCTCACCCTGTTCGCCGATCTGCCCGAGGCGACGGCGAACACGGTGGAAATCGCCCAGCGCTGCGCCTACCGGGTGCGCACGGTGAAGCCGATCCTGCCGCGCTTCACCACCGGCGGCGGCGATGGCGATCCGCTCGCGGAAGAGGCGGCGGAGCTGGAGCGGCAGGCGCAGGAAGGGCTTGTCGCCCGCCTTGCCAAGCATGGGCCGGCGCCCGGCCTGGAGGTCGCCGTCTATGAGCAGCGCCTCGCCTACGAATTGTCCATCATCACCAAGATGAAGTTTCCCGGCTACTTCCTCATCGTGTCGGACTTCATCAAATGGGCGAAGGCGCACGATATTCCGGTGGGACCGGGGCGCGGTTCGGGCGCCGGCTCGCTGGTGGCCTATTCGCTCCAGATCACCGACCTCGACCCGCTGCGCTTCGGCCTGCTGTTCGAGCGCTTCCTGAACCCCGATCGCGTGTCCATGCCGGACTTCGACGTGGATTTCTGCCAGGAGCGCCGCGACGAGGTGATCCATTACGTGCAGCAGCGCTAT
>NCHM01000546.1 GCA_002257205.1 Rhizobiales bacterium 24-66-13 | reverse complement strand
CTCGCCATGGCCTATGCCATGGTGGGCGAACTCGGCATCGGCAGGATGTCGGCGAGCACGCTTCAGGTGGTGCTCGACAAGGCGCGCATCGTCGTGGGCGCGGCGATTACCGGCGTCACGGACACCCAGGCGGCACTCGGCGTCACCGAGCAGCGCGTCGCCACCTCCAACGAGAGCATGATCCAGGTGGTGGGGGCGACGCAGGCCCAGATTTCCGCCCTGGAAGGGGTGGACCCGGCGGAAGCCAAGACACGCATGGATACGCTGACGACGCAGCTCCAGATGTCCTACGCCACCACCGCCAAGCTCATGCAACTGAGCATTCTCAATTACGTCTAAGCAGCCGGAGGAGGGCGCGATGTATCGGTTTTCATACGACGAGATCTTCGAGGAATCGGGCGCCGTCACGCGCGAGCGCGAGCGCATGGCACTCGACCATGCGATCGAACTGCTGACGGTGGCCGCCAGCGCCGGCCCCAATTCGCGCGAGGCGACCGCGGCGCTGGAATATCTCCAGCGGCTGTGGGCGTTCCTGATCCGCGATCTCGCCAATCCCAACAACGAGCTGGCGGAAGCGCTGCGTGCGAACCTCATTTCCATCGGCCTGTGGATGCTGAAGGAGGCCGACCAGATCGTGCAGGATCGCTCGCAGAATTTCGCCGGGCTGATCGACATCAACCGGACCATCCGGGACGGGCTGAGATGAGCAAGACGATGCAGATCAGCCTGCGGCCGGGCGAGAAGATCTACATCAATGGCGCCGTGCTGCGGGTGGACCGCAAGGTCACCGTGGAATTGCTGAACGACGTGACCTTCCTGCTGGAAAGCCACGTCATGCAGGTGGAAGACACCACGACGCCGCTGCGGCAGCTCTATTTCGTCGCCCAGGCGATCCTGGTCGACCCGGTGAATGCCGCCACCGCGCGCACTTTGTTCTTCCAGCAGCTGGCGGCGCTGTTCGGCTCGTTCTCGAACCCGACCGTGCTGCTGGCGCTGGACGGGATCGCCCAGCTGATGGAAGGCGGGCGCACCTTCGAGGCGCTTCGGGCCTTGCGGACCCTGTTCCCGATCGAGGACGAGATCCTGGGACGCGGCGCCCTGCCGCCGCGCGCCGCCTGAGGCCGAAGTCGGCCTCGCGCAACCTTCATGGGGCATTGAAGGGGCAGGAGGATCTCAGATGACAGCGATTTCCGGCCTTCAGGGCGCCGCGAGCACCAACCAGACGGCCAATACGTCTTCCGGCAAGCCGGCGAGCGTGGATTATAATTCCTTTCTTCAGCTCCTGGTCGCCCAGCTGAAGAACCAGGACCCGACCTCGCCGATGGATTCCACGGCCTACATGTCGCAGCTGGCGTCCTTCTCGCAGGTGGAACAGAGCATAGCGAGCAATTCCAAGCTCGATTCCCTGCTCTCCGCCACCGCGCTCCAGACCGCCGACCGGGCGCTCGGCCGCACGGTGACTTCGGCCGACGGCTCCGTGAGCGGGCAGGTGGCCTCGGTGCAGATCACCTCCGCCGGCCCGGTGGCGACCCTCTCCAACGGCTCGACACTCGTCCTCGGCGCCGGCGTCACGCTGTCCTGACATGAACCAGGCCGATGCGCTGGACGTGGTCCATGCCGCGATCTGGACCATCATCGTCGCCGCCGGCCCGGCGGTCGCGGCCGCGATGATCGTCGGCATCCTCATCGCCTTGCTTCAGGCGCTGACGCAGATCCAGGAGGTCACGCTGACCTTCATACCCAAGATCATCGCGGTGCTCGTGGTGGCCGCGCTCACCGCATCCTTCATGGGCTCGCAGATCCTCGCCTTCACGGAAGGCATCTACGGGCGTATCGCCACCGGCTTCTAAAATTATCACGACACGGCCGAGGTCTGAATTTCAGCCTGGCGCTTCATGTCTGCCTCGGGGGAGGGGCTTGTAACGATGTCTGACGTTCCGGTCAGGACGGGGGGCGCCTTGCCCGCGCAATCACGGCGCGATATCGGCTTTGCCATCGGCGTTATCGCGATCATCGCGGTATTGTTCGTTCCTGTCCCGCCGTTCTTGATCGACATCGGACTTGCCTTGTCGATCGCGATTTCGGTGCTGATCCTGATGGTCGCACTGTGGATTCAAAAGCCGCTCGATTTCTCCGCATTTCCGACCGTGCTGCTGCTCGCGACCATCCTGCGCCTGGCGCTCGGGGTGGCGACCACGCGGCTCATCCTGGCCAAGGGCGCCGATGGCGTGAATTCGGCCGGGCATATCATTCACGGCTTCTCCCAGCTCGTCATGAGCGGCGATTTCGTCATCGGCATCGTGGTGTTCATGATCCTGGTGACGGTGAACTTCCTGGTCATCACCAAGGGCGCGACCCGCATCGCCGAGGTGGGCGCCCGCTTTACGCTCGATGCCATCCCCGGCAAGCAGATGGCGATCGACGCCGATCTCAACGCCGGCCTCATCACCGACAAGGAAGCCCAGACCCGGCGCAGCGAGCTGGAGGAGGAGAGCGCCTTCTTCGGCTCCATGGACGG
>NCHM01000545.1 GCA_002257205.1 Rhizobiales bacterium 24-66-13 | reverse complement strand
CGGTCCACCGCCCGGCAGGAGACGAGCGCATCCTTGGTCTCGCCGCCATAGGCGCCGCCGTTCATGCGCAGCACGCCGCCCACCGCGCCGGGAATGCCGCGCAGGAAGGCGAGGCCCTTCAATCCCGCATCGGCCGCCGCGCGCGCCACCTTCACGTCGGGCACGCCGGCGCCGGCGAGAACCCGCGTTCCCTCCACGCTGAGCGCGCCGAATCCCTTGCCGAGCCGGATCACCACCCCCGGCACGCCGCCGTCGCGCACGATCAGATTGGAGCCGAGCCCGATGATTGTCACCGGCACCTCCGGCGGCAGATGGGCGCGCGCATAGGCGAGATCCGCCTCGTCCGCCGGCACGAACAGCACCTGCGCCGGCCCGCCAACCCGGAACCAGGTGAGGTCGGCAAGGGCGGCATTGGCCGAAAGGCGGCCGCGCAGATCGGGCAGGCGCGCCGTCAGTTCGGGCACGAGGTCGGGAAAGGGCGAGGTCGCGGACATGGGGAGCGTTTAGAACGGCGCGGCGCGAAAGCCAACCGGCGGATCGCCCCGCCCGTTCAGAGCACCACCACCCCGCGATGCTTTGCCTCTTGCTCCGGCTCCACATGGATGGTGACGATGGCGTGGTCCATGTCTTCGGCGAAGGCGCGCTCGATGCGGTCGCAAATCTCGTGCGCGGCCGCCACCGTCATGTTGCCGGGCACGACGAGGTGGAATTCCACGAAGGTGATGCGGCCCGCATGCCGGGTGCGCAGGTCGTGCGCCTCCAGGGCGCCGTCGGCATGGGTGGAGACCAGTTCTCGAATGGCGGCCACCACATCCGGCGGCGGCGCGGCGTCCATGAGCCCGCCGACCGATTCCTTCATCAGGCCCCAGCCGGTCCACAGGATGTTGAGCGCCACGATGCCCGCCAGCAGCGGGTCCAGCACCGGCCAGCCGGTGATCGGCACCAGCACGAAGCCCGCCAGGACCCCCACGGAGGTCACGACATCGCTCATCAGGTGCTTGCCGTCCGCCACCAGCGCGGGCGAGCGCAGGGCGCGCCCGGAGCGCAGCAGCACCACGCACCAGATGGCGTTGATGATGGTGGCACCGCCGTTCAGAAGCATGCCGTTCAGCGGCTGTTCGGGAAAGCGCGGGTCGAGGAAGCCGAAATAGGCCTCGCGCAGGATCGAGCCCGCCGCCACCACGATCAGCACGCCTTCCAGCACGGCGGAGAGATATTCCGCCTTGTGATGGCCGAACGGGTGATTATCGTCGGCGGGGCGGGCGCTGATCTTGAGCGCCACCAAGGCGGCGAGCGCCGCCGCCACGTTGATGATGCTTTCCAAGGCATCGGACAGCAAGGCGATAGAGCCGGTCACCCAATAGGCCGCGCTCTTCAGAGCCAGCACCACGATGCCGAGAAATACGCTGCCGACCGCGATCCAGAGCGTGCGGTTCATCTTCGTCTCCGGACGGGCGGTGGGGCGTGAACGCCGCTTGCCTATCCGGTCCTACCGCGCAGTGCAACGCCTGCGGCTCACACGCCCGCCGGAGCGAGGGCCTCCAGCTCGCCGGGCAACGCATAGGCCCATTGCGTGATGGTGCCGGCTCCAAGGCAGATCACATAGTCGCCGGGCTTGGCGAGGCCCCTGACGATCCCGGCCAGGGCCTCGGGTCCTTCGAGCGCCGTGACACTGCGGTGGCCATGGGCGCGCAGGCCCTGCACCAGATGGTCCCGGTCCGCCCCGGGAATCGGGCTTTCGCCCGCCGCATAGACCGGGGCGACGATGACGTGGTCGGCATCGTTGAAGCAGGTGGAGAAATCGTCGAACAGCGAGGCGAGGCGCGAATAGCGGTGCGGCTGCACCACCGCGATCACCTGCCCCTCGCTGGCGGCGCGGGCGGCGCGCAGCACGGCGGCGATTTCCACGGGGTGGTGGCCGTAATCGTCGAAGATGGCGACGCCGTTCCAATCGCCGGTGCGGGTGAAGCGCCGTTTTACGCCGCCGAACTGGGAGATCGCCTCCAGGATGCGCGCGTCCGGCACGCCCAGTTCGCGCGCCACGGCGATCGCGGCGGTGGCGTTCAGCGCATTGTGGCGGCCCGGCATGGGCAGGCGGAAGCCCTCGATGCGGCTCAAGGTCTCGCCGCTGCGGTCGCGGAACAGGACGTCGAACTTGGTCACGCCGCCCTTGAGATCCACATTCACCAGCCGCACGTCGGCCTGCGGGTTCTCGCCATAAGTGATGATGCGCCGGTCCTCGATGCGTCCGACCAGCGCCTGCACCACCGGATGGTCGATGCACATGACCGCGAAGCCGTAGAACGGCACATTCTCCACGAACGCCTTGAACGCCTCCTGCACCTTGTCGAAGGTCTTGAAATGATCGAGGTGCTCGGGGTCGATATTGGTAACGATGGCAACTTCCGCCGGCAGCTTCAGGAAAGTGCCGTCGCTCTCGTCGGCCTCCACCACCATCCATTCGCCGGCGCCGAGCCGGGCGTTGGTGCCATAGGCATTGATGATGCCGCCGTTGATCACGGTC
>NCHM01000024.1 GCA_002257205.1 Rhizobiales bacterium 24-66-13 | reverse complement strand
CGGTTGCCCAGGAGGCCGCCGATCAGGGCGAGCATGGCGGCGCAGACATAATCAACCGGCGCACACGTGGCGCGAGCCTGCCCCTCAGCCCATTGCGCGAGCTGCGGCCCCAGCCATTCCACCTTGAACCGCGGCGCCAGCCGGCGGCCTTCTCCAAGGGGAGAGCGGTCGGGATTATCCCATGTCGGGCCAATGGCAGGCACACTATCCGCCGTGCCGGCGAGCAGGCGCACGCTCAACGCGCGCCCGCGCTCAATGTCGGCCAGTTCTTCCGCCCATTCAGGAGGCCACCGCGCCGGCTTTGCCCTACCGGCCTTGAGGCCACTCGTCAGCGTCCTGCCGATCTCGCCCACCGAAAGCCCGGCCTGAAGCGCGGCAGCGGTCAGCGCTTCCCGCACCTCCGGCTCGGCGAGGATCTCTTCTCCGACGAAATTGCCGATGGCATTCGCCGCGACATTGAGCCGATGGTTACGGCCACCCTCGGGCGAAGCGGCAACGGCCTCGGCTTCGCGCTCCAGGGCGGCCAAGGCGTATGCGCGCTTGCGATCGATGAACGGATCGTCTGTCGGGGCGGGGCACAACGAGATGGACTTGGCCTCTCTGGCCGAGAGCGGCGGCTTGGAGAGGACCGGCTTCTCCATCAGGGCATAAAGCCAATCAGGTGCGTCGGTCAGATCCGCCTCGCCGAGGGGCGCGTTCACCCAGGCGTAGGCTCGGGCGTCGTCCCGCACCGACGGAGCAATGACCACGAACCCGCCTTCGCCCCGCACATCGATGCCGGGGGCAACACCGCCATGACCACCAACCGAATTGTGAACCGGGTGAGCGGCATCCCAGCGAAAGAAGAGATGCGTGCCGCCACGAGGCGTGGTCGCGCACACATCGATATCGATGATGCCGTGCGCGACCTCCAGTTCCATGAAGCTGGTGTTGCCATCGAGCCCCTTCTGCACATCGACGTCCAGGTCGAGCACCCACAGTCCGTTGGCTACGCCGGTGGGCAGGCCGATCATCGCGTGGGGCCAGCGCGACCACCACGCGGAAACCTGAGCCTCCTCGGCCGAAGCCGCGCTGCCCCACCCTTTGACGAGCGGGCGCTTATCCCTCGGCGAGACGGGGAAGATGCGGAAGCCGAGACGCGCGTGCGCCAGCGCGGCCTCCTGCATGGCCTCGGGTGCGACAAGATCAGTCGGAGGGGAGTGGCCAGACATAAGCTGTTCCGGCATATTCGGCGTGTTCATTATCATCTCGCGCGCTGAAAGGGCCAGATTTCGCGAACCCGACCCCTTTCTGCTTTCCATCATCTGAACTTCGAACAGAAGAACTCGCGTAGCCTATTTGGATCTTTATCACGCCGCTTCCAGAACAGATCTTGATCGATGCAGCTGGGATGCGGGAAGTACAGATATTGATCGCTGAAGGACCCGGCGAAATGCGTCAGACAGACGTCGTCATCGCTCATGGAAAGGCTGGAGTGGATGAACAGGTGCGTCTTGAAGATGCAGGCAGGCCGATTTTGGTGAGGCGCCGTGCGGATATAAAGGATGAACGCGACGAAGCCGTAGGACTCGGACATCTCTCGGTAGCCTTCGTACCCGCGCCCGCCGACATCAAAATAAGTATCTTCGCAGTACCCCTCGTTGGGGAGCACCAGATGATACTGGCGCTCGGGATGTTCATCGAACCAGCGGCTGATTTCCGCATGCAGCTCGGTCAGGTCGACGATATCGCCTTCATGGCTCTCGTCGCTGTTGAAGACGGGAAGCATGGTCGATGCTTCCGCGCCGGCGGTTTTTGCGCCACCACAGCAGCCGTCATCACGCATTGCGACCTCCCACGGTCTTTGCCTTTCGCGCGGAGGTCGCCTTCTCCGGTGCCGCGTCCAGACCGGTGGGCAGCGTCTTGAGGTAGCGCTCCACATCCTCGGTGAAGACGATGGTGGAACGCCCCACCTTGCGAACAGGAAAGGCGCCTTCGGCAATCAGTTCGTAAACGCGGGAACGGCTGATGCCGTATATTGCTTGGAAGTCATCTGGCCGGACGCTGATCGGCCGGGCGGGGGACGGGACGGCTGACATGCTTCACCTCGACGCTTTGGCGCAACGCGCCGCTCACGTCTGGGAACGTCCTCGAATCTGCCCGGCATGTCGGACGGAAATGACGATAATTCCCCTAGGTTGCATCTATTATTGAGAGGTTGTAGGCGGCGATGGCGTCTTGGACGTATTTGCGGATGGTCCCCACACCGGGCTCTCTGCCCCATGTGCGATGGCACCAGTTGATCATCTCCTCTTCGAGGCGCGCCTGAATAAACCCATCCGGCCCTGGATCAACCTTGGTGCTGATGCCCCCATGATACTCCAGGCAGCGCAGAGCCTCTGCTCGGAAAGCCTTCCAGTCGTACGGTGATTTGCGACCCGCGCGCTTCTTCATCTGAACGTTGTCGAGCTCGTCTGGATCAATGGCCAGCCCCTCCAGCTCGATGGTGACGCAACACCCCCACCACAATCGTGGGAAGGCTAGATTCTCTGGCCGGATAACGACGCGCGTATCGTCGGAGAACGAATGGAGCGTTCCGTCCTCAAAATCGAAGTCCGTTACTGATGAAAATATAGCGCGTGCCGCGATGACCTCTTCCGGTTCGCTCCAGCTATCGAGTTCTGTTGCCGGCAACTGTGGGTCAGATGGATAGATGGTGTGACCTTTGACCATCCCCCGTTCTGCATACAAAGTGAGGAGCCCTTTCGCGATTAGCTCGGCGAGCATTTTCTTGGCACTCGCACGCCCTTCCAGCTCATCTTCAGCATGGAAGCGCGCGCGCCGAATTCGCTCCGCAGCCTCTTTCGTCTTGATCGTCATGATGCGCCTCCTGCGCATGTGCTGTTCTTGCTGCTCCAGAACCGACAGCGGCCCTATCCATGGCGGCGGCCATGGGCCTCGCTAGAATCAGCATAATGCTGCCTCCGAGCCGAATAATGAACGGTAGCTGGAGAAGGCACCAGGGCGCCGCCCCGCGTCCATAGCGGATCGCCGCCACGCTACCTGGCTATCAAGGTGAACAGCTCATCTCGCGCCGTCCTACGTAGCGGATACGATACGCATGCACTTTCCGAATCTGGCGCTCGGCAACGACAGTGCCAACGTTACTCCGATGCGGAAAACGAAGCCGTAGAAGCTCTGACCTATGCTCGGAGGCTTGACAAGATCGGCGATCCGCGCAAGGAAATCGGTGCGGTGACGAGGAGTGGCCCTCGCCGATCCGGAGTAACATTAGGATCGGAGATCGGTCGGTTCGAGCCCGGCCCTCCGCAACCAAGCCCTACCCTAAGTTTTTCAGCCTTGGTCGAGAAGCGCCTTTGACAATGCTGAGCCGCTGCTCCTGGGCAGGCCATAGCCTATCACCGCGTATACCGAACCCCAAATGGTCCAGTCGCGGGGCCTATACGCGCGGCGAGCATTGGGGGAGCGGGTGCGCATGATGAAGTGGTGGGGAGAGGATCAGGTCTATCGGCTGCGAAGCGGGTAGCAGCTCAGCACCGCACTGAAAGGGCTTGAAAGATACAGAATACGGCGCCCGTGCTGTGCATCGCCTATCTGATGCGCGAAGCGATGCCTTGTGAAGTCGCCGCAATTCACCTCCGAGTAAACACTTGGCTCGTCACCTCTATTTAAAACGACGAGGCTGATCAGAATACATGGGGTGAGATATCGGGAGCGGGAAGACGTCTAACACTGCCGCAGTTCCTACTCAGGTGCCCAGCAAGGCGGGGGTTGTTTTCTCTGAATACCCGACGCGCATGAAGATACGACTTCTAATTTATACAATCAAGGCAAGAGCTCAAGTCCCTCGATCACCGACGACAGCTAGCTGAATCGTCCCAATGTTCAGGGCCCAATTGCGCGCTTTTTGATTGCACTTGACGTTGCCCCTCCTGGCTAATCCAGATTGAAGTTCGTTCTGGCTCACTGAGAGGACCAGAACATGAGGCGCAGCCGCTTCACGGAAGAGCAGATCATCGGCATCCTGAAGGAGCACGAGGCCGGAGTGCCGGTGTCGGACCTGTGTCGCAAGCACGGGGTCAGCGACGGCAGCATCTACAAATGGAAGGCTCGCTTCGGCGGGATGGACGTGTCGGAGGCTAAACGGCTGCGAGCGCTCGAGGATGAGAACGCCAAGCTGAAGCGCATGCTCGCCGACGCGATGCTGGACAACGTCGCGCTGAAGGACCTCCTGGGAAAGAAGTGGTGACGTCCGCTGCCGAGCGCAGGGCTGTCGCCCACCTCATGGAAGCCCATGGGATGAGCGAACGGCGGGCGTGTAAAGCCACCGGCTTCTGCCGCATGACCATGAGATACAGAGCCACGCGCAGAGACGACGCCTCGCTGCGTGAGCGGATGAAGGCCATCGCCCAGGAACGGCTGCGGTTCGGATATCGGCGTCTCCACGTCCTGCTCAGGCGGGAGGGCTTCCGGGTCAACCACAAGCGGCTGTTCCGGCTCTATCGTGAGGAACGGCTGATGGTCCGCCGGCGAGGTGGTCGCAAGCGGGCGATCGGGACGCGGGCGCCGATGATGATCCCGCTGCGACCGAACGAGCGCTGGTCGCTCGACTTCGTCGCCGACCAGATGACTGACGGGCGGCGCTTCCGGATGCTGGCCATCGTGGACGACTGCACCCGCGAGTGCCTGGCGCTGGTGGCGGACACGTCGCTCTCCGGTGTGAGGGTCGCTCGCGAACTCGACAGGCTTCTGGCAGAGCGCGGCCGGCCGAAGATGATCGTCAGCGACAATGGCAGCGAGTTCACCTCCAATGCCATTCTGGGCTGGGCCGACGCGGCGCGGGTGGAGTGGCACTACATCGCGCCGGGCAAGCCGATGCAGAACGGCTTCATCGAGAGCTTCAACGGCCGCCTTCGGGACGAGCTGTTGAACGAGACGCTGTTCTCCAGCCTGTCCCAGGCCAGAGCCGCTCTCGCCCGATGGCAGGTCGACTACAACACCGACCGGCCGCACTCGAAGCTCGGATGGCAGACGCCAAGCGCCTTCGCCTCAACGTTCCACCCACGGCGGGATCAGACGCTCCGCACCATGAACGGCGCCGCGTCAGCCCCCGCCGCTCCGCACGCCCGAGAGGGCAAATCCAACCGTCAGAGCGAACTCACAGCTGGATAGAAGTTGGGGGCAACGTCACACTAACTCGTGCAACGGGGGGCGCAGCAGCCAACCTTGATTGACCTCCCAGGAGCGGAACGCATTGGCGATGTGCCGAGTGAAGCTATGCTAAGTTTCACCGTCGAGGTCATTACTCCGACAGGCTGAAGCTTCCGGCCTAAGAAGGTTAAACCCGTCGGCCCGGCTAGCCTTCGCTAAACGAGGCTCTCGTCCCGTTATCGTGCGGAAAAATCTAACTCTGAAATGTCCAGTTTTCTGGGCTCACATGGCCCAGCTTCGGCGGCCAACCATAGATCATTCTGAGCATGCTATATCGGCTGATCAGAATATCTGCGCGGGTGCCCCGGTCAGGGCTAATGTGCGTCTTTTTCCCCGATCTCGATCTGACTTTCGCTCGACATCAGCCAAGCGGACAGGAGTTCAGCCGATGCTGTGGCTTGATCCAGCTTTCGTAACGCGCATTCCCACACTATTGCAACGCGCCATTCGTCGTAGAGAAGTGTGGAGCGAACGGCGTTGTCTCTCGCCACATTCGCCTCGAATTTCGCTTGCCAGAACTCCAGGCGTGTCGACGGGGTGGTGGTGTAACGGCAGCCCTCATGGCGATGCCAGAAGCAGCCATGCACGAAGACGAGCGCGCTGTACTTAGGGAGCACGAGGTCAGGGCACCCAGGGACATTCTTTACATTCAGCCGAAATCGGAAGCCGCGCGCATGCAGCACCCGGCGAAGCGTCCGTTCCGGTTTGGTATCCTTCCCTCTGATCCCGGCCATCATGCGGGAGCGGGCCTGGCTGTCTACGACATCGGTCATGTGCTGACTGAAGCCCTAATCTCGTCTAAAAATCCGAACTGCGGGAGGGAAAAAGCCGATGGCTATGACCTCACCGAGCTGTTTCCTTGAATTTCCGATTTCTTGAGGTAGTCATATTTCTAACCGAACACGGAAGAGGTGACTATTTTATTTCTTTTATTGAAGAATCCGGCGCAGGGTAAATTGCAAATCGAATCTGCGCCCAGGTATTCTCACGCTTGGCGACCTCTGAAATCTGCTGCCCAGGAGCAATCCGATTGAACTCTAAATTCACAACAATTGCCCATTTCCAGAGCAGGTCGCGAAGGCCACCAGAAATACCCTGCTGCATCCAGATCTTTTCAAGATCGAGTCTGTCGCCGAGCCGATCCGAGATGACTGAAACGACATAGGTGGCGATGTTAACCCAGCCTTGACGAAATATCTCCTTCGCCTCCTTCGTTTTGATCATGTTCTCGATCGCCCTGAAGAGGATGACCTTCGCGATCATCTCTCGGTACCAGCGCGCGTTCAGAGGGTTCGGGACGATTGCCGGATCGTCATCGAGTGCGGCCATGAAAGCTACAAAATTCTTTTCGCCAGCCATCGCTACTTGGTTTGGCTTGCCACGCCACGCCTCATGGTACTTGGCAATGTCCTTCTTGGTGAGTTTTCGCTTCGGCGGGATCATCTCCTTCAGCTTGCTACGCTTTGCAGATGTGGTGCCATCCTTCAGCAGCATCACGTTGTATGCGCCGTCCGCGCGCTCGTAAAACCAGCGCGTTGCGCCGTCAGGGCACAATGTCTCGTTTGCCCACCTTTCAAGCTGAACATGGAACGGGCGGTTCGTCGAAAGGTCGGACATCTTCACCGCGGTCTGTCTGTTCGCATAGAGGGCGACGTTGCTGATCAGTTGCTCACGCGCTTCGTCCTTCGATCCCTTGAGAATGATGATTTTGGCCGGAACCATGACATGACTTAGGTCGATGGCGCGATCGTTGCGTGACGCGTAGTAGATGGTCGATGTCGTTTGGCCGCCGTTCACGATCTGTAGGCCTTTCAGGACCGAAAGACCTAAATCGCCATCGTCAGACCGTTTGAACGATGCTTCATCGCAAACGACTACAAGGCCGTTGTTGAATGCGAGAAAGTGCTCCGGTTCCTTTCGGAGCGTTCCGACTATGCCCTTATTAACCGCGCCCTTGCTGCCAAGAAATGTCCGCACGTTCGCTTCAAGAAGACGAGGTCCGAATCGCAAATAGAGATCTCGGACTACCTGCCCCGGAATTGCAGTAAGAGCGTATTCGTAATCCGCATCCGGATCGGGGACGTGAACACAGGGCAGTGGTCTACCGATCGACTGGATGAAGTTTAAAACGAGCTCGTCTCTTGGCTTGCCCGCGATATTGCGGAACAACCTATCGATGTCTATGACCTCGATGGCCACCATCTTCTGGTGAACCTCCTTGTCCGAAAACCGCTTGGCGTTGGTTCGGCCATCGGTGATCACGAACACGCGAAGGCGGTCGATGTCGTTCCACCGGGAACGGATAGTTGCGACGAGGTCCCTAACCGGGTGGGTAGGATCGATCATCGCCTCCAGCGTTCCGGTGGCGGCGCGGAACAGGAAACGGATGCCTTCAGTAGCGGTGGCCTTGGCATCCGCGTCCCGCAGATCGTTCAGTTCTTCAGTCCCGAAATAGTGGCTCACGAACAGGTCGAGGGCCTTTTCGTCGGAACTGAGGGCATAGCCTGTGATGCGAAGCTTCGCGTTGCCGACCTTGCCGTTCCAATGACAGACGGTTGTGGCGTCACAGGCCCCGGTTTCCTCGACATGCCCCATGACCATTTCCGCAAAGACGAGCTCCTCCGAAGGAAAAGGGGCCTCGCCAGCTTCGACAAGCTCCGCAATAGTCGTCTGCAGATCGGAACGGAAATTGATGTGAAATTCTTCAAGGGTCATATCAGTCCAGCCCAAATTCGTTGAGGAGCTCTGGAAGCCGGACGAAAGGGATTCCAAGCGCATCAACGTCGAGCACATAGGCAGCTGAACGGACGGCGGCCGGCAGGGCAGAGCGCGTGAGACGCGGCATGTCGCCTTCGGAGCGAAATGCCCTCGCATCCTTCAATGTCAGCGCTCGGCCATAGAGCGGTGCATGTTCGTCGATGTATCCGCACACCAACAGTAGCGCCTCGAAGCTGCGTTGAACGCCGGCATGCCCGAACCTCTCGCGGAGTTCGGACACGAGGTCGACAAGCGAAATCCCGCCCGTGCTTTCCTGGAAGCGGAAGGCACAGAGAAAGATAGGAGTTCGATTACCATCCAACTGCTCGATGCTGTTGATGCGCGCGAGAAAGCAGCCAGCCTGAACCGTGCTTTTCACCTCGATCGCTCCGCCGCGCAAGTGAAAATCCTGCGCCGCCCGCAACGGTCCTTGCCAGCAGTCAAGGGCACCGGCTCCCAGGGAAGTGTCCGTGAGCAACCTGAGCATCCACAGCTCGCCGAGGAGGCCCACCTGCGCATCTGACGACAGGGGGCGATGCGTTCGAGTCATGAATGCCTGCCACTCCCTGACTCGTTCGAGAAAGGGTTCCGCCGCATCACCATTGGCCGAGCCGGTTGCGGCTTCGAGTGTTCGCAGGACATCGACGACCATGGTGGCGAAGATGTCTGGCGACCCCTGCAGCCGCCTCACCAGAGCGATGGCCGTTTTCCCGGCAAAGACGGTTTGACCCTCGATACGGGCAACATCGAAGCCCTTGCCTTCAGGCAGCCTCGCCGGATTGATTGGCCAGGATCCGGGGAATGAAACGATCAGCGCTTCCCTCCCGTGGGGAAAGTGGCAACCTGCCTCGATCGAAACGCCGCCCATTTCGGTAAGGTGGACGAACCGCCATTCTTCGCCGGCGTCCTGGCGCACAAGTGCTCGCCATGAGTGGGCGAGTCCCTCTTCAGTCCACCCATTCATTGATGCCTCCCCATAGAACGCTGTTGGCGATGTACCTCGAGTTGGAGACCCTTCTTTCGGAGGAGCTTGACGGGAAGCTGATCGCCCAGCCCACGACGGGATCCGCATTTGAAAGCTTTGCAACCCCGGCACCGGTAGGATCGAGTAGATAGAGCATCAGTAGGCCGCGTTCCCGGCGAGCCGGGATGCCTGTCTCGGCGACGCATCCTCCGAGAACGCGACGGATTTGCGGGCCTCTCGGTTCGGACGGGGGATCCTTGCCTTCGTTTCGATCCGCATCGTTGCGCCAAGTCTTTCGACTGAGTTCAAGGGCAGCCCTCCACTCCGCCTCGGTCAGGTCGATAGCTTGATCGCGAGGCGAAATGAGGGTCTTGATTGAATATCGATCCGCATGATCGGTCGTGCGCTTGCGCTGGAGCATGTTGACGGAACAGCCGCCAACCGAGCGATGCTTGTCGTCCGGACCACTGTCCTTCCCAATCAGAGCCACGGTCCAGCTCATGATTTCCCGATCCTTGTTCATCTCCTCGATGAAATCCG
Source organism: Rhizobiales bacterium 24-66-13 (assembly GCA_002257205.1). GTDB lineage: Bacteria > Pseudomonadota > Alphaproteobacteria > Rhizobiales > Xanthobacteraceae > NCEH01. The sequence goes on along the minus strand of NCHM01000024.1, from coordinate 13,245 downwards.
CGATTAGCGGACTCATAATCCGGAAACTAGCCGGGTGGGTCCGATACTCGCGGAGAAACGAGATGACACTCAGGGCAGGCACATCTCTCCACAGATGGCCGTTCCACTTCTGACCTTCGGGCACATAGTGCTGCCGGTTCAGATCCAAGGATGGACCCAGCGCGCTGATGAAACGATTCGTCGCCAGAAAGTTGGTCGAGATGTCGTCCTCGCGGTTCGGGAACACGATGGTCTGCAATAGATCGCCGGAATAGGTCAGCTGCATCGGGCGGGCATTTCGCATCTTTGCGCGCGACGTGATGGTGAGCACTGAGTGGGATTTCACGCGCAGGCCGAACTGCTTGGGCGTGGCGCCGGCCGCGACCATGTTGTCGAACTCCTGACGCAGTTCTTCGGCGGCATCGGCGATATGGCCGAACCACTCCACCATTTCCCGCGACGTGTAGAGCCGGCAGACATCGAGGTAGCCGTCACGGTACCCAAACCACCGTCCCATCTGCATGAGAGTGTCGTACATGCGCGCAGTCCGTAGGAAATAGCTTGTACAGAGACCTTCCAGGGTCAGGCCACGCGCCAGCTTGTCGCCGCCGATGGCGATTACCTTAAGACCGGTGCCGTTATTCTCGACATAATCGAGTGCGTCCTTCGCCGTGCCGTTGATCTCGCTCACGCGGATGTCCGACAGGACGTCCGGCAGCACGGCCCGGACATCAGCCCACGAGATGTCCTCCAGTATCTCCTCCTCGACGAAGGCAGAGCGGATCCCCTGCATGCCAGGCAGGAAGGTCTCTTCGTACTCGCTCTGCATGGATCCTTCGAGGGCTATCAGATCGATGCCTCGTGTGTAGCGACCCTTTAGATCTCGCACATACTCGGCAACCTGGTTTACGACAGCGTTCTGGACTGATGTGAAGCGGGTGACATGGATTAGCATCGACGAGTGCTTGTTGCCCTGTCCGCGCCGCTTCCGCACTGCACAGGCATAGACGAAAGAACGGATCGCTTCCGCGAGCGAATCCGGTATGCGATCCGCTCCCTGCCATCGTGGCTGGTAGCCGTTCTTGTGGCGGGGCGCCATCCACGGCTGGAATTCGTCGTCTGCCAGTGGGCGTATGAGGGGCAGGTCATCGGGCGTGCTTGATGCCGAGCCGAAGACGCGCCCTGGCCCGATGTAATTCGATGGCGCCGCAAGATTGGTGATGAAGGCAGCAGGGAAGAGGTCCGGCCCGTTTTCCTTTGTCTCCCCGCGGTCATGGATGAAGATGTTCGCGAAGGGCGTAGCCGTGTAGCCGACATAGGCCTTCCGCGAAAAGTGGTGGAGGATCGACCGGATCAGCCTGTTGATGGTTTTCGGCTCATGCTCGAGATCCGGCTTGCCGAACTCGTCCACGACGTCTTCGCCGGTGTCGACAGATCCATGATCGGACTCGTCGTCGATCACGAGAAGAGGCAGGTTGGTAACCAGCTTGCGACCGGTTTTGGGATCGACGTGATTGACAACGCGATTGCGGATCCAGTGGAGCAGGCGCTCCAGGACGGTCTTGTTCTTCTTGACCACGAACAGCCACGGTCTCTGTTCTGGGCTGATATTCATCTTGGCCGCGGCGGCCGTGTTGAAGTCGCCCTTGTCGCTTCGATTGGTTGCGGCATTGGGACGGGCGGACCTATCGCTGTCGATCAGCCCGACTCCGACCGCAGGGAGCTCGTCGGCGTCTGCTGCGATGGTGGCAAAACCCAGGAACCCCTCGTCGAGTCGGACCTGGGTCTGGGCTCTCAGGTTGTTGTGCAGGCCGGCCAGCACGATGATGATCTTGTAGCCGGCGTCTGCGGCCTTGCAGATCAGCCCGGTGTAGTTGCCGGTCTTTCCCGACTGCACATGGCCGACGACCAGACCGCGACGATCCCACGCGCCTTCCCGGGTTGGGTCCTCGAGTTGCGAGAGGACTTCATCGGTGGCAACGTCGAGGGCGTCGAGGGCCGTCCACGGGATACGCGCTTCCATATACTCGGAATAACGCCGCCAGTACGTCCAGCCCCTCTTTCTTTCCGCTTTGAGCCAGGGGACATGGTCCTCTCCGCTCGAGAGAGTGGCATTCTCGCCGACGGTGCGGCTTGACCGGCGGATCAATTCGTCAACGAGCGCACCCCGATCGACGAGCTCAAAGTCCTCCTCCATCATGACCGCGAGCTTGTTCAGCTCCTTTACGATCATTTCAGGCGTGACGGGACTCTGGGCGCGCTCCGAGGCAAGGCGGAGCATGTTCTGCGCCATGGAAAGTATTGAATCGAAAGCCTTTTGGTTCGAAATCGTCATTACGTGTCTTTCACTTCAAGGTCTGCCACCAGATCGAGGTGCTGGTTGAATGGCGGCGTGCGACCGAGCCGTTCGCGAGCCTCGATCGGGCTGAGGCCGCTATACGTCACGAGCGCTTCGAATATCGAGGACAGCGTCTCCATCACTTCGTTGGCGGGAGCCCCGACGAACCCTGTCCTCGGCGTCTCCTTGTCTTCTGCTGTGTCCAACCATATTCGCTGAACGGGAACGGTTTCCTCGATGAGCCTCAGGAGAGCCAGGATGTCGGGTTTGAGCGAACCGGCGCGATTCAGGATCGATGCGACGAGGTCGTGATCGCGGGCAATCCGGTAGGACGTCCCCTGCGCCGAGCGTCGCACCTGCCATGCTTCTGCAACAGCATTCGAGCGCATACCCGTGATCGGTGTGATGTGGCCCCGGTGGGCAAACACCCGTCTCGCGGTCTCCCGCGTCTCCGACGCAAGCTTGCGAAGCTGTTGTCGCAGTCGAACCGGCGGACTGGCCGTTGACTTCAGTACGTTGATCTTCCATTCGGCGTCTACGCTGTTCGGTATGTCTAGCCTGATGCGGGCAAGCCTGTGGGCTTCATCGCGGGGCCAGGGCTTCCCGCCATCGCCGAGGCCCAGCCAACCTCCGGCCAGTAGAAGGCGCCTGTTACGGTAGACGTAGAACCCCTCCTGTTGCGTCCATCCTCCGGGTCCGGCGGCGGCTTCCTGTTCGGCAGGTTTAAGCATGTCGCGATGCGGCAGGACATGGCGCTGAACCGTCACTCCCGTCGTGTGGAGGATTTTATACTCGGGACTTTCGAGCGCCTTGCCGGGGTGTCCAATCAGGAATGGATCCCATGGTTTCACCGGCCTGCCATTGAGAAGGAGCCGGAGTTGGGGCTGCTGGCCGTCCATAAGACGATGGAAGGTCATCGCGAGATGCACCTCGATACGATCAGCGAGTTCGATCATGTCGGTTGCGGTGAACCCATCGGTCACGATGCGGTCGAGCCTCTCCCAGAGGACGACGGTGCCGTGTTCCATCTTGTCGAGCGGAGCAAGCAGATGCTCCGATCCCGGAGCGGGGCCTTCGAACAGTGGCCATTCGGCACCAGGCTCCTGGCCGATGAGATCGAGATCCCAGCGCAGGCAGACGGTGGGCCCGCCATTCCGCCGGCTGGCGACGGTCAAGCGCCGAGCCTGCGAGAAACTCGCTGTCTTCAGACCCAGCCCAAAGCGCCCCAGATCGCTGGGAGCGCGCTCGGCCCGCGGATCGCGTGCGCCAAGCCGCATGCCAGCCTCAAGGGCGGCATCGTCCATGCCGCCGCCGTCATCGACGATCCGAACCCAACTTTCCGGGCCAGCCCATTCAAGTTGGACGTCGATCTTACTCGAGTTTGCCGAGAGGGAATTGTCTATCAGGTCGGCGATTGCGGTCGCAGGCGCATAGCCGAGCCCCCGAAGGGACTCGAACATCGAACCGGCATGAGGAGGAGCATTTCTCGCGCCCATACTGTCAGCTCTTCAACAAGAAGGAAAATTGCCCCAGTCTGTTGGGGGATCTTAATTTCTTCAGTGCCTTGACTTCGTTCTGCCGAATTCGCTCGCGCGTTACTCCAAAAACCTGTCCAATTTCCTCGAGCGTCATCACGTCCCCACCTCCGATTCCGAATCGCATTCGGATCACAGCTTCATAACGTGTCCGTTTCAGTTCATCGTACCTCTTCAGGTCAGCCAAGGCATCCGTGACGAACCTTTTGATCTTTGTCTGATCGAGAGTATTCGCGTTTTCTTGCTCGGGCAGCAGGTCGTCCCAATCTTCAATGCTTTCAGGATATTCGGCTTCCCGGGGCATCCCGCGAAACTGCCGCACCTTTTCGGTGCGCCAGCGCAGCTCCACCGCAAGATCGTCATCGGAAACAGCGCCGCCAGCCTTGACTTTTTTTAGCTTCTTAATCGCTCGATCGAGCTCGGCTAGGTTATCGTGCAAATGCACGGGGATACGAATCACCGCGCCTTCGTCTGCACGCCATCGCATCAGAGTTTGCTTCATCCAGAAAGTGCAGTAGACGAAAAACCTCATCCCGTGCTCCGGGTCGAAACGCCGCGTCGATCGCTGCAGGCCCCTGAACGCCACCTGGAAGACATCCTCGGGGTCTTCGTCTCCCTCCACGTTCCGGGCCGAAAAACGCCGCACATATGGAAGGTGTGCACGTATAAGGGATTCTATGGTCGCCTCGAAATCAGAAATCAGCGCGTCCAGTCGCGCAGCTTCCTCGACGCTCACTTGCTCCCGTCCCAATGAGCCGATGAGTTGCTTTTGAAAGGCTAGCGAAAGATCAAGTGCATCGAGCGCTGCCAGCGCTTCTCTTCTTCGTTTTCCGTCCATGACGCGGTCATTTTTATGCCAAGACCTCAGATCTTCCGCTGCGGCGAAGAATTTCTTCGTTTCGGTATGGTCGGAGCGCGCTGGGATGATGGGCCTCAGGGAGACAAGTCCGGGGTCTCTGGAACCATCACGGATCCTGTCGAGGACATCGAGAATGGTTTCGACAGCAGCCTCACAAGCGAGGATGCGCAGCTGAAGCTCCTGCTTCGCTCGCACCATGGGCTCAAGTAGCTGCAGTTCGTTGGATTTATCCATGACGAAGTGCTGAGTCCCGGGTAGTCGTGTTGCCCGGGTGAGCGCAGCTTCAATCGCCTCAGCCAGTTCATCTGGCGATATATTCGACCTGGCATCCCACAGCCCGATATCATCTCCGGAGGCTTGATCGATCAAGTCGAGGCCCGCGGCTTCAATGCTGCGCTGGAGATTGATGCGCAATTCCTCGGAATCACCGTTGCCCTCACACATCGCAACCAGGGTGTCCAGGTCGTCGACGGAGAACCATCCCTTCGCCAGAGCTTCTTCAGCCCACGTCTTGCAGATCTCGGGATCGATCGACAGCCGAGTGCTGGTCCGGACGACGGTACGCTTGACTGATCGCCGGCCGCGGTTGCGGACCTTCAGGAAGTCATGCTCCGCATTGTGATCGGCGGTGACGGTGGCGCCAGAGCCTATGCCCTCTCCGGTAATCGGCACCGGTGACAGGTCGAGTTCCCAACCTCCATCTGCATGATTCGAAACCGCATATGCCGGGCTTAAGAGCTTGACGAATGTGCCCGAAGCCGTGTCGCTCGCGGACTGGCCGAAGAACCCCTCTGGCTCTTCCTCGGGCTCGAAACTCAGCAAGTCATCTAGGTCATCCGACGAATCGTTCGGCTTCGTCTGCTGGACCGCTCCGTCAGGAGGCTCAGGAACTGCCTCGATGCCGGCCGCTCCGGGCTCGAGTTCCGAGCTCTCGTCGCGAGTGTCGACCTTTATGGATTCCAGCGAATTCGCAACAAGCGCGGACAGCAACTGCGCAGCGAAATAGTGGCCTTCGGTAAATGCGACATCTGCGGGTGTCTGGCGCTCATGATTCAGTGCTACGGGATTGGCTCCGGCGCGAATAAAAAGATCACACAGCACGAGGTTCCCAGTACGCGCCGCCAGATGAAGTGGCGTGTCGCCCTTGGGGTCGACCGCATGAAAACGCGGGGACGTAGTGAAGTCAGCAAGACCTTTCGAAAGCCCACCCATAATGAGGCGCGTCTCGGCGGGATCGAGAACGTGGTTTTGAGCCTCACCGCCCATTTGGGCCCGTATCCTAAGAAGCCAGGAATATCTGCCCATGATCTTCAAGGAAGATCTCCCTGTTGAAAAGCAGGATCTGCTGATCCTGCGACTTCGCGGCGCCTGAATCGGTGTGGGCCTCAAGCCACCGGAACACCTAGTAGAGCGCTCGCAGCATCGGGATTTTTGCCGTTTCGCTGCGCCAGCCGTAGTCGAGTGCGATCAGCCATGATTTCTGTGATCTACCTTACAGCTAGGATGGCATAGAAAATCGGTGCGTCAGCGCAGCCCTTATCTGAAAATTCTAGCGCTGATAGAGACACCAAATAACTTGCGTGGGGCGAAGGTCTTCGATGTCTAGAAATGCTTCCGTAAGGCGTCAGGTAACTGCCGATTGCGTTCGACGAACTTCATCCGCCACCCCGCCCCCCATCTGTTTAAGTGTTTTCATCATCTGCATGGCAACGGCTTTCGCTAGCAGCGGTGGAACGGCATTACCGATCTGCCGAAAGGCCGGGTTCATCGTGCCGCAGAAAACGAATCCGTCTGGAAATGAGTGGAGACGTGCTGCTTCACGCACCGAGATTGTGCGTGCTTGACGGCTGTCGTAATGAATGTGGCTGTAGCTGTCCTTGCCAAGATGCGCCATCAGCGTGCGTGCCGGCTGGTCACGCCACATCTTGCGCCACTTGTTCGGGAATTTACCTACGTCGTAGGGTGGAACAATGGTGGCTTTGATCTCCTCGTATTGCTTCGATCCAGCTTTGACCTTCACCCCCTTTTTGGCAAGAAGTTCTATCTGCTGTTCGAACATCTTCATGGCGTGCTCATAGGCCTGCGGGTATTGGTCGCCCGGATTCATACGCGCGAAAATAGGATAGTCACGTGGTAGATAGCGAATGACGTGGTCGGTCAGGACTTCCGGCGCTTCGAACCCCGGCCATGTGCGCATCAACTTAGCAAAGGACGTATGCGGTTCCTTGCAATGAGGTATGGGTGCATCGAAGCGACGGGCACCACGGCGCAACTCACCAGTCTGGATTAGCTTTTGGGCCTCTATTACAGGCAGATCGCCAAGTGCATCCGCTGCGGTAATTGCGGGTTGGAGTGAGTGGGTAGCTTTCGGTGCATGGATATAGTGATGAGCGTCGTCTGCGGCATCACTATTAAGGAATTTGAGTGCCACCGACCGCGAACCTTCATAACCTCGCGGCAGATCGATGAAATGCGACGGTTCGGGGAATGCGACAGCGTTGGCAACCTCCCGCCGGTACGCGAGCAGGAACACGCGCTCGCGCATCTGCGGTACACCGTAGAAGGCGGCATTCAGCAGGGTGTAACGGCAGATATAACCCTTATTTTCCAGGACCTCAGCGATCTCTTCGGCGATGTTCTGGCCGCCATGATTCAGCATATCCGGTACATTCTCGACCAGCACGGCTAGTGGTGCGCAAGCGTCGACATAGCGCAAATAGTCAATGTAGAGTTGGACACGCGGATCGTGCTTGAACGCCTCGGCATGTCTCTCTACCTCGCGCAGCTTGGGCCGGCCGATACGAGTGAAGGCTTGACATGGTGGCCCACCAACAAGCACATCGAAGGCTCTAGCTGTGGGGCCAGTCTGTAACTCGGCGGCTAATTGATTCGGACTGGTCTTTGTGATGTCGCGAGGCTGCGAATGAGAAGGATCGCCGCCATGGAAGTTGAGTCCATGGGATGCCGCAGCCTCGCGGTCGAACTCCACCGCTCCGGCGATAGTGAACCCAGCAGATGAAAACCCCAAGGAAATTCCGCCACATCCAGCGAACAGATCCAGCACCCGGGGCTGACCACCAGCCTGCAGGCGGGCGATCTTCTGAAGGACAGCGCATCCGTTCGCGATCACAGGTTCCCGCCTTCCTGCGGTTGGTGGTTGGACTGAGGTTTTTTTTGGGCGTTTCGCATGCCGCTGCTCTCACTGCTGGCGGCGAGAGAGTAAATGCTTGGCTTCGAGATATTTTTCTACGGCATCCCGGACGACCCAGGCTACGGATACCTTATTTTCTTCAGCGAGCCGTGCTAACTTAGCGTAGAGGTCGGCTGGAAAGGTCACAGACGCGCGGGTACCCTCTTTTGCTGGAGCACGCTGCCTCATTGTGACGACCATGGGTTTCTGCCTACGATTTGCAAAAAAGTATATCACATTGCACCACATTGCACCAATATGGTGCGCTGAACACGCGTCCCACCCGTTCGCCCTGGGTGCTTAGTCCCGGCTCGCTGACGTTGCCCCCAACCTCTATCCACCGGTGATTTCGCCTCCCACCAAGTGGTGCTCCAGATCCGAGTGGATCTCCACCTCGGACCAATCCGGACCGAGAGAAAAGGAGGCAGGGGACAGCGCATCGGCGCCGCCGAGATGCTCCGACCGAGCGAGATAGGCTGCGCCTATGGCACCCGCCGCGTCATCACAAGACGGAAAGAGGAACAGGTGCTTGACCGCACCCGTTTCCGCGATCCTCTTGCTCACCTGCGCGTTGATCAAAATGCCGCCCGAGATCGCCACACGGCGGATGCCGGACGCCGAGACGGCCCGCCGCACCAACTCGCACACCATCTCCTCGACGAACAGTTGGACACCGCTCAGGACGGCATCGATGCGCTGTTCGAAGAACACTGACTCCAGTGTCGACTGGAGGTGCATGGTGTGCGGCACCCCTCGGCGTCGCTGCCAAGTCGGGTTGCCGTCGGGCGACCAGGAAAAAAGGTCACACAGGCGGTCCGCGATCTGTCGCGCTGCCGCCGGCGAAGCATAGGGCGCTCTGGCCATCAGTTCGTGTTCGTCTTCATGGGGCACCATGCCCATCATATATGTCACGACGCTACAAAGAGCCGCGAAGGAATGGCTCCCATCGGTCGCAATTCTGCGGTGAATCTGATGGTTGCGCCCGATGCTCACGGTCGAGCACAATTCATCGCTCCTCCCATCAAGAGTGATGACCACGACCGGCTCGTCACGCGTGTCCTGGCCAAAATAGGCGGCGGCGGCGAGGCACTCGTGGAGGTCATAGGTCTGGATGGCCTGGGGCCGGAAGCCGAGCGCAAGACAGGTCTCGTGTCGCTCCCGCCGCCTTTCACGCTGAATCAACGTGCGCAACGGCGAGCGACGCAGCAGGCCGCGTACTCGGCCATGCCATCTGGCGGCCTCGCGGAACAATTGAACCCTTCGTTTGCCGTCCAGCGCCGGAACCGGCGTATGTCCGGCTAAAGCGAGTACATTCACCTGTTCCGGCTTTAACCCATGGCGTTTGAGCAGCCAGTCGACTGTCATCGTGGGTGTTTGACCAAAATTCTTGATGCGTGGCGGACGTTCTTGCCGTACGGCCTCCAGGGCGCCACTCTGAGTCAGAACAGCAGCGGCAGCGGGGTAAAAATCAGAAACGCCGAGAATTATCAATTGACTCTCCCGCAATCAGGCAAGGGATAATTTGAAATAACGCTATGTTGATAGTCGTATTTCATCGTTTGATAGGAGATACTAAAAATTATATATGATGCTATATATTCACGACGCAGGATGCGTCGAACGTTCGGTTTGAGAATTTATAGCCTCCAGGATTGCAAAGGATCCGGGTTCCATTTGGCCTCGTAATGTCGATGCTGGAGTGGACGTGTCCGTGAATCCAGAGCGATGCGTATCCAATATCCGTAAGCTGGGACAGATCTGACGCCAGGCTCGCCCTGTCGCCAACTGTATCGTCGGGAACGCACAGAGGGTGCGGCGCATGATGCGTCACGACGATCAGCGGCCGTTCAGCGTCGGGCCTCTTGATCATAGTTTCCAGTTGCCGACGTGCCTTGAGGTGCAGCGCCCGTGCGTCGCGGATGGTTATGAGATGACTTCCGCTGCCATGGTCGATCTCGATTTGCTCTCCGGTCAGGGCCGTGTCGTCCGCATGGGCGCCCCCAATATCATGACTTGACCACAACGTGGCTCCGACAAATCTTATGCCTGCAACCATCGCCTCCTCTCGCTCCAGAAGTGTGATCCCGTTCTGTGTAGCGGCCATCCTTGCGAGCGAGATCTGCTCCTCGACCTCCCCATTCCAATACTCATGGTTTCCGAGGACCATTATAATTGGCTTGGCCGGCGCGATTTCCCTCAAAAATTTTAGTCCGCCGAGAATGTTTCCTCTCCAGATATCGCCTGCGGCAACCAACATGTCGTAAGACTCATTGTTAAATTTAGCCGACACGTCCTCATTGATATCCTCCAAGTGCAGGTCGGAAAGAACCCAGATCCGAGGCACGATTTATTCCTCCCTGAGGGGATCTCCTGTATTGCCACCCTAATTTCTGGGCACGTCATTATCGGTCGTATCCGTGGCACGCCGGAGGATTATCGCACGTGAGGATGCATGAGCTTTCTCGCAATGAAGTCCAGTCAGAGATACGAACATCGATGTCCGGTGCTTGCGTCACAATATATTTTTATGCGTTGCGGAGACCAGAATCCCTGCCTTTGCCTGGGTTGCATCGCAGTAGGCTTGAACTTGTTGACGATATCTCTGAAGCGTTGCCGTCTCTGGCGAGACGTCCGTCTTCCAATCCACGATAAGCGCGACCGTGCCTGCTGGTCCTACCAGTAGAGCATCCGCAATTCCAAAGACGATCTGCTCACTTATCGAAGATTCCTTCGCGGCGTAGATCGGGAATTCGGGCACAAGGTGGTCACGCACCGCGGCGATCTCGGGAAGACGGAGACTTTCCAATACGCAGGCCGCAAGCTCGCGAGGACAAAGGCCGCGCGAGGGGGCGTCCGCTGGTTCGTGGTCGAGCTGCATGATGAGAACGGCGGCGCGCGCCTCAAGCGGGACGGGATCTTCCTCACACTCCCCCGTCAGCACTTCTTCAAACAGCTTGTGCATGACCAAGCCGCGTTCGCGGCCGCCGCGGATGTCGAGCTCCGGTGTTTCGTCAACGACATCGGATGCAGTGAACAGCCGTGGCTCCGGTCGTTCCACCGCTGTGTCGCCCTCAATCCGGCTTGGTGCAACACGCAACAGCGAGCGATGGTTCGCCGCGATCGTCGCGGCCTCAGCCGCAAAAGTCTCACGATCCTGTTGATTGGCTGCCTGAGAACGCCGGAACGGGGAAGCGTGCGGAAACTGCGCCATGTCGAAGCGCGGAAGATCCTCAAGCGGGAACCCGATGCGCCCCGACCAGCTCTTCTCGCCGTAGCCGCAATTCGGAGAGGGGAGAAGCAGGAGATCCATCGCGCGGGTCGCTGCCACGTACCAGAGGCGCATCTGCTCCCGCTCGCGCTCAGCCACCTCGCCAGCGTGAATCGCCGCGTATGGAGGCGCGGCGATGCCAAACGCCTTTGCGGTAAAGATGCCAGTTGCGCGGTCCAGAATGACACCTCCCGTCGCGAGCGGCGCGGACATCGTATTGACCGGAATAACCACAGGCCATTCCAGACCCTTGGCAGAATGCATGGTGATCAGGGAGACCGCATCCGCCTCGCTGTCGGGGCGCCCCTCGGCGGTGCGCTGGGCATCATCCCACCCGCTGCTTATGGACAGCGCGAATGCTCTCAGCCCGAGGCCAGCGAAGCCGTGACTCATCTCCAGAAACAGGTCCACATTGGCCAGGGCGCGCTCTGCGCCATCACCATGGCGGGCGCGGAGCACCGAGCGAACGCGCAATTCCTCCACCGCTTGGGACAGCAAAGCATAGGGCGTATTAATGGGGACCTGCCGGGCAAGGCTCTGGAGCACCTGCAGGATGTGCCGCGCGAGGGGATCGCCGATCTCTTCTGCCGCCATCCACAGATGCAGGCGAGTGCTCTCCATCCCGAGCGTGTCGGGATCGGCAGACACCATGTCCAGCAATTGCTCCTCGCTCAGGCCCACGAGAGGTCCGCGCAAAAGCGCCCCGAGCGCCAAGGTGTCGCGCGCATCGGCCAATGCCCGCGTCATGGCGATGAGGTCTTGCACCTCCTGACGCTGAAAAAAGCTCTTTCCCGCTTGGCTCGCGACGGGAATCCCAAGATCGTCGAGCGCCTGTTCGTAACGCCAGAGGTCGGTTCCAGCAGGCGCCAGGAGCGCAATATCCCCAGCCCGACACAAGCGTGTCCCGTTTGAACGATCGCGCACTTCCAAAGAACCGATGATGCGGGCGCATAGGGCCGCAACCGCTCCCGCTTCGGCCGTCCGGTGCATCTCGGCGCTCGCTTTCCCTTTCTCATTCAAGGGCATTTCGACGGGCAGGCACGCGACGAAGGGGCCAGCGTGGGCCGGCGCGTGGAAAACCTCGAGCGGTGCAAAGCCCGGCTGCCCTTCATCCGACAGCGGGCCCGAGAAGCTGCCATTCACAAAATGAAGGATATCTGCGACCGAGCGAAAGTTCGTGGAGATGGCGATGATCGAGGTCGGATCCCGCCTCCGAAGGGTCTCCCGCACGCCCACATAGGCCGCCACATCGGCACCGCGGAAGCGGTAGATCGCCTGCTTGGGATCGCCCACCAGAAATAGCGCACCGGGACGAACAGACCAATTCTCGAGCGGTGCGGAAGGATCGCACACCGGCGGTTCGCCAGTGAGCCGCAGGAGAATTTCGGTCTGAAGCGGGTCGGTATCCTGAAACTCATCGACCAGCACATGGGCATACCGTTGGCCAAGGGCTTGGCGCACCGGCTCATGTTCGCGCAGCAAGCGCCATGCCGCGAACAGCAGATCATCGAAATCGAGGCCGGCGGTCAGGCGCTTGCGTTCCGCGTAACGTTCGAGGACCTCCGAAAGATCGGATCCGAGCCGCTCCAGCACGCGCCCGGCGGCGCAGGCCCGTAAGGTTTCATAGGTCTCGCGGCAGGCCGCATGGTGCAGGCTTGCGATTTCGGAGAGACGCTTGCCTTCGCTGGCGGAAAGCCCAACCGCCTTCGCCGCCGCCTGCCACTTCCCCAGCTTCCTGTAGGAGCCGCCGAGCCCCCCATCCTCGGGCAGCACCATGAGTACGCCGAGCATGTTCGCTTCAACGGTCTTCGCTACGCCTGCGACATGCGCGGCACCGTATTCCAGGGCCGTGACGATGGCTTCCGTTTCTCCCTCTTCAACGAAGGTCGCGCTGAGAAATGCCCGAAAATTGGCCACGGCGCGGCAGAAATCCGTGACGAGATCGTGCGTGAATGCCGCAGGCGCGACCCTTGCGCTGATCGTGTCCCCGGACGTGGTGTAGGTCGAGGTAGAGGTGGTCACCGGTGATGTTCGGTTAGGGTCTGGTTGCGAACCCCAACGCCAGACCGAAAGATC
>NCHM01000544.1 GCA_002257205.1 Rhizobiales bacterium 24-66-13 | reverse complement strand
TTGTCGCCGAGGATGGTGTAGTCCGCACCCATGATGCCGAGCAGGCGCTTGACTTCACGCAGGTTACCGACGGTGTAGCCGTCGAAGCCGCCGATGAAGTTGATCTTCTCGTTCGGCACGCGCTCCAGCACCGGCGCGGTGCGGGCCTTGCCGTCCCAGAAGTGCTCGAAGATGCCCTTCATGACATTGTCGTAGCCGGTGACGTGGCTGCCGACGAAGGCCGGGGTGTGGGCGAACGGCACGTCGTATTCGGCCGGGACCGAGCCCTTTTCCTTCGCCGTCTTGATGAAGGCGTTGAGATCGTCGCCGATGACTTCGGCCATGCAGGTGGTGGAGACCGCGATCATCTTCGGCTTGTACATCGCATAGGTATTCGCGAGGCCGTCGATCATGTTGTTGAGGCCGCCGAACACAGCTGCATCCTCGGTCATGGACGAGGAGACGCAGGAGCTGGGCTCCTTGAAGTGGCGGGAGAAATGGCTGCGATAATAAGCGACGCAACCCTGCGAGCCGTGGACGAAGGGGATGGTGCCCTCGAACCCGACCGCGGCGAACACCGCGCCGAGCGGCTGGCACGCCTTCGCGGGGTTCACGGTCAGTGCTTCGCGAGCGAAGTTCAGCTCGCGATATTCAGGGGTCTTGGCCCATTCCCGCACGCGCTCCACTTCGGCCGGATCGCGTGGGTTCTCGAACATCTTCTTCTTGTTCGCCAGCATCTGCTGGTATTCCGGGCCGCGGAACAGCTCGAGATGGTCGAGCACGTGATCGGCATTTTGAGTCATGGTGGTGTCCTCTTGAAATGTCATGTCCCGATCTGGGGTCCCGGCGCCGTCCCCGAAGGAGGGCGCCGGGACGCGGTGAAGCTATTCCGCTGCCATCAGGGTGGGCTTGGGCGCCGCTTTCCACGGGGCCTTCGTCATCTTCCAGACGGGGGAATTGATGGCCATGTCCATGTCGCGCGCGAAGATCGCGAAACCGTCATAGCCGTGGTACGGGCCGGAATAGTCCCACGAATGCATCTGCCGGAACGGCACACCCATCTTCTGGAACACGTACTTTTCCTTGATGCCCGAGCCGACCAGATCCGGCTGGATCTTCTCGACGAACTTCTCGAACTCGTAGCCGGTCACGTCGTCATAGATCAGCGTGCCGTCCTTCACATAGTGCTGGGCGGTGCGCTGGTAGTCGTCGTTATGGCCGAACTCATAGCCGGTGCCGACGACTTCCATGCCGAGGTCTTCATAGGCGCCGATGACGTGGCGCGGGCGAAGTCCCCCGACGAACAGCATCACGGTCTTGCCTTCGAGACGGGGGCGATACTTCGCAATGACCGCATCCATCAAAGGCTGATACTTGGCGATCACGCGCTCGGCGCCTTCCTTGATCTTGTCGTCGAAATAGCTGGCGATCTTGCGCAGCGATTCCGCGATCTTGGACGGACCGAAGAAGTTGTATTCGCACCAAGGAATACCGTACTTTTCTTCCATGTGGCGCGAGATGTAGTTCATCGAGCGGTAGCAGTGCAGAACGTTGAGCTTGGCCTTCGGAGTGGCCTCGAGCTCCGCCAGCGAACCGTCGCCGGACCACTGGGCGATCACGCGCAGGCCCATTTCTTCGAGCAGGATGCGCGAGGACCAGGCGTCGCCACCGATGTTGTAGTCGCCGATGATGGCCACGTCGTATGCCGTCGGCTCGAAGCGCGGGGTGGCGTCCGCGGGGATCTTGTCGAACACCCAGTCCCGGATCGCGTCGTTGGCGATGTGGTGGCCGAGCGATTGCGACACGCCGCGGAAGCCTTCGCAGCGGACCGGAACGATGGTCTTGCCTTCGTATTCCTTCGACTTGGCCTTGGAGACCGCCTCGATATCGTCACCGATCAGGCCGATCGGGCATTCCGACTGAACGGTGATGCCGTTGTTCAGCGGGAACAGTTCCTGGATTTCGTCCATGATCTTGGCGAGCTTCTTGTCGCCGCCGAAGACGATGTCCTTTTCCTGGAAATCGGAGGTGAACTGCATCGTCACAAAGGTGTCGATGCCGGTCGTTCCGATGTAGTAATTGCGGCGCGCAGCCCACGAATACTGACCGCAGCCGACCGGGCCGTGGCTGATGTGGATCATGTCCTTGATCGGACCCCAGACCACGCCCTTCGAACCGGCATAAGCACAGCCGCGGATGGTCATCACGCCGGGAACCGACTTCAGATTGGACTTAACGCCGCAATCCGATTTTCCGGATTCATGGACATTGAGGTGCTTGGCGCGCCTCTTCGCGGTCTTCTCGGGATAGACCTCCAGGACTTCCGAGATCAGTTCTTTATTGCGAGCTTTGATTTCTTCAATGCTCTGCGTCTTTGCCAGGCTCATTTCGCTATCCTCGCTTAACCCCGTTTTCGTGGCGGAAAACCAGCCCCTCGTCGGAGGGGCTGGGATTTGCTTCGAAAAGCCTCAGGCGGACATCGCGGCCAGTTCTTCGGCGGTCTTGCCGACCACGCTCTCGTCGACGGCCTTCATGATGCCGTGCTCCATGAGCATGTCTTCCAG
>NCHM01000543.1 GCA_002257205.1 Rhizobiales bacterium 24-66-13 | reverse complement strand
CAAGGAAGAGCATAAGGTGAGCCTGCTCATGGGCTCGCCTCCCGGCTATGTGGGCTATGGCGAAGGCGGCATCCTCACCGAGGCGGTGCGCCGCAAGCCCTATTCGGTGGTGCTGCTGGACGAGATGGAAAAGGCCCATCCCGGCGTGCAGGATGTGTTCTACCAAGTGTTCGATAAGGGCAATATGAAGGACGGCGAAGGCCGCGACATCGACTTCAAGAACACCATCATCATCATGACTTCCAACGCCTGTTCCGACCTGCTGGCGAAGCTGTGCGCCGACCCGGAGACCATGCCCGAACCCACGGTGCTCGCCGAGGCGCTGCGGCCGGAGCTGATGAAATTCTTCAAGCCGGCCTTCCTCGGCCGCGTGACTTTGGTGCCCTATCTGCCGCTCACCGACGCCACCATCCGCACCATCGTTGGGCTGCAGCTCGGCCGGATCGCGAAGCGCGTGCGCGAGGCCTACAAGGCCGAGTTCTCCTATGCGCCCGAATTGGTGGAAACCATTGCCGCCCGCTGCACTGAAAGCTCGTCGGGCGCGCGCAATGTGGAAAACATCCTCTCGCGCACGCTGCTGCCGGAAATGTCCGCGCGGGTGCTGGAAAAGCTCACCGAGGCCCTGCCCATCACCCGCATCCAGGTCGGCCTCGGCGATGACGGACAGTTCACCTATGACGTCGCCTGAGCGCGGTCGGTTGTTCTCACGGCCGGCGTCCGCGCCGGCCGTGCGGAGGCATGTCTGATGCCCCCCGCTGCCCGCATGGGCGATCAGGTGCTGCAAACCGCGCCGCATTGCCATGCGCCGATCCATCCGCCGGCGCTGGTGCCGACGCCCGTCCCGCATCCCGCCACGCCGCTGGCAATCATGAAGGGCTGCCCCACGGTGCTGATCGGCAACATGCCCGCCGCGCGCCTCACCGATACCACCATGCCCTGCATGCTCATCGGCTGCGTGCCCGGCGGGCCTGGCATGATCATGAAGGGGTCCGCCACGGTGCTGATCGGCAGCCTGCCGGCCGCGCGAGTGGGCGATTCCTCGCTGCATTCCAGCTGCGTCGCGCCGATCCCGAGCCCGAGCGGCACGATCCTGCCGCCCGGCTGCCCCACCGTGATGATCGGCGGCTGACCCCATGCGCCATGCTCATTTCGAGGCGCTCCAGCCGGTCTGCCCGGCCTGCCTGCGACGCGGCATCGAATCCCCGCTCCAGCTTGCGCCGGGCGCGCTGGAGGATGCCGCCGGCGTGAGCTCCGGCCTGCTGCGTTGCGCCGTGCTGGATTGCGGCATCGCCTATCCCATCATCGACGGCGCGCCGATCCTGGTTCCGGATCTCGCCGGCTGGCTCGCCGCCAACGGCCACCTGCTGCTCCAGCGCCACGAACTGCCCGACCCGGTGGAAGCGGTGGTGGCGGCCGCCCTCGGGCCGGACGCCGCGTTCAACGTGATCCGGACCCAGCAGGCGAGCTACGCCTACGACCATTACGGCGACCTGGAAGAGGACGGCGGCACACCCGCCGCGTTCGGCCCCCCTCCGGGAAACGCCGTGCCGGGGAATTGCGCTCCGCCCACGCCCACGCCCCCTCAGCCCGGCGCGGTGCGGCGCACGCTCGCCGCCGCGCTGGCGCAGCTGCCGGCGACCACGGGTCCCGTCCTCGACATCGGCTGCGCCGTGGGCCGCACCGCGTTCGACCTTGCCGCCGCGTCCCCCGGCCTCGTTCTCGGCCTCGACCTGAACTGGCCGCTGCTGGCGATCGGCCGCGGCATCCTGGATCGGGCGGTCCTGTCCTATCCGCACCGCCGCCTGGGCATGCATTTCGAGCGCCGGCGCCATGCGGTGTCTTTCCCCGGCGGCGAGCGGGTGGATTTCTGGATCGCCGATGCGCTGGCCCTGCCGTTCCGCGGGCAAACCTTCGATCTCGCCATGGCGCTGAACGTGATCGACTGCGTGAGTGCTCCGCCGCGCCTGATCGCGGAGATGGCGCGGGTGCTCAGGCCCGGCGGCGGCGCGGCGATCGCGACCCCGTTCGACTGGAGCAGCCAGGTCACCCCGCCGGACGCGTGGGTGGACGGGCCGGCGGCGCTGGAGACGCTGCTGGCGGAGGTCGCCGCACAGGCCCGTCAGGCGGGGGTCGGCGCGTTGGTTCAGAGCGGTCCCGCACGCGACCTAGACTGGCATGTGCGCCTGCATGATCGTGCTGCGATGCATTACGCGGTCCATTTGCTCACCGCCTCGCTGGACTGACTTTGAATTTCAGGAGTACGGATAAATCAGTTGTACGACTGTCAATATAGGGTGCTACAGCCAAGCCTCGATGATCTCCGCAGCCGCGCCGATCATGGGTGAAAACAGGGAAACCCCACCATGGCCATCTATGTGAATTACGACGGCATTCCGGGTGAAGCCACGCAGCAGGACCACACCAAGTGGATCGACGTGCTGTCGCTCTCCTGGGGCGTCGGCCGCGGCATCGCCACCGTTTCGGGCTCCACCAACAATCGTGAAGCCTCCGAGCCGTCCGTGAGCGAAGTGTCGATCGTCAAGATG
>NCHM01000542.1 GCA_002257205.1 Rhizobiales bacterium 24-66-13 | reverse complement strand
CGCCGGGCCGCCGGTGCAGTTCGTGGTGATCGATTCGATCCAGACCATGTGGAGCGATTCGGTGGAATCGGCGCCGGGCACCGTCACCCAGGTGCGCACCTCGGCCCAATTGATGGTGCGTTATGCCAAGCAGACCGGCGCGGCGGTGATCCTGGTGGGCCATGTCACCAAGGACGGGCAGATCGCCGGCCCGCGCGTGGTGGAGCACATGGTGGATGCGGTGTTCTCCTTCGAGGGCGACGGCGGACACCAGTTCCGCATCCTGCGGGCGCAAAAGAATCGATTCGGCCCCACCGATGAGATCGGCGTGTTCGAGATGACCGGCAAGGGATTGTCGGAAGTCGCGAACCCCTCCGAGCTGTTCCTCTCCCATCGCGATGCCGGGGCGCCGGGCACGGCGGTGTTCGCCGGCATGGAGGGCACGCGCCCGGTGCTGGTGGAGATCCAGGCGCTGGTGGCGCCCTCCACCCTCGGCACCCCACGCCGCGCGGTGGTAGGCTGGGACAGCAACCGCCTCGCCATGGTCCTGGCGGTGCTGGACGCGCGCTGCGGCGTGCGGCTCGGGGGGCATGACGTATATTTGAACGTGGCCGGCGGTCTGCGCATCGGCGAGCCGGCGGCGGACCTGGCGGTGGCGGGGGCGCTGGTCTCCTCGCTCACCGGGGCGCCTTTGCCGTCGGACGCGGTCTATTTCGGCGAGGTGAGCCTGACCGGGGCCGTGCGGCCGGTGTCTCAGGCGGCGGCACGGCTGAAGGAGGCTGCAAAGCTGGGTTTTGCCCGAGCCGTCATGCCGAGCGGTGCCGCGGAAGGAATGGACGGCGCCATATCCATTGAGGGCGTTGCTTCCCTAGCGTCGCTTGTGGCGGGGATCGCGGCCCGCGCGCCACGCAGGGCAGCGTTACCGAAAGAGGGGTGATGACGCGGCGGGCACTTGAAGCTATACGTCCGAGCCACGCTGCGGATTTATGACACGCAGTGTTCCGCCGCACGCCTTCGGGCGCCGCACGAAGGACCCGCCGCGCCCATGCCCGTGACGCTGCTTGATCTCATCGTTATTTCGGTGATGCTGCTTTCCGGCCTTCTGGCCATGGTTCGCGGTTTTCTACGCGAAGTCTTCAGCATCGTGTCATGGCTGGCTGCGGCTGGCGTGACCCTGTTTTTCTATCCCCAATTGCTTCCGATCACCAAGCAATACGTGTCGCAGGACGCGGTGGCGCTGGCCGTGACCGTCGGCATTCTGTTTTTGGGAACGCTGCTGATCGTTTCCATTATCAGCGCGCGCATTTCCGATGCGGTGCTGGACAGCCGGATCGGCGCGCTGGACCGCACATTGGGCTTCGCCTTCGGTCTTGCGCGCGGTCTGCTTGTAATGGTTGTGGCATTTCTGTTCTTCAACTGGCTGGTCCCGGACAAGAGCCAGCCGCCGTGGGTTCTGAACGCAAAATCCCGTCCGGTGCTGCAAAACACCGGGGATTGGCTTATGTCCCTGTTGCCGGACGATCCGGAGAATACCATTCTTAAGAGACTGAAGCGGTCTCCGGCGACAGATGAGGGCGATGCGCCCGCCACGCCGCCCGGTCCGCGTACGGAACGTGGGGGCACCACGATGACAGTTGCGACGGCCGCCGGAGCGGCGGCTGGCGAAACCGGATACCGCCGCGGCGAGCGGCAAGGGTTCGAGCAACTGCTTGAGAGCGCGCGCGGCACTGGCCAGTGAGCCGCGTCGAGCGGAGGTAAAGATGGACATGGAGAGCGAGGAGTCCCACGCTCCCGACGCCCAATGGGCGCGGGATGGCTTTGCGCGTGGTGGGGTCGCACGGGAGACGGGCCAGATGAACCTGGACGAAGATCTGAACGGCGACCGCCTGCGCGAGGAGTGCGGGGTTTTCGGCGTTTTCAACCATCCGGACGCCGCCGCCATCACGGCCATCGGCCTCCACGCGCTCCAGCATCGCGGGCAGGAAGCCGCCGGCATCGTCACCTATGACGGCCGCCGCTTCCATTCCGAGCGCCGCCTCGGCCTCGTCGGCGACACCTTTTCCGATGCCCGCGTGATCGAGCGCCTGCCCGGCCATATCGCGGTTGGCCACGTGCGCTATTCCACCACCGGCGAAACCCTGCTGCGCAACGTGCAGCCGCTGTTCGCCGAATTGGACGCCGGCGGCTTTGCGGTCGGCCACAACGGCAATCTCACCAACGGCTTGACACTGCGCAAGCAATTGGTGCGGGACGGGGCCATCACCCAGTCCACCACCGACACGGAAGTGATTCTCCACCTCGTCGCCCGCTCCAAGAAAGCGCGCTTCGTCGATCGCTTCATCGACGCGCTGCACTTCCTGGAGGGCGCCTATTCCCTGGTCGCCGTCACCAATAAGAAGCTGATCGGCGCGCGCGATCCCCTCGGCATCCGCCCGCTGGTGCTGGGCATGCTGGACAATTCGCCCATCCTCGCCTCCGAGACCTGCGCCCTCGACATCATCGGCGCGCGCTATGTGCGCGATATCGAGAATGGCGAAGTGGTGGTGATCGACGAGGACGGCATCACCTC
>NCHM01000541.1 GCA_002257205.1 Rhizobiales bacterium 24-66-13 | reverse complement strand
TCTTTCGGTCTGGCGTTGGGGTTCGCAACCAGACCCTAACCGAACATCACCGGTGACCACCTCTACCTCGACCTACACCACGTCCGGGGACACGATCCTCGTCTATTTCGTGACCAGCGTGGAGCGACGGCTGAAGTCTCCGAACACACCGCGATCGTAGATCGTGTTGCGAGGCTCGGTGACGCGCAGGCCGTAGACGCTGGAGAAGTCGAGGTCGCGAGCGACGAAGATGGAGACCAGCTCGCCCTGGTGCTTCTCCAGGGTCGGCGGAATGTTGATGGATTGCTCGACCGCGATGGCGGCCGCCTGCTGGCCGGCATTGGCGCTGTTTTGGACCTGAATGTCGCCCTGCTGGAGCTGCCCCTGGGCATAGTTGGCGGCATCGCCGACAATCGAAAGCAGCAGGGCGCTGCCGAAGCGCTCCCACCAATGGGTGTCGACATAGCCATCCATACCGGCCCGGCCCAAAGCGTCGGTCGCGGGCGAGGCGAGCGTGATGATGATGCCCTTCGGGGTCTTGGCCCGATTCCACAGCACGAAGAGGCGGGCCTGCCCGCGGCGCAGGCCGCCACGGTACTCGCCCACGACCTGCGTGCCCTTCTCCATCATGACGACACGGCCGTTGTCCGAGAGCACGTCGCGATTGATGACGCAGCTGGCAAATCCGGGCTGATCCGAGGACAAGGCGGTCTCGAGGACACACGGGATCGACGTGCCCATGGCGATGATGAAGTCCTGATTGCCCAGGGTGCCGGCCCGTGACCCTTCGAGGTGGGTCGGCGTCATCATGCGGCCGAAGCGCTGGTCCTCGTTCTCGCCCGGCCCATTGAAGCCGCCTCCCGCTCCATTCAGGGGCACATAGTTGGAGCTGGCGTCGGCCGGAACGCCGGCAGGTTGTTGCCGGTTCTGTGGCCCCCGCTGTGCGCCGAACGCCATCACCGGGGCGCGGCGGGCGGCATCGAGCAACGGGTCTTCCGCCGGAGCGGCTTGCGGCGTGACGACCGGTGTCGGCAGCTGCACCTGCGGCGCGGCGGGCGGGGCCGCCGGCTGGCGGGCCGGCTCAAAATCCGTGGTCTGCCGGATGACGACACGCTCGGGCTTCTCAGCGTCCGTCCGCGGTCCTCGATCTCGCATTGACCACAGGGCAAAGCCGACGAATGCGATGACGGCCAGCACCACCGCTCCGCGTTTCAGGATCGGGTTGTCCTGCCGCCGCCCCGTGACGGACTGACCACGCTCTCCCGGCACACCGCTTTCGATTTCGTCCGCCATCGCCCGCCCCTATTGCGCCCTGGGCGCCGCTTGTGGCTTCACGACCCGCTCGACCGAGGGAGATGTCGTGTTGGTGCCCGGGTTGATCCCGACCTGGTCATAGGCCTCGTTGAAGATGCAGAGCACATCCCCGCCACGTCGCAGGATGAACTTGCGGCTGATGGCCTGAACGAGCACCAGGCCGCCCTCGACCGATTTCGGCACGAGGCTCTCGGTCCCGTCCGAGTTCTCCATGTAGATCGCCGGCATCTCCTGATTGCCGGTGAAGGCAAAGGTCGTGAGCTTGCCGTTGTCGTAGACCGCTTCGGGCTCGAGGGCGGCCGAGCCCTGCGCCGAATAGCGCCAGTTTCGCGGGCCATATTGCTCGTGGAAGGTGAGCACCTTGTCGGCATAACCGGCCTGTGCCGCCTGCGCCCGCGCCGCGGCTTCCTGGCGCCGGCGCTCCGCCTCATCGGCCGGATAGCGGAACTTCACATAGAAGTAGGTGGGCTGACCTGAGGCGACCGAGCCGTCGCGTACGGTGAGCTCCATCTGATAGCTGCGGGTCGACCCATCGCGCCGCGTCGTCACCACCGAGATGTTGGTCACCGGCTGGTTCTCACGCGGCTTTAGGAACAGGATGTTTCCGGCGGGCGCGACCTCCCAGGCCACCGTGTTGCCGAGCGCCACATGGGCGATCTCCTCGTCCGCGGCAAATTCGACCTGAACCGACGAGCGCAGCGAGCCGACGATCTTCGTGATGTTGTAGGGCTCGTAATCGACGAAGCGGACCCGGTTGTCCTGAGGCGCGCTGGTGGGCGTCTCCAGTGCATGCGCGAATGTGACAAGGCAGGCCCAGGCCACAACGGAAATGAGGGCGACGCGCTTCAATTGATGGCCTCCGGATCGGCCCGGTATTCGCTCACGACGAACCCGAGGGGATTGACCAGGCGATCCGTCGCGGACATGGGCGCGTTGACATAGGCGAAGGTCAGTGTCGCCACCCAGTGGGTGGTGCGCACATCCTCTCCGCGGGTGACCGTGCGGATGTAGCGGACCGACACCACATGCGGATTGATCAGCGAGATCGAGACGATGCTGATCCGGGCGGTGGCGTTGCGCCCATAGATGTTCTGCGGCGACTCCGGATTGCTCCCGCGATAGAGCGCGGCGAAGCGCTGCTGCTCCGCCTGGGTGGAGAGCAGGGCGACCGTCCGGAAATTTTCCTCCGCCTCGCTCCAGACATAGGCCTCGCGCGCTCGGACATACCGCGCCGCGAAATACTTGGTGACAGCCTCGTCG
>NCHM01000540.1 GCA_002257205.1 Rhizobiales bacterium 24-66-13 | reverse complement strand
ATGGACGATGGCAGATCCCGGCCAGGTCAGCAGCGAGGGCACCACCAGGCCGACGCCCTTGCCGGACCGGGTTGGCGCGAAGCACAGCACATGCTCGGGTCCGTCATGACGCAGATAGTCCCGTTCATACCGGCCGAGCACGACGCCATCCGTACCAAGCAGACCGGCAGACCGGACTTCCTCCCTTTCGGCCCAGCGCGCTGAACCATAGGTCTCGACCCTGGAGGCCTCGCGGGCCCGCCAGACTGACAGGGCGATGGAGACAGCGATGGAAAGGAAGCCGCCGGAGGCGGCGATCAGTGCGCCGCGGAAGAACACCTCCGGCGCATAGGCGTCGAAAAAGTACCACCACCAGAAGAAGGCCGGCGGATAGTAGACGGGCAGCCCGAGAAGCGCGAACCAGGGCGTGCCCAGCTGCGCCTGATAGCCGAGGCTCCAGGCCACATATTGTGTCGCGCCCCAGATGGCCGCGAGCACGATCAGCAGCACGGTGAGGATCTGCCCCCAGAGGATTTTCGTCGCCGACATGGTGATGATCCTTCTCTCGGGTCAGAGGCCAAGGCCTCGCTTGCGACCGAAACTCCAGTCGACGCCACCATCATCACGGGCGACGCCGGAGACATGCTTGCCGAGCTGGCGCTCCAGAGACGGCGACCAGGGCACGAGCTGGAAGCCGAGCCCGTCATCGAGCATGGCGAAGCGACCGGACGCGAGCACAAGGCGCTGGCGATACGTGCCGGCGACATACTCGCCGGTGCCGGCCTTGTTGAACGGCAGACCGGTCTCGGCGGCGAGCTTGTCGCCGACGGCCTCCAGTTCCCGGCGACGCAGCGTGTCGATGAGATTGCGGGCGAAGACGACACGCCGTCCCTGCCGCTCGGCCAGGCCCTCGCGCACGAGATGCTCGGCGCGCCGGTCGAGTGCCTGACTCACCTCCGCGCCGAAGCCGCCGTCCGACAGAGCAACGGGATCACGCGCAATGGCCTGACGGTCGAGCCAGGTGGCGCCGGTGGCGGTCACCTGATGGGCGAGGTCCAGATCGGTGCGCACCGCGAGTGCGACGCGCCGTTTGCCGTGCGCGTCGTCGAAGGTTCGCAATTCGACAATGGCGCCTGGAGCGCCGTCACCGGCGGCATCGAGGTCAGGCAACCGGATGTGATGGGACCGCCCGTCCACGCCATCGACGATGGCATAGGCCGAGCCGTGGAGTTCGTCATCGAGGCCACGCGCGACCAGCCGTCCGATCACCGGCACGTCGAGACTCTCGGCGGCGAGGACATAGCTCGCTGTTCCGCGCTCGATCCCTCGGTCGGTCAGGGCGCGGTGCATGCGCTTGATAATGTCGCCGCGCTCACCGAGCGCGCGCAATGTAGCCTCGGCTTCCGGCTCCACCACCCATTGCGCGTTGCCGATCTCGGTGGCGAGGCCAAGCGCCTCCAGCTTCCTGAGGCGCCCGATCTTCAGCGCATGGTAGTCGTCGGGCTTCCGGCCGGGAACCGGCGCCATGTCGATGATGCCGCTCTCGCGGGTCTCGCGCACGAGCTGCCGATCGAGATCGGTCCAGCGCTCTGCCTCGATCTGGCGTTCCAAACCCCGGCGGATATCGAGCTCGGTGCGCGGGCCGAGTTCCTGGGTGATCAGGTTACGGGCGCGATCACGCATGCCCTCCTTGATGTAGTCGCGGGAGATCACGAGGTCCTGGCCATCGTCGCGGCGGCCTCGCACGATCAGATGCACATGGGGATGCTCGGTGTTCCAGTGATCGACGGCGACCCAGTCGAGCCCGGTGCCGAGGTCCTTCTCCATCTGCCGGGCGAGGTCGCGGGTGAAGGCCCGCAGGTCCTCCATCTCCAGGGCATCGTCGGGCGAGATGATGAAGCGGAAATGGTGACGGTCCTCGCGGCAGCGCTCGGTGAAGGCGTCGACATCCACGCTCTCGATCTCGGGACCAAACATCCGCGCCTTCTCCCCGTCGCGGGTCACCCCCTCGCGGCGGAGATAGGTGAGGTGCTGACGGAGGGAGCCCGCGCGGGCCGTGTGTCGGACGACGCGGGCTTTCACCACGGCGCCGCGTGAGCGCGGCGTGATCCGGCGGCAGGCCTGAAGGCTGGCAACCTGCCCGCTGCCGAAACGTGAGCGATTGCCGGTGGCGATCTTGGCCGAGCGGGAGACCCCGCCGCCGGCCTTCCGGGCCGCGGCGAGCACCTGGGCGACGAAGGGGCGGGCCTGCTGGGCGCGGGTCGAGCGGATGCGGCCGGGACGGACGCGGAACTCGCGGTCATCGCTCATTGCGAAACCTCGCAATGTGCGGAAAATCGTTGATGCGGCGCCATTTGCGGCACGCACAAACCTTGTGGTTCGGCTCCGCAAGGTGCCGAAGGCGCAGGAAAGACGTGCAGAAACAACACCCCGACCGCAGTGCAATGTGCGCCCTTTTATCCTGCCCTCGTGCGGTCGTGGGTATCCGTCCGGTCTCTGCACAGTATTGGTGGGGTGCAAAATCGGGGCATGTCGGTTTCCTTCGAAGCATGGAGGATCTCCGATGAATTTGAGACATT
>NCHM01000539.1 GCA_002257205.1 Rhizobiales bacterium 24-66-13 | reverse complement strand
TTGCTCCGCGATCAAAGCATAGGCGGGCGTCCGGTCGACGACCGGCGCCTCCTTGCCGCGGCTCAGGTGACCGCGCCGATTTGCCATGGCACGAATTCATTGTCGCCGAAGCCGAAATCCTCGCTCAGCGTATGCGCGCCCGAGGCGATGGCGATGATGGTCTCGAAAATCCGCTCCCCGGCCGCCTCGATCGTGTCCTCGCCGGTGACGATACCACCGCAATTGACGTCCATGTCCTCCTGCATGTGCTGGTACATCTCGTTGTTGGTCGCGACCTTGATGCAGGGAGCAGGCTTGAAGCCGGAGACCGAGCCCCGGCCGGTGGTGAAGACGATGACGTTGCAGCCCCCCGCCACCTGGCCGGTGACCGCCACCGGATCGTAGCCGGGCGTGTCCATGAACACAAAGCCCGTGCGGTCGATGATCTCGGCATATTCATAGACCGCCTCCAGCGGCATGGTGCCGCCCTTGGCCACCGCCCCCAGCGATTTTTCCAGGATGGTGGTGAGACCGCCCGCCTTGTTGCCGTGGGAGGGATTGTTGTTCAGCTCCGCCTCGTTGCGCTCGGTGTAGCGGCGCCACCAGTCGATGCGGTCCACCAGCTTCTGCGCCACTGCGGGCGTCACCGCCCGGCGGGTCAGAAGGTGCTCGGCGCCATAGATTTCCGGCGTCTCGCTCAGCACCGCCGTCCCGCCGTGCTGCACCACGAGGTCGGCCGCATGGCCCAGCGCGGGATTGGCGGAAATGCCGGAATAGCCGTCCGAGCCGCCACACTGGAGCGCCACCTTGAGGCCGGAGAGCGGCACAATGGTGCGCCTTGCGGCGTTCACGGCCGGCAGCATCTCGCGGATGATGGCGGAGGCCACCTCGACGGTCTTTCGGGTGCCGCCCAGGTGCTGGATGGTCATGGTGCGCAGGAACGGGCCTTCCTCAAGCCCGAACTTCTTCACGATGGGATCGATCTGGTTGGTCTCGCAGCCGAGGCCGATCATGAGGATGCCGGCGAAATTGGGGTTCTTCGCATAGCCGCTCAGCACGCGGGTGAGATAGGCATAGCCTTCGGTCTTGGTGTTGATGGCGCAGCCGGTGCCATGGGTGAGCGCGACCACGCCGTCCACATTCTCGAACCCGTTAAGGCCGCCGCCGCGATTGAACCCGTCGGCGATGGCGCGCGCCACCGTGGCCGAGCAATTCACCGAGCTGACAATGCCGATGTAATTGCGCGTGCCCACCTGCCCGTCGGCGCGCACATAGCCTTCGAAAGTGCGGCGCTGGCCCTCAGGCAGCAGCGGGGTGGGGCGGGCATCCTGCGCGAAATGGTGATCGACGCCGCTCTCCTGCATGGCGAGATTGTGCAGGTGCACGTGCGCGCCGGGGGCGATGTCGGTGCTGGCGATGCCGATCACCTGGCCATATTTCAGCACCGGCTCCCCCGCCGCGATGGCGCGAATCGCCATCTTGTGGCCGCTCGGAATTTGGGCCAGCGCGACGATGGCACTCCCCTCCATCTGCACCGGCGTGCCTGCGGGAATGGCGGATCGGGCCACGGCCACATTGTCCCGCGCGTTCAGTTGGATCACCGGGGAGGCCGTGCGCGTCGTCAGCATGGAATTATCCGCTAAAATGATTATTGCGTGCATCAATCAATCATGTTAGATGTCCTCCAGTCAATAGAAAAATGATAATAATATAGGCAGGAAAGAACGCCTATGCCCCTGATATGACACCATAAAATTCCATCTCCCGAGCACAGATCGGAGATGGAAGCGTTACGTATCGTCACGCTAGGTTTATATATTTATCGAATGCGATGAATTTCGCTTCTGAAGACGCGGATTTTTGCCTTGTCCTACGAATTCGATTTCTCATTCCTGGATGAATATTTGCCAGACCTGTGGCATGGCATCTGGCTGACTCTCGGAATGACGACCGCGTCCATCCTGCCAGGCTTCGCGCTCGGCACGCTCTGCGCGGTCGGCCGCCTGTATGGCCCACCCTGGGCGCGGCGGGCGGTGGTGATCTATGTGGAAGGCATCCGCAACACGCCGCTCATCATCCAGGTGTTCTGGCTGTTCTTCGGCCTCGCCGTGCTCCAGGTGCGGATCGGTCCGTTCGCGGCGGCGGTGATCGCCCTCGTCATCAATGTCGGCGCCTATACCGCCGAGATCATGCGCGCGGGTTTCCTGAGCATCCCCAAGGGCCAGATCGAGGCCGCCTCGTGCCTCGCGCTGAAACCGAGCCAGGCCTTGTGGTCGGTGCAACTGCCCCAGGCGGTGGAGCGGGTCTATCCCGCCCTCGTCAGCCAGTTCGTGCTGATGATGCTGGCCACCTCGATCATGTCGCAGATCTCGGCGGAGGAGCTGACCGGGGTTGCCTACATGATCCAGTCCTTCACCTTCCGCGGCTTCGAAGTCTATCTCGTGATTGCCGTCATCTATCTCGTCATGGCCTCGCTCTTGCGCCTCACGCTGCTCGGCGTGGCCCAGGTCTCCTTCCCCCGCCGGCGCCGGCTCGGCACCCCGCTGTGAGGCTCTGATGCTGGGACTGACCATCGAGCA
>NCHM01000538.1 GCA_002257205.1 Rhizobiales bacterium 24-66-13 | reverse complement strand
CGGGCGGTCTCAGATCCGGGATAGCTGGTCGAGATAGGCGCTCAGCACATCGCGGCGCAGCACGAGCTTGGCGAACCGGCCCTCGCGCACGATATCGACCAGGCCGGCGGTCTCAAGTTCTTTCAGATGGTGGGAAATGGTCGCGGCGCTCACGGAATGGCACTCCGCGAGGGCACTGCACGCGAGATGCGCGCCTGCGGCGCCGATCTCCTTGAGGATCTGGTAGCGGCGCGGCTCCGCCAGGGCGCGGGCGATCTGAGCAAACTGCTTCTCGCTCAGATGAATGGGTTCCGCTGCCGACATGATCTCAAAACTCATATGCGCGATGGACCCTCACATGGCCGCCGCGAGGCTCAATATGTGGTCGGCACCGCGCTTTGACAACGCCGCGCGCCTCGCCCTTGCGGCATGCGCCCGGCCATCCGGCGCATGATACCTCCGAAACAGGGCGTCGAAAATCTAATTCACATTCATTTCAGGCGCCTTGACTTGTTCGCCAAAACGAACGATGTTGCGGCCAGGGAAACATCAACGATGGGTGCGGCCATGATGCGCTGCCTGTGTATGCGAATGTGACTGCGGCCCGATTTGAGCGCCGCGCCTTTTGCCGCCCGAAATTCCCTTCCAGCCGTCGGTTGCCTGCGCCCTGAAATGGACCGCCAGGACGAACGCGCCTTTGCGCATACCGCCGACGAAAGCCGGAGATGATCGTGACCGCCATCCTGCCTATTCTTGCCGCATCGGCACAGGAAGCCGACCCTTCGGGAAGGCCCGCGCCCGTGCAACATCCCTTAACAGACCCCGCCGGCCGCGCCGTCATCAGCTTTGCGCATGTGGGGAAAACCTATGGCGCCCGCGCGGGCACGCCGCTGGTGGCGGCGCTGGAGGATGTGACTCTTTCCGTCCCCGAGGGTGCGATCGTCGGCGTCATCGGCCGCTCGGGTGCCGGCAAGTCCACGCTCATCCGCCTGGTGAACGGGCTGGAGCGGCCGACCTCCGGGCGCGTCGTGGTGGACGGCACCGACATCACCGCCCTGACCGAAAAGGGGCTGCGCGAAGCGCGCCGCTCCATCGGCATGATCTTCCAGCATTTCAACCTGCTGGCCCGCCGCACCGCCTACGAGAATGTGGCCCTGCCGCTGGAAATCGCCGGCGTCTCGCGCCGCGAGATCAAGGCGCGGGTGGAACCCTTGCTCGATCTGGTGGGCCTCGCCGACAAGCGCGACCGCTATCCCGCCGAACTCTCCGGCGGGCAGAAGCAGCGCGTCGGCATCGCCCGCGCGCTCGCCACCCGCCCGCGCGTTCTGCTCTCGGACGAAGCCACCTCCGCCCTCGATCCGGAAACCACGAACCAGATCCTCGCCTTGCTGCGCAAGGTGAATGCCGAACTCAAGCTCACGGTATTGCTGATCACCCACGAAATGGCGGTGATCAAGGCGGTGGCGCACCGGGTGGCGGTGCTGGACGGCGGGCGCATCGTGGAAGAAGGCCGCACGTTCGAAATCTTCTCCCATCCCCGCCATGCGACCACCAAAGCCTTCATTTCCGCCATCACCGGCGCCGCCCTGCCGGCCCAGGTGGCGGACCGGCTGAAACCCGTCCGCGTCGGGGACGCGCAAGCAGTGCTGCGCCTCGTGTTCACCGGCACCCATGCCACCGACCCCGTGCTGTCGCGCGTCTCGCGCCTGCTGGGCGTCGATGTGAACATCATCCAGGCCCAGGTGGACGACATCGCGGGCGAACCGTTCGGCGTCATCGTGGTGTCAGTGCCGGGCGATATCGCGACCGTGGCGGCGGTGCAGGCCGCCGTCACCGGGCTCGGCCTCGGCGTGGAGGTGCTTGGCTATGTTTCCTGAAATCCTCTCCCCCGCCATCGTCGACCTGCTGATCGATGCCACCCGCCAGACCCTCCACATGGTCGCCGTCGCCGGCCTCATCGGCACCGCCATCGGTCTGCCGCTGGGCGTGTTCCTGGCCACCAGCCGCAGCGGCGAATTATTCGCCGCGCCGGTGCTGAACCACGCGCTCGGGCTGGTGGTGAATGCCGCGCGCTCCACGCCCTTCATCATATTGGTGGTGGCGATCATCCCCTTCACCCGGCTGATCGCCGGCACCTCCATCGGCACCAATGCGGCCATCGTGCCGCTGACGGTGGCGGCGGCGCCGTTCATCGCCCGGCTGATCGAGGCCGCGATCCGCGAGGTGGACCAGGGCCTGGTGGAGGCCGCCCGCGCCATGGGGGCAAGCCCGCTCCAGATCGTGGGCAAGGTGCTTCTGCCGGAAGCTTTGCCCGCCATCACCCTCGCCCTCACCCTCGCGGTGGTGAGCCTGCTCGGCTATTCCGCCATGGTGGGCGCGGTGGGCGGCGGCGGCCTCGGCGATCTCGGCATCCGCTTCGGCTACCAGCGCTTCATGCCCGACGTGATGGCCGCCGTGGTGATCGTCCTGATCCTCCTGGTGCAGGCGGTGCAGAGCTTCGGCGACCTGCTCGCCCGCCGCCTCGACAAGCGCAACCGGCGCGACTGATCCCATCCTTCAAGGAGACCCCGACAATGAAAGTTCGCTTCCGCGCG
>NCHM01000537.1 GCA_002257205.1 Rhizobiales bacterium 24-66-13 | reverse complement strand
GGCATGTCGCGCAGCCGCAATGGCGCGGTGAACATGCATGCCGCCTCCTGCATTCCCGTGGTGTCCGGCGCCTGGCAGCACGAGGGCGGCGGCGCGTTTCATTCCAATTCCGGCATCTACCGGCTGAAGAAGACGCTGATCGAGGGGCTGGACGTGCTCGATCCCACGACCCGCGAACTCGACCAGTCCCGCATCGGCGCCATCCTCACCGGCGACCGCGCGGCGCTGCATGGCGGGCCTCAGGTGCACGCGCTGCTGATCCAGAGCACCAATCCCCTGAGCATCGCGCCGGACCAGGAGGCGGTGAAGCGCGGGTTCGCGCGTGAGGACCTGTTCGTGGCGGTGCACGAGCATTTCCTCACCGAGACCGCCCGGCAGGCGGATATCGTCTTCCCCGCCACCATGTTCACCGAGCATGACGATCTCTATCTCAGCGGTGGGCACCAGCACATTTTGATGGGCCCGAAGCTGGTGGAGCCGCCGGGCGAATGCCGCTCCAACCACGCCTTGCTGTGCGCGCTCGCCCCGCGCGTGGGCGCGCGCCATCCAGGCTTCGAGATGAGCGACCGCGAGCTGGTGGACTGGACCTTGCGCGCGTCCGAGCGCGGCACGCTGGAGGAGCTGGAGGCCGCGCGCTTCAAGGATGTGCAGCCGGATTTCGAAACCGCCCATTTTCTCAACGGTTTTGGCCATCGCGACGGGCGGTTCCGCCTGAAGCCGCGCTGGGACAAGGTGCCGTTCCCCGCGCCGGAAAAATTCGGCGTTGCCGAGATGCCGGAATTTCCCGACCATTGGGCGGTGATCGAGGAGGCGACGGCCGAGCACCCGTTTCGCCTCGTGACCGCGCCGGCGCGCAATTTCCTGAATTCCACCTTCAACGAGACGGCGACCTCGGCAAAGAAGGAGGGCGGGCCGACCTTGCTGATCCACCCCGCCGACGCCGCCCCGCTCGGATTTGGTGGAGGTTTCCAACCCGCGCGGCCGCGTGCGGCTCACCGCCCGCCTGTTCGACGGCGTGCGGCGCGGCGTGGTGGTGGCCGAGCAGATCCACCCCAACGCGGCGCATGCGGGCGGCCGCGGCATCAACACCCTCACCAGCGCCGACCCCGTGGCCCCGGTGGGCGGGGCGGCGTTTCATGATAATCGGGTGGGGGTGGTGCGGATGGGGTGAGGGGGAACACCTTCGATTCTGGAAAATCTGCGGCTCGGGCAGATTTTTGCGTCAATATTTATTGAGTATTATCCACTTTTATTAAACATAGAAAACAAGCTGCGTTGACGCTTAAGGTGGATGATGTCGCTAACAGCGATTGTATTGGCCTTGCGCCGCTCTCCACCCACATCTGTGATAACTTCGAGGTCGGGATTTTCGATGATCGCAGCGTGTATATCGTCGGAATGCGCGGGCGTTGTGTTATAAATGCTCTTATAAAAGCTGCCGACTTGGATCGTATCCCCGACCTCAGTCAGGAAGCGGGGAATGTCGTCCATCAGTTGCTCTTTCGCCGAAGCCCGGCCTGTTTGGTCAAATAGATATAGAGTTCCTTCTTCATGCCGCGGATCATAGGCGAGCATGTTGAGACCCGAACGGCCATAGTGCGCTTGCGCCGTGCTGTTTTGGTGGAGGATGTTATTGTACTCCTCCCGACCGCGATATGAATTAGCGAAGTGGATCAGCCAGTACCGCCAGCCGTCCGGATTATTGATAGAAAATGTACTGACGTAAGAAGAACAATCGCGAAATGCGCCGAACACGAGCTTCTCGGCGACACCGAGCCAGCTTTTCTTGCTCATCGTGCCTTCGAGCTCTCTCAGATCATTGTCGCTGAGACCAATATAGGCGAGCTGCGTCGCCAACGCTTGCGGCTCTGATGCACGTAAGAAGGCGAGGAGTGAGCCAATCGAAAAAGTGTAGAATATTTCAACACGCTGGTATGAGCGAAGAATATCCACCAGCGTGCGGCGGCGTACGCGGCTGTGGCCACATTGATCGAGATTGAAGACAACGCTTCGGAACCGTCCCTGCTCGAGCAACGTCTTAATTTTGGGATACGCGGTCTCGAAGGGCTCGCTGAGATACACAGGAGTAACGTGAAGCTGAGGAACATTTTCCTTTACCTCAGCAAGCAACGGAGCAAGGTTTTTTTTCAGCATCTCGATCGCATCCAGATTGGCATCATTCAAAACCAGGAGGCATTCGATCTGCAAAGGCTTCATGCCGTGCGCAGCGCGGCGGATGTTAGCCGTCGTGACAGAAGCGCGTAGCTCCTCCACGAATATAAGCGGTGATCCCGGAGTACCGCATCTATAGCGCCCGCCGCCCGCGAAACCATCCACTACTGCTAAGCGAAATCGCTCCTGCTGTGGACGCTGGCAGCGCACCGCAAGATAGCGAGAAAAATACTGCTGCAAAATCTGATGTTTGCGTCGAGAATGATCCTCGAGCGTAGCCTCCGGCCACTCATAGGGCCTTTCCACCATGCTTTTTGCCCCCCGGCACTCTCTGACCTTAAATGTTATTGATTTAATTGTTGCACAGCGGGCATTTCATTCCAAACTCGCCCGCGATATTCACGCCCATTCGCCTTCTTGGAGCGGCGCTTGTTGTCTTTGCCCCATGTTCCCCACTGTTTGAAGAAGAATGCGGTTCGCTGCTTGAGGCATTGGGAATGGATTTCATCGATCCATTCTTCTCGAATGGGACGCGCAGCGCTTCCGCTCTCGCCACCGACGATCGCCCAGTGGATGTCCCGCAAATCCATCGTACCCACCGACCCGATCAAGGGTTCGAAAGATATGAAGCGAATGGCGGCAGGTACGCGCCGTAGGCCGTCGGCGCGTGCCGCAACGAGCCAAACATTGGGGAGAACATCCCGTACCTGCTCACGCACAATTTCGGCCATGCGATCCGGACGCTTCGTGAGGATCTGATAGTTATGGTGAGGCGTCTCCCGCATCACCCGCCATACGGACAAGATAAAAGCATCGCTGACTTTTTCATGAAAGAGATCGCTCATGGAATTGACAAAAATCTTCTTAGGTTTCTTCCACGAATAAGGGATGACGAGCGCCTCATGATCCTCGCGGACGATACCTTTCCAAACGGACCTCTTGCCGCTCTGGCGGGTTAGTCCTTTGTACTTTTCCACCTGCATGGCTTCTAGCCGCTTGGCCATCTGCATTGCGTAGCAGTTGGTACACCCAGCACTAATGACTGAGCATCCAGCGACTGGATTCCACGTCGCGTCTGTCCATTCAATTTGCGTCTCAGCCATCCGACACTTCCAAGCCAGCTCCCCGAGCTTTGCAGCCTAAGAAGAACTTCTCACCAATAGAATAATTTCCGCGCTCATGGCCCAATCAGGCCGGCCCAGCGGATGCCACAGTTCCACACTTAAAATCTGAAATCAAATTTTGTTCCTAATTTGTTCTTTTTTTTAGAGGCAGGCTAAGGCTCGATCCTAGGACCCGAGCGCAAATTCGTGACCCATCTCGAGAGCCATTGGGTTCGAAGAGTTCGACAAACTGAACTGAGTTCGCAGATCCAGACCGCTCCCCCCTCACTCCGGATAGATCTCCCCGCCCCCCCCCGCGTCGGCCGGTGGAAGAAGATGAAGGCGAGGGGGGCGCCGGGGTCGGCCCGTTGCGGGGGTCCCCCTAAACCCACCCCATCCAGATCCCCATCATCGCCACCCCCAGCGCCGCCACCAGGATCAGCAAGGCGAAGAACAGGCCGAAGGCGGTGACGGTGAGGGCGCCCAGGGCCACGCCGGCGATGAAGGTGAGCCAGGAGAGGCCGTAGATCGCGCATTCCATCGGCCGCACCCGGCCCTTGGCCGCCGCAACCAGGGATTGGCCGAAGCTGAACAGGGTCCCGGTCACGAAGCTCTTGCCCACATCCGCCCCCAGCACCACTTGGTGCGCGGAATTCTGCATGCCCATGGCGATGGAGATCAGGAACAGCGGCGGCATCAGGCTGCCCGCCGCCACCAAAGCCAGCGCGCCGCACAGCAGCGCGATTTCAACCCCGAGCACCGCCAGCATCGGCCGGCGCACCGGCGCTTCCACCACCAGCGTGCCCGCCACCGCGCCGATCACGAACGCGCAGATGACCATGGCCGTGCCGAGGAGCACATGCAGGTTCAGCGCCGCGAGCGCGGTGCCGAGGCGGGTGGTATTGCCGCTCATGAAGGAGAGATAGAGCCCGCCCGCCTGGGCATAGCCCACCGCGTCCACATAGCCCGCCGCCGCGGTCATCAGCGTGGCAAGCACCAGGGGATGGCGCGCGGCGTCCGGCTTCGACGGCGAGGAGGTCATGCCCACCTGTTCCTTCGCGGCGGGTCACATCAGTAAAAAGGCCGAGGCGCCGCCGGACCGCGCCATCCGCCGCCGCCTCACCCGCCTCCCCCGCTCACACCCGCGGCGCGATCAGCACGTCGAGGGGGGTGCGCGCGCCGGAAATCAGGGCGCGCTCGTCCTTCACCTGGATCCGCCCGCCGGCCAAAAGCGCCAGCCCGCGCGGATAGATGATGTGTTCCTGCGTCAGCACGCGCTCGGCCAAGGTGTCGGGCGTATCGTCGGGGCGCACCGGCACCACCGCCTGGAGCACGATCGGCCCGTCGTCCATCTCCGGCCGCACCAGATGCACCGTGCAGCCGTGGAAGCGCACGCCAGCCTCCAGCGCGCGGGCATGGGTGTCGAGGCCCTTGAAGCTCGGCAGCAGCGAGGGATGCACGTTGATCATGCGGTCGCGCCAGCGCTCCACCAGCCAGGGGGTGAGAATGCGCATGAAGCCGGCAAGGCAGATGATTTCGATGCCTTCGATCCGCAGATGGGCGTCGAGCGCGGCATCGAAGGCGATCCGGTCGGAAAAATCGCGATGGCTCAGCACCATGGTGCGAATGCCGGCTTCCTCGGCGAATTGAAGGCCGGCCGCATCCGCCCGGTTGGAGACCACGAGGGCGATCTCGGCCGGAAAATCGGGCGCCTCGGCGGCCTTCACCAGGGCCGCCATGTTGGAGCCCCGGCCGGAAATCAGAATGGCGACGCGCTTCTTGTGCATCAGGCGCGCCCCCCGGGCGCATCCAGCCCCAGCGCGCCGTCATAGACCACGTGGGCCGCCCCTTCGCCGGGCTCGATGACGCCGAGTCGGATCACGCTCTCGCCCATGTCGGCGAACGCATCGGCGACCCGCTCCGCGTCCTCGGCCGCCACCACCACCGCCATGCCGACCCCGCAATTGAAGGCGCGGAGCATTTCCTCCGGCGCCACCCCGCCCGCCAGGGCGAGCCAGCGGAACACCGGCGGCACGATGAGATTGGAGAGGTCGATGCGCGCGATCGTGCCCTGCGGCAGCACGCGCGGCAGGTTCTCGGTGATGCCGCCGCCGGTGATATGGGCGAGCGCCTTCACCGCATGGGTCTGGCGGATGAC
>NCHM01000536.1 GCA_002257205.1 Rhizobiales bacterium 24-66-13 | reverse complement strand
CGGGCGGCTTAGAGGAGGCCGCTTCAACAAGAGCCTACCTGCGGGGTACGCAGGAGTGGGCAGGAGAAGACCTATGGTTACCCTGACTTTCCCCGATGGCGCCCAGCGCGAGTTCGCCCTCGGCACCACGGGCGCCGATGTGGCCGGCGCCATTTCCAAATCGCTGGCCAAGAAGTCCGTCGCGATCGTCCTCAACGAGACGCTGACCGACCTCTCCGACCCCATCCTCGAGGATGCCCGCATCCAGATCGTCACCCGCGACGATCCCCGCGCGCTGGAGCTGATCCGGCACGACGCGGCCCATGTGCTCGCCGAGGCGGTGCAGAGCCTCTATCCCGGGACCCAGGTGACCATCGGTCCGGTGATCGAGAACGGCTTCTATTACGATTTCGCCCGAAATGAGCCTTTCACCACCGATGATCTGCCGAAGATCGAGGCGAAGATGCGCGAAATCATCGCCAAGGATCGCCCCTTCACCAAGGAGGTCTGGTCCCGCGAGGAGGCCAAGCGCGTGTTCGCCGCGAAGGGCGAAGCGTTCAAGGTGGAATTGGTGGACGCCATTCCCGAAGGCCAGGACCTGAAAATCTACAAGCAGGGGGAATGGTTTGACCTCTGCCGCGGCCCCCACATGCCGTCCACCGGCAAGGTCGGCAACGCCTTCAAGCTGATGAAGGTGGCCGGCGCCTATTGGCGCGGCGACAGCAACAATCCCATGCTAACCCGCATCTACGGCACCGCCTGGCACGACCAAGCCGCCCTCGACGCCTATCTCCATCGCCTGGAGGAAGCGGAAAAGCGCGACCATCGCCGCCTCGGCCGGGAGATGGATCTGTTTCACTTCCAGGAGGAGGGGCCGGGCACGGTGTTCTGGCATTCCAAGGGCTGGACCCTGTTCCAGAACCTGGTCGCCTATATGCGCCGCCGCCTGAAGGTGGAATATGCCGAGGTGAACGCCCCGCAGGTGTTGGACAAGTCACTGTGGGAGACTTCAGGCCATTGGGGCTGGTACAAGGAGAATATGTTCAAGGTGCAGTCGGCCGGTGACGACACCGAGGACGAGCGCGTGTTCGCGCTCAAGCCCATGAACTGCCCCGGGCACGTGCAGATCTTCAAGCACGGGCTGAAATCCTATCGCGACCTGCCGCTGCGCCTCGCCGAATTCGGTGCCGTGCATCGCTACGAGCCCTCGGGCGCGCTGCACGGGCTGATGCGCGTGCGCGGCTTTACCCAGGACGATGCCCACATCTTCTGCACCGAGGAGCAGATGGCGGCCGAGTGCCTGAAGATCAACGATCTGATCCTCTCCACCTATGCCGACTTCGGGTTCGACGAAATCATCGTCAAGCTTTCCACGCGGCCGGATAAGCGGGTCGGCTCGGACGCGGTGTGGGATCATGCGGAGGACGTGATGATGCGCGTTCTCAAGCAGATCGAGGAACAGTCCGGCGGCAAGATCAAGACCGGCATTCTGCCGGGCGAGGGCGCGTTCTACGGGCCGAAGTTCGAATACACCCTGAGCGATGCCATCGGCCGGGAATGGCAGTGCGGCACCACCCAGGTGGACTTCAACCTGCCGGAGCGCTTCGGTGCCTTCTATGTGGACGCCGATGGGCAGAAGAAGACGCCGGTGATGATCCACCGCGCCATCTGCGGGTCCATGGAGCGCTTCACCGGCATATTGATCGAGCATTTCGCCGGGCATTTTCCGCTCTGGCTCGCGCCGGTGCAGGTGGTGGTGGCGACCATCACCTCTGAAGCGGACGATTATGCCGCCGAGGTGACGGCAGCGGCGCGCGCGCGCGATTTGCGGGTGGAAAAGGACATTCGCAACGAGAAGATCAATTACAAGGTGCGCGAGCATTCGCTGGCCAAGGTGCCGGTGCTGCTGGTGGCCGGAAAGAAGGAAGCGGCGGAGGGGACGGTCTCGATCCGCCGGCTCGGCAGCCCGGACCAGGTCTCGATGCCGCTCGGTGCCGCCCTGGACCTGCTGGCGGGTGAGGCGGTGCCGCCGGACCTCCAGCGCCGCGCGGCTGTGAGCCACGCCGCGTGAATGGCGTCGCGAGCCATCCCCCGTGAAGGTCCGTTGAGCCTACGCTGAAACGACAGACCCGGCTGCCTGCGGCCGGGTCTCTGGCGCCGGACCCGCTGCGCCGCTTTCCGGAACGGCCGCGTGAGGCAGGGTGTGCTCGCCCTTGATCGCGTGGCATTCAGCGCAGCCGCGGGGGTGGAACTCTTTGGCTCTCATCGTGAATCCGATGGCTTCTCCCGCCGGTCCTCTTTAGCTTCGCATGAGGATTCGGGATGGCGGATGAAGGGCCGAAGCGTCCGGGCGGTCGTTCGGGCGGTTGTTTCAGCGCTGCATCTTCGCTCATCGCGCCTTTTTTATTGCTCCGCTTCGACTTCTCGGCGGATTGAGCCGCATACGGGCTTCGCGGCCGGGCGGTTTTGATGAGGGCGCGCATGAACAGGACATTTTCCGTCTTGGCGATAGCGGGGGCGCTGGCAGCGATCGGGCCAAGCGGCGGCGCGAACGCGCAGTCCACCAGCGTGCCGAACAGCGGCTTCTTCGTCGGCGCGGGCGCGAGCTTCAATTCCA
>NCHM01000535.1 GCA_002257205.1 Rhizobiales bacterium 24-66-13 | reverse complement strand
TTTGGCCATCTCCTCGATGGCGAACATGATGCCGGCCAGCGGCGTGTTGAAGGCGCCCGCGATGCCGGCCGCGGCGCCCGCGAGGATCAGGCCGTTGGCGCGGCCGATGCCGACGAATCCCGCGAGCATCACCATGATCGCGCAGCCGAGCTGCACGGTCGGCCCCTCCCGGCCGATGGAGGCGCCTACGGCGAGGCCGGCGATGGTGAGGGCGACCTTGCCCAGAGTCACCTTCACGCTGAGCAGCCGGGCGCGATGGGCGGGATCGTTCGACCGGCGCGCGGATATGGCTTGCGGGATCCCGCTGCCCTGGGCGCCGTCGAAATAGCGGGCGGTGAGATGAGCGAACAGGCCGAAGCCGACCGGCGTTATGATCAGCAGCGCGTACGGCACCTCGTGCGAGATGGCGACATACAGCTCCTGCCCGCGATCGGCGGCGGCGGCAAACAGGACGGACGCGAGTCCAACCGCCACCGCGCCCAGGAGAAAGACGCATCGGCGCTGCCAGAAGATCCGCGACGTGAGAGCGACCCGCACACGCCGCAAATCCCGTTTAAACATCATGGTTCCCGCCTCACACCCAGCCTTCCCAGGCGTTACGGGCTAGCGGCGCCACCGTCAATGCGCATGAACGGGAAAAGGCTCGGAATGCGGCGGTTCGGCCCATTGGGCCGGCGCTCCCACTTGGCGACAGACCACCGGGGGCGGGCGGACGCCTCTATTTGGACACCGACTTGCGCTGAAGGGAGGGCTTCAGGGCAACCGGAGCTTCCACCATCTCCGCGCTCAAGCGCGCCACCGCGCGGCAGAAGATGGACATCACCAGCGCGGCAATGGCGCAAATGATGAGCTTGAACAGAAGGTCAAAGCCGGACATGGCCGCCTGAGGAAGATCAAACCCGTAAATCAGATATAAGAAAAGCGAGTAAGCCGTAGACGCAATCATCGAACACGTCAAAATCGCCGCGCAAGCGACGAAGAAAAACATGGACAATACGTTCATCAACTCCTGAACTTTGCGCATAAAACTTCCCCGTTAGCGGAGCTTCGTGAAACGGGTCAACTTGCGTCCGACTAAAATCATGATCTAAACACCCGATGGCTTTGCAATTATAGCAAACCCTAAGGGCAAGTTAAAGGGTGTCGCACAAGTTATCGAATGCGTGAATAAATCGGTTTACTCAGGTGAAATTTGTGTCCCGCTACCTTTGCATTTGCTGCGATGCACTGTGTCGCAGCATTGAGCGCGACAATCCTATGCGACGTGTCGCCTCATGCTGCCGCCGGCGCCAATCGGGATGCGGCCAGCGTGCGCGGTGATTGCGCGCCCTCCAACGCCAGCGCCGTGTCGTGCAGCGCCACCAGGGTGGAGCGATGGCCGATGGACAATAGCACCACCTTCGGCAGGCGCTGCGCGATCAAAGCATAGAGCCGCGCTTCCAGGGGCTCGTCCAACGCGGCGGTAGCCTCGTCCAGCAGCAGGACGTCGGGCCGCACCAGCAGCACGCGGGCGATGGAGAGGCGCTGCTGTTCGCCGAGCGAGAGCACATGGGGCCACGCGGCCGCCTCTTCGAGGCGCAGCACGAGAGCGGGAAGCCCCACCGCCGTCAGCACATCCTCGAACTGGGCGCGCTCATAGGCCTCCGGCTCGGCGGGATAGGAGAGGGCGGCATCCAGCCGGCCGGCGGGAATATAGGGCCGCTGCGGCAGGATCATCAGCCGCGCCTGCTCGGGCAGGGCGATTTCCCCCTCGCCGAACGGCCAGATGCCGGCGATCGCCCGCAACAAGGTGGTCTTGCCGGCACCCGACGGCCCGGTCACCAGCACCCGCTCACCCGGATGGGCGGAGATGCCCTGCGCGTGCAGCAAGGCGCTGCCATTGGGAAGGCGCACGTCCAGATTGGCGAGCCGCACCTCGGTGCCGCCGCTCTGCACATGGCGGAAGGCGGGAGCATTGGCATCGCGCTTCACCGCCGCCATTGAGGCTTCGAAGCCGGTGAGCCGGTTCACCACCGCGGTCCATTCGGCGAGGGTCGAATAAGACGAGATGAAGAAGGAAAACGAACTCTGCACGGACGAGAAGGCCGAGGCCGTCTGCATCATCGGCCCAAGCAGGATGGCGCCTGAGAAATAGGCCGGCGAGACCACCACATAGGGAAAGATGGTGGAGATCTGGTTGTAGCCGGCGGAAAACCAGGTCAGGCGCTTCTGCGCGCCCATGAGGGCGAAGAAATTCTCCCGGATGCGGGAGAAGCGGCCGGTCAGGCGGCGCTCTTCCGCCGGCTCACCGCGCAGCAGCGCGATCTGCTCGGCATTTTCGCGCACCCGCACCAGGTCCACGCGGAAGTCGGCTTCGTAGCGCTGCTGGTCGAAATTGAGCCGCACCAGTGGTTTGCCGATGAGATGGGCGAGCCATGTGCCAACGCCGGCATAGATCAGCGCGGCCCAGAACAGATAGCCCGGAATGAAAAGGTCGGTGCCGAAAAGCTTGAGATCATAGGTGCCGGACAGGCCCCACAGGATCACGCTGAACGAGGCCAGCGACACGATGGTGCCCAGAAGCCCGATGCCGACGCCGATGGTCTGGCTGACGAACATGTT
>NCHM01000023.1 GCA_002257205.1 Rhizobiales bacterium 24-66-13 | reverse complement strand
GATGCCGGCCTGCGCCAGCGCGAAGGCGATGGCATTGGCGGCACCGCCGGCACCGGCCAAATAGGCGCTACGCCCTTCGGGTTCGATGCCGTTCTGCCGGAGGCCGGCGACGAAGCCGTGGCCGTCCAGCATCTCGCCCACAAGCCGTCCATCCGTC
This sequence comes from Rhizobiales bacterium 24-66-13, assembly GCA_002257205.1. Lineage (GTDB taxonomy): Bacteria > Pseudomonadota > Alphaproteobacteria > Rhizobiales > Xanthobacteraceae > NCEH01. The sequence goes on along the minus strand of NCHM01000023.1, from coordinate 23,151 downwards.
GCGCGGCGAATGGTGTTGACCGCGCCAATGAGGCGCGCGCTCTCGCTCACCTCGTCGCACAGATCCACCATGGCGGTCTTGTGCGGCACGGTCACGATGAGCCCGCCGAGATTGCGCAGCAGCTTGAGCCCGCCGACCACGGCGGCGAGGTCTTCGGCGCGCGCGTGCAGGGGCACCAGCACGCCGTCATAGCCGACCCGCGCCATCAGGGCGTTGAGCGCCTGAGGGGTTTTCACCTGCTGGATGGGGTCGGCGAGAATGCCGAAAAGGCGCGTGTATCCGGTGATTTGCGTCATCTCATCCCGCCAGCGTGTAGGCGGTCTTCACCGCGGTGTAGAATTCGCGGGCATAGGCGCCCTGCTCGCGCGGGCCGTAGGACGAGCCCTTCCGGCCGCCGAACGGGGCGTGATAATCCACGCCCGCGGTGGCGAGGTTCACCATCACCATGCCGGCCTGGGAGCGGCGGCGGAAATCGCTCGCATGCTTCAGCGAGGTGGTGCAGATGCCGGAGGAGAGGCCGAATTCGGTGTCGTTGGCGACGGCCAGCGCTTCCTCATAGCCGCGCACGCGGATCACGCTCGCGACCGGGCCAAAGATCTCCTCGCGGTTGATGCGCATGGCATTGTCGGTCTCGGTCATCAGGGCCGGGGCCATGTAATAGCCCGGCGTGCCGCGCTCCAGGCGTTCGCCGCCGATCACCTTGGCGCCTTCCTGTTTGCCGATGCCGATATAGTCGAGATCCTGGTCGAGCTGGTCCTGGCTCACCACCGGGCCGATGTCGGTGCCGGCTTTCAGCGCATCGTCCACCTTCAGGCCGGCGAGGCGCTCGGACAAAGCGGCGACGAAGCGGTCGTGGATCTCGCTCTCAACGATCAGGCGCGAAGAGGCGGTGCAGCGCTGGCCGGTGGAATAGAAGGCGCCGTTCACCGCGGCTTCCACGGCGGTCTTCAGGTCCGCGTCGTCCAACACCACGAGCGGGTTCTTGCCGCCCATCTCCAGCTGGAACTTGGCGCCGCGCGCGACCAGATCGCCGGCGATGCGCCGCCCCACCGGCACCGAGCCGGTGAAGGAGACCGCGCGCACCTTGGGCGAATTCACCAGCGCGTTGCCCACCTGCGAGCCCGGCCCCATCACCAGGTTGAACACGCCTTCCGGCAGGCCGGAGCGGGCGATGATTTCCGCAAGCGCCCAGGCCGAGCCGGGCACGAGTTCGGCCGGCTTGAACACGACGCAATTGCCGTAGGCGAGCGCGGGCGCGATCTTCCAGGCGGGAATGGCGATGGGGAAATTCCAGGGCGTGATGAGCCCGACCACGCCTTCCGGCTCGCGGGTGATCTCCACTTCCACGCCCGGCCGTACCGAGGCGAGCTTGTCGCCGGTGAGGCGCAGCGCCTCGCCGGAGAAGAATTTGAATACGCGGCCCGCGCGCGTGGCTTCGCCGATGCCTTCGGCCAGCGTCTTGCCTTCCTCGCGCGACAGCAGGGTGCCGAGTTCTTCCTTGCGGGCGAGGATTTCCGTGCCGATGCGGTCGAGCGCGTCGGCGCGCAGTTCGGGGCTTGCGGCCGCCCAAGCCGGGAAGGCAGTGAAGGCGGCGTCGATCGCCGCCTGCGCCTGCGCGGCGTCGGCGAGCGCGTATTCGCCCACGAGGTCGTCGAGATTGGACGGATTGATGTTGCGGTTGACCCGCCTGCCTTCGACCCAGTCGCCGGCAATGAAGTTCTTATGCAGCATGGCAAAGATTCCGAGGGTTCAAATGCCGAGATAGACGGTCTTGATGTGCGGATCGGCGAGCAGGCCGGGGCCGGTGTTCTCGATGGCGATATGGCCGTTCTCGATCACATAGGCGCGGTCGGCGATCTTCAGCGCGTGGAACGCCTTCTGCTCCACCAGCAGCACGGTCGTGCCCATCTTGCAGATGCGGTCGAGCACATCGAACATCTGCTGCACGATAATGGGGGCAAGGCCGAGCGAGGGTTCGTCCAGCATCAGGAGTTTCGGCGCCGCCATCAGGCCGCGCGCGATCGCCACCATCTGCTGCTCGCCGCCCGAGAGCGAGCCGGCCATCTGGCTGAGGCGCTCGCGCACGCGGGGGAAGATGTCGAGCACCTCCTCGAACCGCTGGGCGGCGCCGGCACGGGCTTTTGGGTGGTAGCAGCCCATGAGGACATTGTCCTTCACGGTCATCACCGGGAACAGCTGGCGCGCCTCGGGCACCATGACGAGCCCGCGCCCGACGATCTCGGCCGGGTCCAGCTTGTCGATGCGCTGGCCGTCGAAGGTGATCTCGCCGCGTCCCGGCTTCACCAGCCCGGAGATGGCGCGCAGCAAGGTCGTCTTGCCGGCGCCATTGGCACCGATGATGGTGACCACCTCGCCGCGCCCGACGCGGATCGACACGTCTTCGAGGATGATGGTGCGGCCGTAGCCGGCCGAAATCTCAGAGACCTTGAGCATCGGCATAATCCTCCCCGAGATAGGCTTCGATCACGCGGCGGTCGCGCACCACCTCTTGCGGCGGGCCCTCCGCGATCAGCTTGCCGGAATCGATCACCGCGATCCGGTCGGACAGGCTCATGATGGCCTGCATGTTGTGTTCGATGGCGACCACGGTGACGCCATGGTCGCGGATGGTGCGGATGAGCTCGACCATGCGCTGGGTATCGGCCTGGCTCTGGCCCGCCATCACTTCGTCCAGCAGCAGGATGTTGGGCTCGGTGGCGAGCGTGCGCGCCACTTCCAGGCGCTTGAGGCCGCCGATGGGCAAGGTGCCGGCTTCGACATCCTTCACATCGTCGAGGCCCACCACCTTCGCCACGCGCAGGGCGGCGGCGCGGGCGTCCTCCACCTTGGGGTGGCGCAGGAAGGCGCCGATCATGATGTTTTCCAGCACCGTGAGCTTGCCGAACGGCTGGACGATCTGGAATGTGCGGCCGATGCCGCGCCGGGCAAAGCCGTCGGCGCTGGTCGGCGTCACGCCGACGCCGTCCGGGCCGATGACGGACACGGTGCCGGAATTGGGATGCAGGAAGCCCGAGAGTTGGTTGAAGAAAGTCGTCTTCCCGGCGCCGTTCGGCCCGATGATGCCGAGGATCTCGCCGCGCTTCAGCGTGAGCGAGATATTGTCGGTGGCAACGAGGCCGCCGAAGGTCTTCGTCAGGTTCTTGGCGATCAGGATCGGCTCGCCGGGCATGCCGGTGATGGCGGTGAGCGCGGGGGCCTCGCGCACCGGGGCGACGCGTCCGCCGCCGGGCAAAGCATCGATCCAGCGCCCGACGCGCTTGCCGAACGTGCCCACCAGCCCGCCGGGCAAGGTGAGGGTGATGATCACCAGCACCGTGCCGTAGACAAAGCCGTGCAGGCCGTTGGCCGAGGCGCCGAGCCAGCCGCGCGCCAGTTCCGCCAGCGGCACCACCAGCACCGTGCCGAGCAGCGGCCCCGCTACCGTGCCGAGCCCGCCGATCAGCGAGAACATGGCGATCTCGATGGAGGTGGCGAGCGAGAACATGGTCGCCGGTTCGAGGAACGTCATGTACATGGCGTGGAACGCGCCGACGAGCGCCGTCAGTGCCGCCGAGATGGCGATCGCCTGCAGCTTCACCGCCGTGTTGTTGACGCCCGCCGCCAGGGCCGCCGGATCGCGCTCGCGCACCGCCGTCAGATAGAAGCCGAGGCGCGAATTGCGGATCAGGTAGGACACCGCGATGCACAGCAGGAGCAGGCCGAAGGCGATGTAGAGATAATTCATCTTGTCGCGGAAGATCATCCACGCCCAGCCGAGCTTCAGCGGCACGATCAGGCCCGCCGAGCCGCCGGTGACTTCATGGAAATGGATCGACAGCAGCCGCACCACTTCCAGGAACGCGATGGTGGCGAGCGAGAAGAACGGGCCGCGCAGGCGGAAGCAGGGATAGCCGATGGCGAGCCCGACGATTGCCGCCAGCGCCGCGCCCACCAGCATGCCGAGCCAGGGCGTGAGGCCGAAATGGGTGATCAGCAGCGCGGTGGTGTAGCCGCCGATGCCGTAGAACACCATATGGCCCAGCGAGAGCTGGCCGGCATAGCCGCCGACGATGTTCCAGGCGGTGGAGAGCGCGGCGAACACGCAGATGGTGACGAACACATGCACCACGAACGGCGAGCCGGAGACCATAGGGATGATCAGCAGCAAGGCGAGCGCGATCAGCGCGCAATAGACGCGCGGGTTGGTCAGGCCGGCGAGCAGGCCGGGGCCCTTCTGGTGGGCGGCGGGGGCGGAGGTGGCTTTGACGGTCATGGGATCACTCCGTCCCGCGGCCGAGGCCGAACAGGCCGGTCGGCTTGAAGATCAAGATCAGGATGAAGATCACGAAATAGACGACCTCCTTGAGGTCGGGCGCGATGTAATATCCCGAAAGACTATCCACGATGCCGATGATCATGGCGCCGAAGAACGCGCCATACATGGAACGCATGCCGCCGAGCACCACCACCACGAAGGCGGTGAGCACGAAATAGGTGCCGATGGTGGGCGTCACGGGATAGAGTGGCATCACCAGCGCGCTGGCGAGCCCCACACAGGCCGCGCCGAGGCCGAAGGCGATGACATAGATGCGGTCCACCCGCACGCCCATCAGCAGGGCGGCATTGCGGTTCTGCGCCGTGGCGCGGATGGCGCGGCCGAGCGGGGTGGATTGCATGAACAGATGCAGGCCCGCCACCAGGGCCAGGGCGCACACGAACATCACGATCTGGCCGATCACCAAAGTGAAGCCGCCGATATTGATGGAATGCTGCACCACCGAGGGGGGCACCGAATACAGGTCCGCGCCGAAGATCATCAGCGCGAGATTCATCAGCGCCGTGGACAGCCCGACGGTCGCGAAAATCTGGATATGCTCTTCGGCGGAGAGCAGCGGCTGGATGATGAAGCGCTGCACCAGGGCGCCGAAGGCGAACAGCAGCAGCACGATGGGAATGGCCGAAACATAAGGATGCAGGCCGAATTTCGCGGCGAGCAGATAGGCGCCGTACATGCCGACCATCAGGAATTCGCCATGGGCGAAATTCACCACCCGGACGATGCCGAAGATGAGGGTCAGGCCAACGCTGATGATCGCGTACATGCTGCCGAGCAGGATGCCGTTGATCAGGAGCTGAATGAAAACGTCCATCGCGCGGACTCCAGGCGGACGGGGCGGGCGGAAAGCGCCGTGGGCAACGGCACGGCGAACGTCAGCCATCCCTGAGGGTGGGCTGGCGGCGTCTTGTTGGAAAAACGGCCGCCGCTTTGGGGCGGCGGCCGCAAGGTGCAAGCCGGGAGGCTCAGTTGGTGCCGACGCCGACCTTCATCTTGGCGACCGCGGCGTCTGCCGGGAACACGGTGACGAGCTCGCCGCCCTGCCACTGCATCAGGAAGGGGAGGGCGCGGGTGTTCTGGCCCTGCTCGGAGAATTTCGCGCCCCAGCCGGTGGCGGTGCTGCCGACGGGCAGGTCCACCTTCAGCACCTGGGCGCGGATGTTGTCCGCCGTCAGGTCCTTGGAGGCGGCGATGGCGTCGAAGAACACCTTGGCGCCCATGTAATTGGCAAGGCTATGGCCCGAGCGCGGATCGGTGCCGTACTTGGCCTTGTACTTGGTCACGAACTGCTCGATGCCCGGCGCCGCCTTGGGATTGGTGCGATACTGGGTGAAATCCACGTCCAGCGCGCCTTCCATATTCTCGGGGCCGACCGCCGCCATGGTATCGCGTAGCGAATAGCCGCCGCCGGCGCCGATCACCGCCTTGGGCTTGAAGCCCTGGTCCTTCATCTGGCGGAAGAACAGCACGGTGTCGTTCTGGTAGGAGGTCTGGAGCACCACGTCCACGCCGGCGCTCTTCAGGCGCAGGATGACGGGGGTCAGGTCAACGGACTTTGCCGAATAGGCCAGGGCTTCGACGACGTTCAGCTTCTTCTCGGCGGCGCGGGACTTCTGGTAGCCCGACATGGTCTGCCCATAGAGCGAGTCTTCGTAGATGATGCCGATCTTCAATTCTTCCGGCTTCTTGCCGAGGGCGGGCGCGATGGCGTCGGGAATCGAATCGACCATGCGAACCGAGAAGTCCTTGGCCGTCGCATTGGTGCGGAACACATTCTTGAACCCGCGTTCGGTGATCGGGTCGGAGACCGCGCCGAGTTCGAAATAGGGCACGCCGGCAAGCTCGGCCACCTGGGTCGCCGCGAGCGACAGGGACGAGGAATACGTGCCGAAAATGGCGGAGACATTGTCCACCGAGGTCAGGCGGCGGGCTTCGCCCACGGCCTGGTTGGGGTCCACGGCATCGCCCTTGATGAGGGTGATGGTCTTGCCATTGATGCCGCCGGCGGCGTTGCGCTCCTCGACGGCGATTTCCAGGCCGCGGAAGCTCTCGTCGCCGAGCAGGGCGAGGCCGCCCGAGAACGGATAGAGGGCGCCGAACTTGATGCTTTGCTGAGCGGCAGCGGGTGCGAGGCCGGCAAGCGGCGCCGCTGTCAGAACCATAGCGGCAGCCAGCGCTGCCCGCGCAATCTTCCTCATCATTTCCTCCAGTAACGCGCCGTAGGCCGACGACATCAGCGGCCGCTCGGGAGCGACCTTCCCGCTAACTTTGCAGATAACCAAGTTGCCTGACAAGTGGGAAATTGCTAGCTTGATGTCCGAGTTGCGGCCCACCATTGACAAGAGCTGCACAGAGGAATTCGCCCATGCCAGTTTTGCCCACAACCATGCGCCAGATCCGTTTCGAGGGGTCGGGCGGGCCGGACGTGATTCGCATCGAGACCGCGCCGGTGCCGGCGCCGGGTCCCGGCCAGGTGCTCGTGGAAGTGGTGGCCGCGGGGGTCAATCGTCCCGATTGCCTCCAGCGCGCGGGCGGCTATCCGCCGCCGCCGGGCGCGACCGATATCCCCGGCCTTGAGATCGGCGGGCGCGTGGTGGCGCTCGGCGAAGGTGTCACCTCCCCGAAGATCGGCGATGAGGTGTGCGCGCTCGTGATCAGCGGCGGCTATGCGGAATATTGCCTCGCCGAGGCGCCCTTGTGCCTGCCGGTGCCGAAGCCGCTTTCTCTTCTGGAAGCCGCAGGCCTGCCGGAGAATTATTACACCGTCTATGACAACATCTTCACCCGCGGACGCCTGATCGCCGGGGAAACGATCCTGGTCCATGGCGGCTCGAGCGGCATCGGCTCCACCGCGATCCAGCTCGCCAAGCATGCCGGCGCCACCGTGTTCGCCACCGCCGGTTCGCCGGACAAGTGCGATTTCTGTCTCTCGCTGGGCGCGGATGCGGCGATCGATTATCGCACCGCCGATTTCGTCGCCGAGGTGAAGCGCCTCACCGACGGCAAGGGCGTGGACGTGATCCTCGACATGGTCGGCGGCCCCTATATCGCCCGCAATCTCTCGGCGCTCGCGCTGGAAGGCCGGCTGGTGCAGATCGCATTCCTGCAGCCGAGCCGGGTGGATATCGACTTGATGCCCATCATGCTGCGGCGCCTGACGCTGACCGGCTCCACATTGCGCGCCCGCTCGGTGACGCTGAAGGCGGCGATCGCGGACCATCTGCGGCGCGATGTGTGGCCGCTGCTGGAGAGCGGCGCGGTACGTCCCGTCATCCATGCCACCTTCCCGCTGGAAGAGGCGCAGGCCGCCCATGCGCTGATGGAATCGAGCGCCCATTCCGGCAAGATCATGCTGGAGACGGGCAAGTGAGTGCATCGGCCCGCAGCCATTCCGGCCGCGTCGTTCTCGTCACCGGGTCCGGGCGCGGCATCGGCCGGGCCATGGCCGATGCCCATGCCGATGCCGGCGCGGCGCTCGCTTATCTGGACCATGATGCCGCCCTCGCCCAGGAAGCCGCCGCGGCGGCCATCGCGCGGGGCGTGAAGGCGATCGCGGTCTCGGCCGATGTGGCGGATTACGATGCGGTCGCCGCCGCCATCGGCGAGGCCGCAGCGGCGCTCGGGCCCATCGACGTGCTGGTGAACAATGCCGGCATCTCGCCCAAGAGCGGTGCCGACAAGCGCCGCGTGGACGCCTTCGCCATGGACCCGGCGGAGTGGCGGCGGGTGATCGACGTGAACCTCACCGGCGCGTTCAACTGCACCCGCGTGGTGCTGCCGGGCATGCGGGACTTGGGACGCGGGCGCATCGTCAATGTCTCCTCGGTGGCGGGGCGCACCTATTGCGACATCGTGGCGGTGCATTATGCCGCCTCGAAAGCCGCGCTCATAGGCTTCACCAAGCATCTGGCGGGCGAACTCGGCCCGCTCGGCATCACGGTGAATGCGCTGGCGCCGGGCCGCATCGACACCCCGCTGATGCGCGGCACGGCGCCCGAGGCCAATGAGGCCGCCCGCATGGCGACGCCGCTGCGCCGTCTCGGCTCGCCGCAGGATGTGGCGGACACGTGTCTGTTCCTCACCTCCGATCAGGCGGGCTTCGTCACCGGACAGGTGGTGGACGTGGCCGGCGGCTGGCTTCTCACCTGATCCCAAGCGTCAGGAAACGGTTGATTCCATGTTCGATTTTACGGGCAAGACCCTGTTTCTCACCGGCGCCAATGGCGGGATTTCGCGCGCGGTGGCGCAGACCTTCTTTGAATGCGGCGCCAATTGCGTGCTGACCGACCTTGATGCGGAGGGGATGGAGGCCTTCGCCCGCACGCTCGATCCGAGTGGCGCGCGGGTCGTCGCCACCCGTCAGGATGCCGCCGACCCGGACGATGCCGACCGCGCGCTCGCGCTGGCCAAGGAACGGTTCGGCGCGCTGGATTTTCTCGTCACCTCCGCCGGGCTCTACCGGGCGCGGCAGGTGGCGGAGATGGACGACGCTTATTGGCGCCAGGGCATCGCGGTCAATCTGGACGGGGTGTTCTACACCTGCCGGCGGGCGATCCCGCTGCTTGCGGACGGCGCGGCCATCGTCAATCTCGCCTCCATGGCGGGCCATCGCGGCAGCTTTGCCCATGCGGATTATTCCGCCGCCAAGGGGGCGGTGCTCGCCTTCTCGCGCTCGCTCGCCATCGAGCTTGCCCCGCGCGTGCGGGTGAATGCCGTGTCGCCGGGCCTGATCGATACGCCCATGGTGCGGGGCCTGATGGACGCGAAGGGCGCGGCGCTGCTGGACCAGACGCCCATGAAGCGCCTCGGCACGGTGGAGGAAGTCGCCCGCGTCGTAGCGTTCCTGTGCTCGGACTGGGCAAGTTTCGTCACCGGCGAGACGGTGCATGTGAATGGCGGGCTTTATATTGCAAGTTGAGGCGGTGGCGCGCGCCATCTACACAGGCCGGAGCATTGAAATCGGCGTGGTCGCTCAGCGGGCGCAAGATTTTCGATCTATCCGCTCTCGGCAAGGAAGACCCGACGGTGCGAAGCCATCGCGCATGCGATTGCTTCGCCGCCGGTCCGAAGGCGCGGGGCGCACAGGGCAGCTGGAGTGAAGAGGATGAGCCGGACCCACGACATCATCGGACGCGGTCCCTCGCTGGCGGATACCCTGGCGCAGCGTTTGCGCGAAGAAATCTCCTCGGGCCGCCTGCGCCCCGGCGAGCGGCTGCCGACCGAGCAGCAACTCGCCGGCACCTATGGCGTTTCCCGCCCCATCGTGCGCGAGGCCGTGGGGCGGCTGAAGCATGACGGCCTGGTGCTGACCCGGCAGGGCGCGGGCGCCTTCGTGGCCGAGCCGGGTGCGGTCTCCACTTTCAGAATCGATATTTCCGACTTCCACAATGCGGACGAGATCCGCCACATCGTGGAATTGCTGATGGCGGTTGAATCCACCGCCACGGCCCATGCCGCAGTGCGCCGCACCGCGCACGACCTGGAGCAGATCCAGGCCCAGCTCGACGCCATGCAGGCCGCCATCGACCGCGGCGATCCCGGCGTCGACGAGGATGTCGCCTTCCACCGCGCCATCGTCGAGGCGACCGGCAATCCGTTCTTCCGCGACCTCTCGGATTTTCTCGACCGGCGGGTGCGCACCTTCATCCGCGCCGCGCGATCGAACACCGCCCGCATGCAGGGCCTGACCGAGGCGGTTCAGCGCGAGCACCAGGCGATCTTCGATGCGGTTGCAGCTGGCGAGCCGGACCGCGCCCAGGCGGCCGCCATCACGCACCTGGAGAATGCCGCCGCGCGGCTCACGCTCTATCTGGCACCGAGGGGCGCAAAGTCCGCGGGCTGACGCCCCTAGCTTCGCGCGCCGAGCAAGGCATGAAGGGGGCCGGTGATGCTTTCATGGTCGAACGCATCGCCCCACACAGGAATATCGGCGAGCGACGGCGGCACGCGCGCGACGCCGAGGGTCGCCACGAACAGCAGCGGCACCTTCTCCGCGCGCAGGTGCACGGCGACCGGCTCCAGCAGCGGCTGGTGGAGATGAATATCGATCACCGCGCAATCGGCATGTGAACCGTCGCGGATGAAGTTCTGCGCCGCCGCGAAGGTCAGAGGGCCAATGACGTCGAAGGCGTGACGCCTGAGAATGGCGGCGATATCGCTCGACAGCACATATTCGTCGCCGATCAGCAGCACCCGATGCCGAAGCTCGCTCAAAACCCGCCCCATGTCCTGCGTGATCTGTGTTTCCATGCGCTGGTGTGACAGAGGCGCGGGCGAGGCGAGATAACGCAGGTTAACTTGGCGGGAAAAAATACCGTTCCACTGCCTGCGGCGGCGGGTTCAGCGCGGCTCCTTCGACAGGCTGAGATAGGTCGGGTCGAAATTGGCGAAGGCGGAAATCGCGTCCCAATCGGGAATGGTCAGGCGATCCTCTTCCCAGGTGATGAGACCCTTTGCGCGCAGTTCCTTCATGGTGCGGCTCATATGCACCTTGGAAATACTCAGCGCGTCCCCGAGGTCCACTTGCGTGATCGGCAAGTTATAGCTGTCGCCCATGGCGAGGCCGACCGTGCGCTTGCGCACCAGCAGTTCGCAGAACAGATGCGCCGCCCGCTTGGCGGCGGAGGCGTGCGAGATGGCGAGCCATTGCCGGTGCACCGCCGCATCCACCAGCGTGCTGAGCCAGAACAGGCGCGTGATATGGGGATGGCTGCGCGTGATCTCCTTGACGACGGCATGATTGACGCAGGCGAACGCGCAATCGGTCAGGGCGCCGACGCTATGGTCCATCTTGCGCAGCACGAAGCCATGCAGATCCACGAAATCTCCCGCGATATGCAGGGCCGTGATGCGGCGATGCCCGTCCTCGGTGAGGTTGTAGCGCGCGCAATGGCCATCCAGCAGGAGCGTGCTGACGCCCGGCCGCTGGCCCTCTTTCACCGCGTCCGTGCCGGCGGGAATCGAGATGACGTGCGTGGTGATGCTTTCGAGGAGCTGGCGTTCCTCGCTTGAAACCTGATCGTAATGCTCAAGCCTGCGGACGAGGGGATTGGTCATTGAGCGCCCTTCATCTTCGCGTTCTAGCGGTGAAAGGCGAGGGCCACAAGGTGAGGCTTCCGGTCTCCTGGCCGCGGGCGTTCCCAAGTGTTGCGTCATTCTCGCCCGCATAAGGAACTTGCCGCCCCAGCTCCCGTTTCTCTCCGGGATACGCAAGGAGCGAACCATGACCGAGACTACGCTAAAGGGCGCGGCCACCGCGGCGGGCGGGCGCATCAAGGAAGCCGCCGGAGCCGTTACCGGCAACGGATCGTTGAAGGCTGAGGGTGTCTATGATCAGGTAGCCGGCTCCGCCCAGCGCGCCTTGGGCGATACCGCCGACGCGATGCGCGCGGGTGGCCGCAAGATCACGCGGCAGGTGGAGGATCAGCCGTTCCCCGCCTTGCTGGTGGCCGGCGCCGTCGGCTTCGTGCTGGGGTATCTCGCAGCGCGTTGAACCTTCGCGCCCGGCCGGAGTGGGCCGGGCGCTTTTTATTTCGCCGGCTTTATTTGCCGCCGAGCTGGAACGGCCCGGACGTCCGTCGGTTGATGAGGCAGGGGGCTTTCCCCTCAACCACAAGGAAACGTCCCATGGGCAATCCCAACGACCGCAATCCCCAAGATCGTAATCCCCAAGATCGCAATCGGACGGACCGGGAGCGCCAGCGCGCTCAGGACGAGCACAATCGCCAGCAAGGCGGGCAGAAGCCCGGCTCCGGCCAGCAGAGCCAGACCGGAGGTGGCCAAGGCCAGCCGGGCCAAGGCCAGCATGGGTCAGACCCGCAGCGGCCCGACCAGAAGCGCAATCCGGATCAGCGCTGAACCCCGCGATTCTGCCGTTTCATGGAGCCCCGCCCCTCGTTTGAGAGGCGGGGCTTTTTCTTGGCCGGAACCGCAGCGGAAATGGTGCGTTTACCAATCGGCCGGCGCATGGCGCGCGGCGATCGGAATGGAAGGAACCACGATGGGCTCGTTTTCCCGTACCACCCCCGCTCCCGCGTCCCTGCGCCTCGTCATCGGTACCGAGGATCGCGAAGTCGCCTCGCTCGATGAGGCCATGGGGTTTCTGCACGAGCAGGACGCGGATGCCTTGGGCGAGTTCCTGCTCTCGGGCCTGGATGCGGATGCGCCCGAGGCGCTGTTCGCGTTCCGTAATCGATTGGAAATGATGCGCGCCGCGCTGTGAGGCTGTCCGCGCGGCGCCTGCGTCAGGCGCGCGCGCAATCGTGGTGCAACCAATGGGCATCGGCCGCGTTCCTCTGGCATGGCCAATTGGAATCGAAAGCTGCCGCTCCCGGTTTCCGTGCAAGGCGATGAGGGCGAAACTCTCGTCACGCTGCACGAGGCGGCTTTGTTCATGATCCGCACCTTTCAGGGGCGGCAATCCAACGGCATCCGCCGAACCATCGAACGCTTGATCTGGGCTGCCGAACAAGACACTGCCGATGCTTCCGAGGAAGCCGCCCGGCAGCTTTCTAATTTTCTGAAATCCTCCGGCCTGTGAGCGGCCCGTGGTCGCCTCGCATGGTCTGGCGTCTTCCGCCGGCGCAATCCTGGCCGCAGCGCTGATTCGCCGAAACGGGGCATCGCAGGGGCGTATCGACCCGTCGTGCGACGGGGACCAGTCCCTGTGGGAAGGCGGCATGCCGATTCGACCCGATTTTGAATCTGGTGGCATGAGCCGAGCTCAGCGGAAGTTTATCCGAACGGTATTAAGATGCCAGATTGGCGTGGCCGAAGCGTCTGAAAAATAACGAAGCATTGCGGCGTGGATGAATTTGCCGATGGAGTCTTTTTGCTAATTCTATAAGAGTGATGAGGTCGATCCCGCTGGTAGCGGGACGCGAGGTCTCGCCGGCTATCGCGCTGGCGAGGATGACTTGTGAAGTGTGCTTCGGCCCTGGCCGGGGGAAGATACCGGGGTTGGGGAACGCTGTATGGGTCGGACTGCGGATCCCTGGACCACAGCCTTGCCGAAGGGCGCGCATACGCGCGCGTCCCACGCGAACGCGCCTCACCTGCGCGCGCTGTTGAGCACGTGCGCGACCGGGGCACTGTGTCTCGCGCCGATGGCCATCTGCCTTGGCGTCTCGCTGCCTGGCCCTGCCTTCGCACAGACCACCACGCTGACCACCACCACGACGGGCGTCGATCTCGCCCTTGATCCTGCCCAGAACACCAGCTTCCTCATCACGTATTCGACCAGCATCGGCAACACCTCGGGCATCGCCGTGCTGGGCAATGCGACGCATGTCTGGACGTTGGCCAACCAGGGGTCCGTCACCGGAAGCGGCGGGGCCGGCGTTTATTTCGCCAATGGAGGCAGCGTTACCAATACGGGCACGGCCTCCTCGATCAGCGGGACCTATGGTATCGCCGTAAACAATGGTGATCTGACCATTGTCAACGACGGGGCGATACACGGAACGTCCGCCGATGGCGTCTATGTGTCCTACGGCGCCGGCAGCGTCACCAACGCCGCGACCGGCGTCATATCGGGGACCTCTTCCGGCGTGAATTTCGCAGGAACCCTTGGGGGTACTGCGACCGTGACCAATAGCGGTCACATCACCGGTGCCGGTGCCTGGGGCGTCAATCTCGACAAGGGCATTGTGACCAATAATGCTGGGGCGGTGATCTCCGGCGTCGGGGGCGTGCAGATCAATGGCTCGGTGACCAATAGCGGCGAGATCACCGGGACCGGCTCGGGAACGGGAAATTATGATAGCGCCGGCATCCGCGCGAACGACACCAGCACCATAACCAACAATGCCACCGGTACGATTACCGGCGGCTTCGTTGGCATTTTCCTGAATGCCGATGGTTCGATCGAGAACAGCGGGACCATCGGCGCGCGGGATGCTGATGGTCAGGGGATACATGTAACTTCGTCCTTACAAATCCTCAACACGGGGACGATCTATTCCGGTGCGTCCGGCACCGGCATCGCCATGACCAACGGCGGGACGGTTCTCAATACCGTGCCCGCCGCGACGATCCTCGGCGGTGCATTCGGTGTCAGCATGACGGGGCAAAGCGGCTCCGTTAACAACAGTGGCAAAATCACCAGCGCCTCCGGCGTCGGTGTGTCCCTAGCGGCGGGCGGCCATGTGTCCAACACCGGCACTGCCTCTTATATCTCCGGCGTGATCGGTGTGCGGATTTCCGGCGGTGTGGGAACCGTGGTGAATGACGGCATCATCATCGGCACCGGCTTTTATCCCCAAGCGGCGGTGGTGCTGTCCAATGGCGGCGCCGTCACCAATAGCTCCTCCGCGAGCTTGATCTCGGGCGCGCAGTTCGGCGTCATCAGCCGTGGGGCGGGCACCCTGCTGAACCGGGGCATGATCACCTCGACCTCCGGTGTCGGTGCCTGGTTCACCAGCGGCGGCGCGGTTGCAACCGTGACCAATTACGGCACGATCCTCGGTCCGACCAACCAAGGCCTCTATCTGCAAAGCGGCGGCACGCTCACCAACGCCACGGGCGGGACGATCAGCGGCCGCAACATTGGTGCTCATGTTCTGAACACATATGGCACTGGCACGACCATCACCAACGCAGGCACCATCATCGGCACCGATACCGCGACCGGCGTCGGGGTCGTGGTGGATATGATTGGCGTCACCAATACGCTGATCAATAGCGGCACCATCATCGGAAATGGCGGCACCGCAGTGTGGTTCGACCGCACCAGCAACGATCTGGTGCGCCTCTTGCCAGGCGGCGTCTTCAGCGGTGTGGTGGATGCCGGTGCCGGCACCGACACGCTGGAATTCGGCGGCACCTCAGCTGCCAGCTTCACGGGGCTGGGCGGTTCGGGATTCATCAATTTCGAGCTGGCGAGCGTCGTCGCGGGCGCCAACTGGACCTTTACCGGCACAAATACGGTTGCCTCCACGCTGTCCATGACCAACAGCGGCACCATGACCATCGGCGCCGGCGGCACGTTCACCAATTCCGGCACCTTCATCAATGCGGGCACGTTGAACGCCACCGGCCAGCTGATCAACGGCGCCGTGATGAGCAATTCCGGCAGCATCACGGGTGAAGTGACGCTGTCGGGCACCGGCGTGTTGACCAATCTCGCCGGAGGCGTGCTGACCGGCTCGACGACCGGCGTCGGCGTCCTGGCTTTGGCGGGCGCGACGGGTGAAGTTATCAACGCGGGCACGATCTCGGGCCGGATTGCGCTGTTCCTGCTGCAGGGCGGCACCGTCACCAACCAGGGCACGGCCGCGAAAATCCTGAGCGATTATACTCCCGTCGCCATCACGGGTGGCGCGGGAACGGTGACCAATGCCGGCACCATCAGCGGAGGTTCCGCTTACGGCGTCTATCTGGGCAATGGCGGGACCATCACCAATTCGGGTAGCGCATCGCTGATTTCCTCCAGCGGCAGCGGCATCACAATCGTTAGCGGCGCTGCCAGTGTGAGCAACGCCGGACAGATCGTGGGCGGGACGACCGGCATCCAGTTTGCCGCGGGCACCTACAACAATACACTGACCAATAGCGGCACCATCTCCGGCATCACCAAGGCGGTTGCTTTCGGCGCCGGCGACGATCTGCTGACGCTCCAGGCCGGTGCCACCTTCATCGGCGCGGTGGATGGCGGGACCGGGACCAATACGCTTGCCTTCGACGGCACCGGCGGCAGCTTCACGGGCCTTGGCAGCGCCAGCTTCGTCAATTTCGGCCAGGTGGCGGTCAACAGCGGGGCGAGCTGGATTTTCACCGGCGCGAATACGATTGCGTCCGGCGTGTCCCTCACCAACAGCGGCACGCTGGCCAATAGCGGGACGCTCATCAACGCGGGCCTGCTGACGACCACGTCCGGGGTCCTCAACAATTCCGGCCTTTTGACCAATTCCGGAAGCATCGCCGGCACGGTGACGTTGTCTGGCAGCGGCACCCTGGATAACCAATTGGGCGGCACGCTCACCGCCAGCGGCGATGGCGTGAGCGGGGCTGGCGCGGTCGCCGTCACCAATGCGGGAAGCATCTCGGCGGGTGGCACGGGCGTGAACCTGTCCGCCGGTGGGAGCGTCGCCAACACCGGCACGGCCTCCTCCATCGGCGGCTCGTATGGCATCGCCATCCGCAATGACAATGGAACGGTGACCAATTCCGGGACGATCACCGGCACGTCCGGCGTCGGGGTTCTGATCGACGACGGCGCCGGAAGCGTGACCAATGCGGCCACCGGCACCATCACCGGCGCTGCGGGTGGCGTCAATTTCGCCTGGACCGAAGGTGCCCTCGCCACGGTGACCAATTATGGCCTGATCTCCAGCTCTGGCGGATACGGCGTCAATATCGACAACGGCACGGTGACCAACCATGCCGGCGCGACCATTTCCGGCGCTTCCGGCATTCAGCTTGGAACCGGCACGATCACCAACGCCGGAACCATCACCGGCACGTCCGTGAACGGCATTCGCTCGAACGGCGGCGCCAACATCATCGACAATGCCGCCACCGGCACGATCTCGGGTGTCAGCTACGGCATCATGATGTTCGGCGGGACGCTGACCAATCTCGGCATCATCAGGGCCACCGGCCCCGGCGGCGTCGGCGTCTACAGCTTCAATACCGACACCGTGACCAATGTCGGCACCAGCGCGCGGATCGAAGGCACGCTGGCGGGTGTCCAATTGCGCAATGCCGGTTCGCTGCTGCGCAACGAGGGCACCATCATCGCCAGCGTCGGGGTCGGCGCGGACCAGACCACCAACGGCGACATCATCAATTTCGGCACCCGTTCGCTCATCAGCGGGGCGCTGGCGGGGATTCTGATCTCCAACGGCACCACCACCAATGAGATGTCGGTGTCGATCTCCAACCAGGGCACCATCGAGGGGACCGGCGCCGCAGGCATCGGCATCAACACCCAGGATGGCCTCGGCACCATCACCAATTCCGGCAGCATCCTCGGGGCGGCGTTAGGGGTGGGCATTCGCCTGGATGCCGGCGGATCCGTCACCAATTTCGCGTCCGGCTTCATCTCCGGCGGTATGGCCGCAATCTCTGCCCAGGGCGCGGCCGGCACGGTGATCAATTACGGCTCCGTCACCAGCGACGACGGCATCGGCGTGGCGCTGATGGATGGCGGCAGCGTGAGCAATTACGGCTCCGGGTCCCGCATCTCCGGCGACGTTGCCGGCGTGTATGTTCAGTCCGCCGCCGGCACCGTCACCAACGAGGGTTCAATCTCCGGCGGATTGGGCGACGGCATCATGCTGCTGTTCGGCGGCACTGTCACCAATGCGCTCTCCGGCGTGATCGAGGGCGGCTGCAGCGGCATCACCGGGATCAACGGCGCGGTTGCCGTCAACAATTCCGGTATTGTTCGCGGCACCTGCGCCACCGCCGACGGCATCTATCTGGTGTCCGGCGGGGTAGTCACCAACAGCGGCACCTTTGCGTCCATCACCGGCGGCGAAATCGGCGTCCTGATGTCCCTCGCGCCGGGCGCGGTGAGCAATGAAGGCATTATTGCCGGCACCTATGATGGCGGCGGGGTTCTGCCGGCGGACGCGGAGATTCTCGGCGTGCTGCTGCGGGCCGGCGGCAGCGTCACCAACACCGGGTCCACAGCCCTGATTTCAGGCTATACGGGCCTTGCCATCGAAGATCTCTATGACCTCGGCGTGCCTGGCACGGTGACCAATTCCGGCACCATCCTCGGCACCCGGATGAGCGGCGTGCGCCTGGATTCGGGCGGCACGGTCTCCAATAGCGGGACATTGGCCACCATTTCCGGCGTGCAATACGGCATCGAGATCGCCGGTGCCGCGGGCACCGTGACCAATTCCAGCACCATCACGGCAACCGGCACCGCCGGCATCGGTGTGAGGTTCGACCCCGGCACGTTCAGCAACACCTTGGCCAATTCCGGCACGATCATCGGCACCGGCGGCACGGCGGTGCGATTCGGCGCCGGCGACGACCTGCTGCAGATCCTGTCCGGTTCGCTCTTCACCGGCAGCGTCCAGGGCGGCGCGGGGACGGATACGGTCGAGATCGTGTCCGGGAGCGGGTCGGCCGGCGGCTTCGTTGATTTCGAGATCCTCCAGATCGACGCGGGCGCCAACTGGACGGTCACGGGAACCGAGACGTTCGCCACCATTACGAACTCCGGCACCCTCATCAATTCGGGCACCCTCAGCAATCTCAATACCATCGTCAATGACGGCACCGTGCTCAATAGCGGGACGGTGCTGAGCACCGTCACCCTGGCGGGCGCGGGTGTGCTGGCCAATGCCGCAGGCGCGTTGATCCAGGGAGCGAGCGACGGCGTGATGGGCACCGGCGGCGCGGCGCGCACGCTGACCAATGCCGGAACCATCATCGGCACCAGCGGCAGCGGCCTCTATCTGTCCGCCGGCGGCAGCATCACCAACCAGGGCAGCGCCTCCAGCATCCACGGCGGCATGCACGGCATTCGCGTGGCCGGCGGCGCCGCCACAGTGAGCAATGACGGGCAGATCTCGGGCGGTGTGCGCGGCATCTCGCTCCTGGCCGGCGGCAGCATTACGAACACCAATTCGGGGCTGATCTCCGGGACGGTCACCGGCGCCTATATTGCCGGCGGTCCGGCGAACGTGACCAATGCGGGCACCATTACCGGCGCCACCGGCCTTGCCTTCTCCGGCGCCTTCAATGCCACCGTGACCAACAGCGGCACGATTATCGGCACGGGCGGCACCGCGGTGCAGTTCGCCGGCGGCGACGACGTGCTGAACCTGCTTTTGGGCGCGGCCTTCTCAGGAGCGGTGGACGGCGGCGCGGGGACCAACACGCTGGCCTTCGTCTCCGGCACCGGGACGCTGAGCTTCACCAATTTCCAGATCGTGACGGTGGACGCCGGGGCATCCTGGACCAACAACGACACCCATGCGCTCACCAGCCTGTCCAATAGCGGCACGCTGACCAACACCGGCACCTTGCTCACCGCGTCCGGCACGTTTGCGAATTCCGGACGGCTGAACAATTCCGGCAGCATTTCCGGCACCGTGACCCTCGCCGGGGCCGGGGTCGTGGACAATCAGGCGGGCGGCAGGATCAGCGGCCTGATGGCGGCGATCAGCGGCAGCGGCGCAAGCGTCACCAACGCCGGCACCATTGTCGCGAGCGACACGGCGGGTATCGGCATCCAGCTGACATCGGCGGCGAGCGTCAATAATTCCACCAGCGGCGCGCTGATCTCGGGCGGCACGACCGGCGTCTCGCTCGGCGGGCTTGGAGCGGTGCTCAATCTCGGCAGCATCGTCGGGGTGCTCGGCTATGGCGTGGCGCTGGCCCTTGGTGGCTCGGTCTCGAACAGCGGCACCATCAGCGGCGGGGCGGCAGGCATCGCGGTCACCGGCGGCACCGCGATCATCACCAATACCGGCACCATCCTGGGCACCGGCACGGCCGGCGTGGGCGTGCTGTTCAGCGGCGGCGGCTCGGGCACCATCGACAATTACGGGGTGATCTCGGGGGCCGGCGGCACCGCGGTCGCCTTCGCGGGCGGCACCAACCTCCTGATCCTGGAGGGCGGCAGCACGCTCGTCGGGACGGCGGACGGGCGCCTCGGCACCAACACGCTGATCGTGCGCGACAACGCGATGCTGAGCAGCGTCAACGCCCTCGGCTTCCAATATGTCGGCTTCATCGACGCCACCCAGGCCATTGATGCGGGCTCGACCATCACCAATCCCACGGTGATCGCCGGCACCCTGACAAATGAGGGCCTGCTGAACGGCGCGGTCAATGTCGCCCTCGGCGCGACGCTGATCACCAGCGGCGAGGTGTCGGTGGATGCCGCCTCCACCAACGCCGGGTCGATCTCCAATTCCGGCACCTTCACTATTGGTGCCGCCTTGACCAATACCGGCACGCTCACCAGCAGCGGCACGCTGTCCAACGAGGGCAGCCTGGTCAATTCGGGCGTCTTGACCAATCTCGGGGATCTGCTGAACAGCGGACATCTCGCCAACGCGGCCGTGCTGTCGAACAGCGGCACCATCAGCGGCGCCGGAAGCCTCACCAATAGCGGCAGTTTCACCAACAGCGGCAGCGTCCTCGCCAGTGTGGCCCTCGGCGGCTCGGGTTCGGTGAACAACCAGGCCAGCGGACAGATCGTCGGTGCGCTCGCCGGCATTTCCGGCGGCAGCGGCGGCAATATCGTTACCAATGCCGGCACCATCCGCGCGACCGACAGCACCGGCACCGCAATCAGCCTGGCGGGCGGCACCATTGCCAACACAGGTGCCACGTCCCTGATCCGTGGCGGCAAGGACGGTGTTGTTTTCTCCGGCGCCGGCACGCTGACAAATTCCGGCACCATCCAGGGCGTCGGCGGAACCGGCGTGTCTCTGGCGGCCGGCGGCCTTGTCACCAACAGCGGTCTCCTGAGTGGCTTTGAGGCCGGCATCGCGGTTACCGGCGGCACCGCGCACATCACCAATACCGGCACCATCGAGGCCACCGGCGTGGTGGGCGTGGGGGTGCAATTCTCCGGCGGCGCCACCGGGACGATCGACAATTTCGGCACCATCTCCGGCGCCGGCGGCACCGCGGTGGCGTTCGCGGGCGGCACCAACCTCCTGATCCTGGAGAGCGGCAGCCTGCTGATCGGCATCGCCGACGGCACGCTCGGCGTGAATACGCTGGCGGTCCAAAGCGGTGCGCAATTGTCCGACGTTGAGGCCATCGGCTTCAGCGCCGTGGCGTTCCTCGACGCCGATCAGACCCTGGATGCCACCACCACCATCACCAATGCGGTGATCATTTCCGGCACCTTGACCAGCCTGGGCACCCTGAACGGCAGGCTGCAGGTGGATGCCGGCGCGACCCTCAACACGTCCGGCCTGGTCTCGGTGGATGCCGCCTCAACCATCGGCGGGCACGTGGCGAACAGCGGAAGCTTCGTCAATTCCGGCACGCTCACCAGCAGCGGATCGATCGGCAACAGCGGCACGCTGATCAACACGGGCGCGTTCATCAACAACGGCACGCTGGTGAATTCCGGCAGCATGGCCAATTTCGGCTCCATCACCGGCGCGGGCAGCTTCACCAATAGCGGCAGCTTCACCAATGGCGGGATGCTGGTCGGCCTCATCGACGGCGTGAGTGGCAGCGGCACCATCGCCAACAGCGGCACCATCATCGGTATCGCCGACACCGGCGTCGATCTCGGCCACGGCGGCAGATTGACCAATACCGGCTTCATTGAGGGCGGCACCTATGGCGTCGTGGTGGGCACCGGCGGAACCGTGGTCAATTCCGGCACGATTCTGGATGATGCCATCGCCGGCCTCGCCCTCGGCAGCGCTGCAAGCCTGACCAATTCCGGCACGATCGGCGGCACGATCGGTCTGCTGTTCACCGGCACCGGGGCCAGCGTCACCAACAGCGGCACCATCACCGGTACTGGCGGCATTGCGGTGCAGTTCGGCAGCGGCGTGAACGACCTGACCCTAACCACCGGCTCGGTGCTGAACGGCGCCATTGACGGCGGCGCGGGCGCAGGGCGCATTGCCCTCGCCGGCACCGGCTCCCTATCCAGCACCATCGCGAATTTCGGTGCCGGCAGCGCGCTCACCATCGCCAGCGGCGCGTCCTGGACCGCCTCGGGCAATTGGAGCATCGGCGCGGTGACCAATTCCGGCACGTTGCAGCCGGGCGGCGCGGGCGGCACGCTGCAACTCAACGGAACGTTCGTGCAGACCGCCGGCGGGAACTTGCAGGTGGCGGTCAACCCCGCCGGCCAAAGCTCACGCCTGTTGGTGACGGGCGCGGCGACGCTGGGCGGAACGCTCTCGGTGCTGGCGGCCACGGGGTCCTATCAACCCTCCACCAGCTATTCGATCCTGACCAGCACGACGCTGAGCGGGCAGTTCGACAGCGTGACCACCGATCTCGCCTTCCTCATCCCGCAAGTCAGCTACGGGCCAACGGCGGTCACGCTGACGCTCTCGACCGGCGCGCAGCCGGTGCGCTTCTCCAGCGTGGCGATGACGCGGAACCAGTTCAACACCGCCAATGCCGTGGAGGCCGGGGGATCGGGCTCGGCGCTTTATCAGGCGGTGGTGGGGCAGAGCGTCGCCGGCGCCCGCACCGCCTTCACCCTGCTGTCGGGCGAGGCCTATGCGAGCGTCAGCTCAGCGCTGCTGGACGATGCCCGGGTGGTGCCACAAACCCTGCTCAACCGGCTGCGGCAGGACGCCTATAAGGATGCGGGCGGCGCGATGGCGGCGTTGGGTGCGGGCGGCCCGGTCACCGCCAGCTCCGGCTCAAACGTCACGCGCGGCACGGCTTCGAACCCGGCAACCACGGCCGATGCAGGCGCCTCGCGTCTCATGGCCTGGGGCGAAGCGTTCGGCGGCTGGGGCGACATCAACGGCAACGGCAATGCGGCGGCTGTCAGCCATGATCGCTCGGGCTTCCTCACCGGCCTCGATGCGCGCGTCGGCGAGGACTGGCGGGTTGGCCTCGGCGGCGGCTATGCCACCACGGATATCTCCATTCCCGACCGTGCCAGTTCGGCGCAGGTCGGCACCTACAGCCTCGGCCTTTATGCCGGCCGGGCCTTCGGGCAGCTCAATGTGCGGTTCGGCGGCGCTTATAATTGGAGCGACGTGGACATGGACCGGCAGGTGCTGTTCCCCGGCTTCAGCAACACGCTCAGTTCTAGGCTCAGGACTCACTAATCAGAGCCAGAAGATGACTGTTGCGGCGATGCATATGGCTGAGAAGAAGGTGTGGGCGCAACGGTCGTAGCGGGTGGC
>NCHM01000534.1 GCA_002257205.1 Rhizobiales bacterium 24-66-13 | reverse complement strand
GGGATTGTCGCGCCCCTTCTTCCGATCTGACAGAGACCCTGCCATGACCGACCGGCCGCTTGCCGACAGGATCGCCCTCGTCACCGGCGCCACGCGCGGCATCGGCGCGGCCACCGCGCTCGCGCTCGCAAAGGCCGGAGCCCATGTCATCGTCGTCGGCCGCACCGACGGCGCGCTGGAAGAAGTGGATGACGCCATCAAGGCGGAAGGCGGCTCCGCCACCCTGGTGCCCATGGACGTTACCGATTACGAAGCCATCGACCGGCTGGGCGGCGCCATCTACCAGCGCTGGGGTCATCTCGACGTCTTCGTCGGCAATGCCGGCATTCTCGGCCCGGTGACGCCGCTCGGCCATGTGGACCCGAAGGATTGGGACCAGGCGTTGAGCGTCAACCTCACCGCCAATTACCGCTTCGTGCGCTCGCTCGATCCGCTGCTGAAGCTCTCCACCGCCGGCCGCGCGGTGCTGGTGTCCTCCGGTGCCGCCCATAAGGCGCGGGCCTATTGGGGACCCTATGCGGTCACCAAGGCGGCGCTCGACGTGCTCGGCCGCACCTGGGCGGCGGAAAGCGTCAGCGGCAACCTCAAGGTCAATCTGTTCAACCCCGGTCCGATTCGCACCCGCATGCGCGCCAAGGCCTTCCCCGGCGAGGATCCGCAGACCTTGCCGGCGCCCGAGGAGGCGGCCGAGGCGTTGCTGTCCCTGTGCCTGCCGAGCTGCGAGGAGACTGGAAAATATTACGATTTTCCCACGCGGAAGCTGCTGGCCTTCCAGCATCCGGCCTGATCCCGCCCGCGCTCGCGAACGGCGCTTCGCCAACTGCTCTTTGCAGCGTTCTGTATTGATGACGATCTCCCCATCGCGCAAAGGCTGCGGGACACGCCGAAGTGGCGTTACGTCGACCGGGAAGGGGACACCCGCTTGCGCTTGGCGTGAGGGGTGGCTTGCGCTTCGGGCATTTGTCGCCGGTGCGCGATGGGGCTAGAGAGGTGTGAATAGCTCATCGTCCGTTGCGCCCACCCAGGCTGTACCTCCCGGAGTATCCATGGCCGAGCCCGTCACCATCCGTTTCGCCAAGCATGGCGCCGCCCCGAAGGGTGTGCTCATCGTCCTGACCGACGACACGCTCACATTTGGCCGGGAAGCGCAGAAACAGCTCAAGCCCGGCCTCGATGGGGTGAAGCGGGCGATCAGCGCGGATCAGTTCAAGGGCCGTCTCTCATCCGCCCTGGACCTGATCGCGCCGACAAATCTCGATGCTTCCCGCCTCGTGATCCTGGGCGTCGGCAAGGGTGCGGATCTCAAGGCGGCCGATTATCTCAAGCTCGGCGGCGTGGCGTTCAGCAAGATTCCCGGCGGCGCGCGCGAAGCGACGATCCTCGTCGACCTGCCCGGATTGAAGGTGAGCCCCGACTTCGTGGCCGAGATGGCGCTCGGCGCCCGGCTGCGCAGCTATGTGTTCGATCGCTACAAGACCAAGCGCAAGGAGGGCGAGGTCGAGCCGGTCGCGCTGACATTGACCTTCTTGGTGGCCGACGAGGCCGGAACACGCCGTGCGTGGTCCGCCGGCGAGGCACTGGCCGACGGTGTCCTGCTGGCACGCAATCTCGTCAACGAGCCATCCAACGTGCTCGATCCCCCGGAATTCGCACGTCGGGCGCAGGAGCTGACCTCGGTCGGCGTGGACGTCGAGGTGCTGGGCGACGCGGAACTCGCGGAACTCGGCATGGGGGCGCTGCTGGGCGTCGGCCAGGGCTCCATCAAGGAAAGCCGTGTCGTGGTCATGCGCTGGAACGGCGCGGACGCGAAGACCCAGCCGGTGGCCTTCATCGGCAAGGGCGTGACTTTCGACACCGGCGGCATTTCCATCAAGCCCGCCGCCGGGATGGAAGACATGAAGGGCGACATGGGCGGCGCCGCCTGCGTCACCGGGCTCATGTATGCGCTGGCGGCCCGCAAGGCCAAGGTGAATGCGGTCGGCGTCATCGGCTGCGTGGAGAACATGCCTGACGGCGCTGCGCAGCGCCCCGGCGACATCGTCACCTCCATGTCCGGCCAGACCATCGAGATCATCAATACCGACGCCGAGGGCCGGCTCGTTCTGGCCGATGTGCTCTGGTACACGAAGGAGCGCTTCCAGCCGCGCTTCATGGTGGACCTCGCCACCCTCACCGGCGCCATCCTGGTGGCGCTTGGCCATGAATATGCCGGCCTGTTCTCCAATGACGACGAACTGGCCCAGCGCTTGTCAGCCGCCGGTATGGAGACCGGCGAGCGCGTGTGGCGCATGCCGCTCGGCCCGGAATATGACAAGCAGATCGACAGCCGCTTCGCCGACATGAAGAACACCGGCGGCCGCAATGGCGGATCGATCACCGCCGCGCAATTCCTCAAGCGCTATGTGGACAAGACCCCCTGGGCCCATCTGGACGTCGCCGGCACGGCCATGTCCTCGCCGGCCAGCGACATCAACAAGAGCTGGGCGTCGGGCTGGGGTGTGCGGCTGCTGAACCAGCTCGTCGCGGACCATTACGAAGGCTGAGCAGCAACCGGTGTGAGGCGGGGCACCGGCTCACACCACCTTGCGCTCGACGAGGGGCGCTTTGCGGGCGATGCG
>NCHM01000533.1:2629-3478 GCA_002257205.1 Rhizobiales bacterium 24-66-13 | reverse complement strand
GTGGCGGCGCCGTTCACCATCCTCGGCTTCGACATGTCCGGCGACACGCGGTATTTCTACGTGGTGCTGGTGTTCGTGGTGGTGATGTATCTGTTCGCCGCCAATCTCATGCGCACCCGCGACGGGCGGGCGCTGATCGCGGTGCGCGATCATTATCTCTCCGCCGAGATGATGGGCGTGAACCTTGCCAAATACCGCACCATGGCGTTCGGCATCTCCTCCTTCTATGCCGGCATCGGTGGCGCGCTCTATGCGCATTACATCGGCTATATGTCGGTGGAAGGATTGGACATCCTGTTCTCCATCCAGTTCCTGGCGATGATCATCATCGGCGGGCTCGGCTCGATCATGGGCTCGCTGCTCGGCACCATCTTCATGGTGCTGCTGCCGGAACTCACCGGCGCGCTCGCCGGCATTCTCCAGGGCAGCGCCATTGATCGGTTGCTGCATCTGAAGGACGGCATCACCTATATGCGCGAGATGCTGATTGGTGCCACCATCATCCTGTTCTTGATCTTCGAACCGGACGGGCTCGCCCATCGCTGGAAGCAGATCAAGGCCTATTGGAAGCTCTACCCCTTCTCCTATTGAGCGGGATCGCGGACCGACGCCAGCAACGAGCGCCGGCCGCACCAGGAAACGCGGACCCACATACCCAAGGAGACACGCATGAAACGGATCGCCACCACCTTCGCCAGCCTGCTCGCCCTCTCGGCGGCCGTGCCGGCCATGGCCCAGTCCATCAATATTGGCCATCTCGCCGATTATTCCGGCGGCACCTCGGACGTGGGCACGCCCTATGGCCAGGGCGTGCAGGACGCCATCGCCTATATCAACAAGAATGGCGGC
>NCHM01000533.1:0-2623 GCA_002257205.1 Rhizobiales bacterium 24-66-13 | reverse complement strand
GGCCATCTCGCCGATTATTCCGGCGGCACCTCGGACGTGGGCACGCCCTATGGCCAGGGCGTGCAGGACGCCATCGCCTATATCAACAAGAATGGCGGCGTGAACGGCAAGCCGATCAATTCCGACTTCACAGAATATGGCTACCAGGTGCCGCGCGCGCTGGCGGCGTTCAAGAAATGGGTCGGCAGCGACAAGGTGGTCGCCATCCAGGGCTGGGGCACGGCCGATACCGAGGCGCTGGTCGCCATGGTGACCAAGGAAGAAATCCCTTATTATTCCGGCTCCTATGCCGCGACCCTCACCGACCCCACCGGCAAGGGCGGCCCGAGGAGCGAGCGCGCCGCGCCGTATAATTTCTTCTACGGCCCGTCTTATTCGGACGCCGCCCGCGCCGAGGTGCAGTGGGCCGCCGAGGATTGGAAGAAGAAGGGCGGCCAGGGCAAGCCCAAATGGGTGCACATGGGCGCCAACCACCCGTTCCCGAACTCGCCCAAGGCGGCGGCGGAAGCCTATGCCAAGGAACTCGGCTTCGAGGTGCTGGACCCCATCACCTTCGCCCTCACCCCCGGCGACTACACCGCCCAGTGCCTGACGCTGAAGCAGTCCGGCGCCAATTACGCCTATCTCGGCAACACCGCCGGCTCCAACATCTCGGTGCTGAAGGCGTGCGAGACCGCGGGCGTGAAGGTGCAGTTCTTCGGCAATGTGTGGGGCATGGACGAGAATGCCATGAAGGCCGCCGGCAGCGCCGCGAACGGCGTCATCATTCCGGTGCGCACCGCCGTGACCTGGACCGGGGAAGCGCCCGGCATGGCCACCTTCAAGGACATTTCCAAAATGTCCGACCCGAGCGGCACCGCCTATCGCCCGGTGCATTACATGGCCGCCGTCTGCACCGTCATGTACATGAAGGAAGCGATGGAATGGGCCGACAAGAACGGCGGCGTCACCGGCCCGAAGATCCGCGACGGCATGTATCAGAAGGCCAATTGGGTGCCCAAGGGCACGGAGGGCGTGTGCAATCCCTCCACCTGGACCGCCAGCGATCATCGCCCCACCACCAAGGTGGATCTCTATCGCGCCGTGGTCTCCGGCGCGACGGAAGGCACCGTCTCGGACCTCGTGAAGAGCGGCGCCATCAAGCTGGAGAAGGTCACAACCATCGACCTGCCGCGCAAGACCGAGCTGCTCGGCTGGTGATCTGACGGCCTGCGCGCCGTGCGCCCTCTCCCGCGTGCGGGGGAGGGTTGGGGAGGGGGCCACGCGGGCCGCCTCCCGGCATTCCCCCTCCCTGCCCTCCCCCGCACGCGGGAGAGGGTTCGCGCCCAGGATCACGCCATGTCCAACGCCGCACTGAAGCTCGATATCCGTCCCGAGGCCGCGCCCGCGCCCATGCTGGCGGTGAACAATATCGAGGTGGTCTATAACGACGTCATCCTGGTGCTGCGCGGCCTGTCGCTGAACGTGCCGGAAGGCAAGATCGTGGCTTTGCTCGGCTCCAATGGGGCCGGCAAATCCACCACGCTGAAGGCCATTTCCGGCCTGCTGAAGACCGAGGACGGCGAGATCACGCGCGGCGACGTGACCTTCCTCGGCGAGCGGCTCAACGGCATCGAGCCGGACAAGATCGTGCGGCGCGGCATCTTCCAGGTGATGGAGGGCCGCCGCATCATCTCCGACATGACAGTGCTGGAAAATCTGCGGCTCGGCGCCTTCACCCGCAAGGACAATGGGGTGAAGGACGATATCGAGCGCGTCTACGGCTATTTTCCCCGCCTGAAGGAGCGCACCGGGCTTGCCGGCTATCTCTCCGGCGGCGAGCAGCAGATGCTGGCCATCGGCCGGGCCATGATGGCGCGGCCCAAGCTGATCCTGATGGACGAGCCCTCCATGGGCCTTTCGCCGCTGATGGTGAAGGAGGTGTTCTCCATCATCAAGCAGCTCAACCAGGATCTCGGCGTCACGATCCTGCTGGTGGAGCAGAACGCCCGCGTTGCGCTCTCCGTGGCGGATTTCGGCTACATCATGGAGCAGGGCAAGATCGTGCTGGACGGCACGGCCGCGCAGCTCGCGGACAATGAGGACGTGAAGGAATTCTATCTCGGCCAGGGCGGCGGGGAGGAGCGCAAATCCTTCAAGAACCTGAAATCGTTCAAGCGCAGGAAGCGGTGGCTGTGAGGCATTGCCGGATTGTCGCCGCGCGTTGATCAGAAGAACGGCTGTCATCCCCGGGCTTGACCCGGGGACCCACGGCCAAACGTTCGCCGCGACCGGTCAAGTCATTCCCGGCGGCGCCGCGTGGATGCCCGGGTCAAGCCCGGGCATGACGGTTCAAGGGACGCGTAACGGCCCGAAGCGAATGAGAGAAGCACGATGAACGACCGCAGCCGCCATTACGACGCCGCCGAAACCCGCGACCCCCACGTGCGCGAGGCCGCCCTCATGGAGGCGCTGGCCGCGCAGGTGGCCACCGCCAAGGCTCGCTCGGCCTATTTCGGCGCCCTGCTGAAGGATGTGGACGCAAACGCCGTCACCAGCCGCGCGGCGCTTGCCCGATTGCCCGTCACGCGCAAGTCCGACCTGCTGGAGATCCAGCCGAAAAGCCTGCCGTTCGGCGGGCTCA
>NCHM01000532.1 GCA_002257205.1 Rhizobiales bacterium 24-66-13 | reverse complement strand
ATAGATCTCGAACGAGCGGAAGGTCTGGGATTGGAGATTGTTGGCGATGGCGGTCAATTCCTCCGCCGAGATGGCCGAAACCACGCTGGAGGTGAGCATTAGAAGAATAAACTGGCTGGTGAGCGCCGGGTAGATCGCCTTCAGCGCCGGGAAGATCACGATATAGGAGAACACTTGCATGGGCTTCAAGCCCAGCGCCTTGCCCGCCTCGATCTGGCCCTTGTGGATGGTCTCGATGCCGGCGCGCACGATCTCCGTCGCATAGGCGCCCACGTTGACCACCATGGCGAGAAGCGCGGCCTCGTTCGCGTCGAGCCGCAGGCCGATGCGCGGAAGGCCGAAGAAGACCAGGAAGATCTGCACCAGGAACGGCGTGTTGCGGATGATCTCCACATAAGTATCCACCAGCCAGCGCACCGGGCGCGGACCGGCGGTCTTGCCGAGCGCGCCGGCCACCGCGACGATGAGGCCAAGCACCATCGCCATGGCCGAGAGCTGGATCGTCAGCCACGCGCCATAAAGCAAATCCTGCCAGGCGTTGAAGACTTCTCCGAACTGGAAGACGTAGTTCATGTCCCTGCGCTTCCCTTGAGGGCTTGAGGAGAGGGGCGGCGGGGCCGGCGGGCCTTCGGCGCTTGCGTTGCGGCTGAGCACCCGACGGTGGGTGCGGGCGCCCGGCCGGGCGCGGCGCTGCCGCAGGATTGGCGGATGATCAGGCGCGGCGGCACGATGATCTGCTCCGGCGGCCGGCTGGGATTTTCGATCCGCCGCAGCAAAAGCTTGGCGGCCTCGCGGCCGACCACGCGCGGATCGGTGGTGAAGGTGGTCAGCGCCGGACGGTGCAGGCCGGCTTCGGCGACATCGTCGCAGCCCACCACGGCCACGTCGCGGCCGGGTTCAAGGCCACGCTCGGTCAGGGCCAGCATGACGCCGAAGGCGACGATGTCATTGTAGCAGACGAGGGCGGTGGGCGGATTGTCCTGCGCGAACAGGTCGCGCGCGGCGGCATAGCCCGAGGAGCGGTCGAGCACCGGGCAGGGCACGATGGGGCCGATCTTCAGCTTGTGCCGGCGCAGCGCCTTGCGAAATCCACTGAGCCGCTCGCTCAGGGGCGCGATGCGCCGGACGCCGCCGATGAAGCCGATATGGCGATGGCCGAGGCCGATCAGATGCTCGGTGACGAGTTCCATGCCGGCGGCATAGTCCGGGCCGACATAATCCGCTGGAAAGCCCTCCACCCGGCGCTGCGCCAGCACGCAGGGCAGGCCGCCGCAATGGGCTTCCTCCAGCGCGTCGGCGCGGGTCTCCTCCGCCGGGACCAGCACGATGCCGTCGACGCCATGCTCCTGCATGCGCACCAGAACGCGCTTCTGGCGGGCCGCGTCCTCGGCCGTATTGGTGATGAAGCCGACGTAGCTTTCCGCATC
The DNA here is from genome assembly GCA_002257205.1 of Rhizobiales bacterium 24-66-13. Taxonomy (GTDB): domain Bacteria; phylum Pseudomonadota; class Alphaproteobacteria; order Rhizobiales; family Xanthobacteraceae; genus NCEH01. The sequence continues at coordinate 1,202 of NCHM01000532.1, read as the reverse complement.
CAGCACGTCGTCGATGCCGGCGGTGAACTGGGAATAATTCGGCGTGATGATCTCGCACAGCACGAGGCCAATGGTGCGGGACGCGCCCGAGCGCAGGTTCGCGGCGCGGCGGTTATAGACATAGCCGAGGTCCGCCATGGCCTGGTCGATGCGCTGGCGGGTGTCTTCCTTCACCAGCGGGCTCTTGCGCAGCACCAGCGAGACCGTGGCGCGCGAGACCCCGGCATGGGCGGCGATGTCGTTGAGCGTGACGCGATGGGCGAGCGGAAGGGCCGCGCCGCCGGGGGCGGTTTCGCCCGGTGCGCGAGCGGGCGCGGACGCGCCTTTGCCTTTCCTCAGATCCACGCGGCGTCTCCCCGCCGACGCTATTTCTGCGCTCGGCCAGGGTTCTCTAGGGGAGGCAAAACCGACGGTCAACGAAAAATTAGATCGATCTAAATTCCTCTTTCGTCGCGTTTGCGGTGCAGCATGGCGCAAGGGATTGGAGGCGCAGGGCACATGCCGCCACGCCTCCGTTGCGGCGGGTCAGCTCTGCCGCGATGCGATATAGGCGCGCCATCCGCCGAGCGCGGTGATCTCCTGCGCGCCCGCCACCGCATGGGCTTCGCACAGGAAGCCGGGCACTTGCGTGCCGTCGTCGAGGGTCATCTTGCCGATGCCGAGCGGCGCCGGGATGCGGGCGACGAACGCGCCGAACGCGGCGGCATCCAGCGCCCACACTTCCACGTCCAGCCCCGGTCCGGAAAACCCCGGCTCGCGTACCACGCCGGGCTTGGCGGGCACCGTATCCGGCAGCACGAACAGGCGATAATCGGGCGCGGTGCGGCAGCGCTTCACGAGCGCGCCGCCGGCGCCGGTCAATTCGCCGTTCAGCGGCATTCCGGAGAGATGCGCGCCGACCACGGCGATCGGCAATTGCCCACCCGCGACCGCGCGCGGATCGGATGCGGAAGCGGGTGGGGAATGGAGGCCGCTGAGCGGGCTCTCGCTGAACTTGCTGGTCACGATATGGCCTCCAGAACTGCCACCACGTCTCCGGTGCGCACCGTGCGGCCGGGCACCATGCGCACGGCGCGCACGCGCCCCGCGGCATGGGCGGTGATGGAGATTTCCATCTTCATGGATTCGATGATGGCGATGGTCTCCCCCGCCGCCACTTCGGCGTTCTCTTCCACCAGCACCTTCCAGACATTGCCCGGAAC
>NCHM01000531.1 GCA_002257205.1 Rhizobiales bacterium 24-66-13 | reverse complement strand
CACGCGCTCGATGCGGGAGACATCGACATCCACGTGGTCGCGGTATTTTTCCCGCAAGTCCTGTTCGCTGGCGTGATCGATGGAATAGACGTTCCATCCATCCTCCCGGCTGCACACCGGGCGAAACAACGGCCCGATCTCGAGCACGCGCATGCTCTTGTCGATGCCGTGAAGCAGCTTTTGCGAACGATCCATCCGGTCCTCAAGGCGTCGCGCGCGCTCCCGTTGCGCACACGCCCGTCGCGCGCGCAACGCGGCAGTTCAAACCTCGCGCGACGGTCAAACGCCGCACGATCGTCAAACGTCGCACGACCGGCGGCGGACAAGCGCCGCCGGCTGGACGTGCCGGCTCAGCTGCACCGCACGTAGACCATAGTGCCGTAGCGCTTGGAGACTTCCGGATCGACCCATTTGAGCACCAGCACCTGGCCGTCCCAGCGCAGCACCTGGCGGTCGCGCTGGCCGCCGGCGGGATCCTCGGGCGGTCCGATGAAGGTGGGGCCGCCGGCCGCCTTGGACACCAGTTCGGTGAGCTTGTTGTCGTCGGCGAGATACATCATCACACCCCCATTGGGGCCGGCGGTGATGACATAGGGATTGCTGCATTGCGCGCGCGCCTGGGTCTCGGTGCGGGCGGCGTCCTCGGGGCGATGGTACGCGGCGAGGCCGTAGCGGCCGACCAGGCTGGCGGCGGGAATCGGGCTGGTATATTGCGGCGCCGCCGGCGGGGGCGGCTCGCTCGGCGTGGTGGCGCAGGCGCCGAGGCCAAGGCCGCCGATGACGGCCGCGACCATGCCGAGGCGATAGAAGGAAATGGCGGAACGGCGGACAGGGCCGGTGTCGCAGGAATCCCCGGCGACGGACCGAACTGCGGACTGAGACATTCACACACTCCGAGGCGAGAGCTTACTTGAATACGGCAACCCGCATGCGGCACCGCGCCCGTCGGGGAAACAGGGCGAGGCGCAACCATAAAGCCTGTTCGGCGCGGCGTCGATGCTTGGCCCTGCACACAAATTCACGTTGTCGCCGCCCCGACACGCTGCGGATGTCACTTTATGCGGCGATCTCTTACACATTGGTAAGTCCGCCTGCCTTGACGCGCGGGCGGCGGCTCCTTATCTCCGGCCGGGATTGGCACTCCCGTCGCGCGAGTGCCAAAGACCGCGGGCCTCCGGCCCGCTCCAATACCAAGAGGATCATGCCCATGTCCTTCCGCCCTTTGCATGACCGCGTGGTCGTGAAGCGCATCGAAGCCGAGCAGAAGACCGCCGGCGGAATCATCATCCCCGACACCGCCAAGGAAAAGCCCCAGGAAGGCGAAGTCGTGGCCGTGGGCCCCGGCGCCCGTGACGAAAGCGGCAAGGTGGTCGCGCTCGACGTGAAGGCGGGCGACCGCGTTCTGTTCGGCAAATGGTCCGGCACCGAAGTGAAGGTGGACGGCCAGGACCTGCTCATCATGAAGGAAAGCGACATCCTCGGCGTCATCGCCTGAAGGCTCTCCCTTTCGCTTCCCTCGCAATAGATATTCAGGAGACGGCACATGGCTGCCAAGGACGTAAAATTTTCCGGCGATGCCCGCGAGAAGATGCTGCGCGGCGTTGATATCCTCGCCAATGCGGTGAAGGTGACGCTCGGCCCCAAGGGCCGCAACGTCGTGATCGAGAAGAGCTTCGGCGCTCCCCGCATCACCAAGGACGGCGTCACCGTCGCCAAGGAAATCGAGCTGGAAGACAAGTTCGAGAACCTCGGCGCCCAGCTGGTGCGCGAAGTCGCCTCCAAGACCAATGATCTGGCTGGCGACGGCACCACAACCGCCACCGTGCTCGCCCAGGCGATCGTGAAGGAAGGCGCCAAGTCGGTCGCCGCCGGCATGAACCCGATGGATCTCAAGCGCGGCATCGATCTCGCCGTCGCCGCCGCTATTTCCGACATCAAGGGCCGCGCCAAGAAGGTGTCGTCCTCCGCCGAAGTCGCGCAGGTCGGCACGATTTCCGCCAATGGCGATTCGTCCATCGGCGAGATGATCGCCGGCGCCATGCAGCGCGTGGGCAATGAAGGCGTCATCACGGTCGAAGAAGCCAAGACCGCCGAGACCGAGCTCGAAGTGGTCGAAGGCATGCAGTTCGACCGCGGCTATCTCTCTCCCTATTTCGTCACCAATGCGGAGAAGATGATCGCCGACCTGGAAGATCCCTACATCCTGATCTTCGAGAAGAAGCTTTCCGGCCTTCAGCCGATCCTGCCCGTGCTCGAAGCCGTCGTTCAGTCCGGCAAGCCGCTGGTGATCGTGGCCGAGGACGTGGAAGGCGAGGCGCTCGCCACCCTGGTGGTGAACAAGCTGCGCGGCGGCCTGAAGGTCGCGGCCGTGAAGGCTCCCGGCTTCGGCGATCGCCGCAAGGCCATGCTGGAGGATATCGCGATCCTCACCGGCGGCCAGGTGATCTCGGAAGATCTCGGCATCAAGCTTGAGAACGTGACGCTGGCCCAGCTCGGCCGCGCCAAGAAGGTCATCCTGGAAAAGGAAAAGACCACGATCGTGGACGGCGTCGGCGAGAAGGCCGACATCGAAGCCCGCGTGAACCAGATCAAGGCGCAGATCGAGGAAACCTCCTCGGACTACGACCGTGAGAAG
>NCHM01000530.1 GCA_002257205.1 Rhizobiales bacterium 24-66-13 | reverse complement strand
GCCAATTGCTTGTCGAGATCGTTGCCCAGCGAGGCGCCGGTGACGAGGGTGATCTTGAACGGCTCGCGCTTCGCCCGCTCCGCCAGCGCCAGGGGCACGGCTTTCGCCTCGCCGGCGCGGGTGAAGCCGCTCATGCCCACCATCATGCCGTCCTTGATATGGGATGCGGCTTCCTCGGCGGAGACCACCTTTTCGAGCAGCGAGGCGAGGCGGATCCGGTCGTGCGGCATGAATGAGGCTTCCTGCTGATCCTGAGGACGAGGCAAAAAACACCATTGGCACGCGGTCCGCGACCTAGGTATTCCACGATGGTCGCAAGCTTAATCGCCGTTTGCAGGGCTGGTCTGCGCGGCGCGAGGAGCTTTGCTCAGGCGCGGATCGCGATTCGCAGGCCGAAGGCGTCGGTCTCCGGCGGATCGGGAAAGCAGAGCGCGGTCCCGTGGGCCACCCGCCATGCGGTCCAGGCGCAGGCGCTCGCATCGATGAGATCGTCGAGCCCCACCCGCAGCATGCGCGCGGTGGAGGCCGTCAGCGCTTCGGTCGGCAGTCCGGCCCCGGCGAGCAGGCCGATGCGCAGCGCGAGACCCAGCGCATAAGGCGCGCTCTTCACCTTCTTCGGCTCGGCGAGCGCATGGCCCTGCATCGCCTGGAAACTCACTTCCGGGTGGCATTCCACCAGCCGCGCCCGCAATTCCGGCCGGGCGCGCAGCAGGCGGTCGGCTTCCGCGATCTTGGGGAAGATGTGGAAGCATTGCTTGGAAACCGCGCGCGGCGGATCGGAGGTCGCCCGCGCGGCGGCGCAGGCGGCGGCATAAAGCGCACCTTCCTGCTGCCCGGCGTCCGCGCCCGTGCCTTCGCCGATGCCGGCGGCGACGGCGGCGCGCGACGGCACCGAGAACACGCTTGATTGACGCATACCGAGCAGCGGCCGCACGAGGCGTTCCGGCGCGCGCCCGCCGGCCCCGACCCGCTCCGGCAGGCCGATGGGAATGTCGAGCGCGGCGCAGGCGAACGCCGGATCGCCGGAAAAGCTCTCCTCCAGCCGGCCGATGCGCGCCAATTCCAGAGTGCCGTGCCCGTCCCAGATCGCGCGCACCCAGCCGCCGGGGCAGCCGTCGAAGCCGGCATAGCGCCGCGGCGGGGAAAGCGGAGGCTGGGTCTGCATCATCGTCCTGGGTCGGCGAAGGATCAGCTTTGACGTTGGCATGCGCCCGCATCCCCGGCTAGGTTGCAGAGCACAATTCCTGAGGGGGAGAGAGCCACGATGAGCATCCGTCCGCGCCGCAGCGTGCTGTACATGCCCGGTTCCAATGCGCGCGCCCTGGAAAAGGCCCGCACCCTGCCGGCCGATGCGGTGATCCTGGATCTGGAGGACGCGGTCGCCCCCGACGCCAAGGTGGAGGCCCGGGCGCGGGTGGTGGACAGCGTGAAGGCCGGCGGCTTCGGCCATCGCGAGGTGGTGATCCGCGTCAACGGTCTGGATACGCCCTGGGGCGCCGACGATCTCACCGCCGCCGCCGGTGCCGCGCCCGACGCCATCCTGCTGCCCAAGGTGCAGGACCCCGAGCAGCTCCAGGTGGTGGGCGCGCGCCTGAAAGCGCTCGGCGTGCCGGACGAGACCCGCGTGTGGGCGATGATCGAGACCCCGCTCGCCATCTTCGCCCTCAAGGAAATTGCAGAGGCCGCGCGCGATCCGCTGACCCGGCTCGACGTGTTCGTGCTCGGCACCAATGATCTCGCCAAGGAAACCCGCGCCGCGCTCGTGCCCGGCCGCGCGCCCATGTACGGCTGGCTGATGATGGCGGTCGCCGCCGCCCATGCCTATGGCATCGACGTGCTGGACGGGGTGTGGAATCAGTTCCAGGACCAGGAGGGTTTTCTCGCCGAATGCGCCCAGGGCGTCGAGATGGGCATGGACGGCAAGACGCTGATCCACCCCACCCAGATCGAGCCCTGCAACACCGCCTTCAGCCCGCCGGAAGCGGAAATCGCCCGCGCCCGCGCCATCATCGACGTGTTCGACCTGCCGGAGAATGCCGGCAAGGGCGTGGTGACGCTGGACGGGCGCATGGTGGAGCGGATGCACGCCGACATGGCGCGGCGCACGGTGGCGCTTGCCGACGCCATCGCCGGGCGCGCCTGACCGCCATGGCCCTCACCATCACCATGCTGGCCTATCCCGGCATGACCCAGCTCGATTTCACCGCGCCGTTCGAGGTGTTCGCCCGCCTCCCGGACGCGAAGGTGCAGATCGCCTGGAAGAAGACCAAGCCGGTGGCGGACGCCGCCGGCCTCTCCATCGTGCCGAGCGTGAAATTCTCGAAAGCCCTGCCTGGCGACGTGCTGTTCGTGCCCGGCGGTCCGGGCCAGCTGGAGCTGATGGAAGACGAGGATGTGCTCGACTTCCTCTATGCCCAGGCCAAGGGCGCGCGCTACATCACTTCGGTGTGCACCGGCTCGCTGGTGCTCGCTGCCGCCGGCCTGCTGCGCGGCTATCGCGCCACTTGCCACTGGCTCTCGCTCGACCAATTGGCGCTGATGGGCGCCATTCCGGTGGCGGAGCGGGTGGTGATCGACCGCAACCGCATCACCGGGGCGGGCGTCACCTCCGGGCTTGATTTCGCCTTGCGGCTCGCCCAGGAGATCGCCGG
>NCHM01000529.1:2744-4460 GCA_002257205.1 Rhizobiales bacterium 24-66-13 | reverse complement strand
AGCACGATCAGCAGGGCCGCCAGCGCCCCGTCCTCATAGGTGCTGCGGGCGGCTTCCGCATAGATGTGGGTCGCCAGCGTCTCGACGCCGAGCGGGCGCAGCAGCAGCGTCGCCGGCAATTCCTTCATGCCGTCCACAAACACCATGAGGGCGGCGGTGGCGAGCGCCGGGCGCAGCAGCGGCAGATGGATGCGCCGCACGGTTGCCCGCTGCGAGCAGCCGAGGCTGCGCGCCGCCATGTCCAGATGCAGCGAAAGCTTGGAATAGCCCGCCTCCAGCCCGCCGATGGGGATGGTGAGGAAGCGGATGGCATAAGCGATCACCAGCGCCGCGCCGGAACCCGAGAGCAGCAGGCCGGTGGACACGCCGAACAGGGAGATCATCGCCCGGTTCACCGCATTGTCGAAGGCGGCGAGCGGCGTCAGCAGGCCGATGGCGAGCACCGTTCCCGGCACCGCATAGCCGAGGCCGCCGATGCGCGCGAACCACACCGCCAGCGGCGAGCGCGTCAGCCGCTGGGCCATGGCGACCACCGATCCGAGCGCCAGCGCCACCAGCGTGCCCGAAAGGGCGAGCAGGGCGCTGTTGCGCGTTTCAACCAGAATGCCGCTTGAAAATCCGCTGAACTCGATGCGCTGCGCCGCGGCGGTCGCCAGATGCAGCACCGGCACCACGAACCCCAGCAGGATCGGCAGGCAGCAGAACGCGGTGGCGGCGATCCCTGCGCCTCCGTTCAGCCGCAGCGGCGCCTGCGGGCGCGTCGAGCCGGTGGCCACATAGCGCGCCCCATGGCGCGCCCAGCGCTCCGTCAGGATCACCGCGAGCACCAGCACCAGCATCACCAAGGCGATCTGCGCCGCGCCGGGCAGGTTCGCCCGGTTCACCCAGGTGGTGTAGATGGACACCGTCAGGGTGCGCATGCCGAGGAATTCGGAGGCGCCGATATCGCCCAGCGCCTCCAGCAGCACCAGCGTGACGCCGGCGACGATGGCCGGGCGCGCCAGCGGCAGGGCGATGCGCAAAATGGTGCGCATGCGGCTCGCCCCGAGCGTGCGCGCGACTTCCAGCGCCGCCGCCGACTGCACGATGAAGCTCGCGCGGGCGGAGAAATAGACATAGGGATACAGCACGCAGCTCAGCACGAAGATGCAGCCGCCCACCGAGCGCACATCCGGCAGATGCAGGCCGCGCGGGCTGGCAATGCCGAGCGCCCAGCGAATCGCGCTCTGCACCGGGCCGAGGGGGTGCAGCACGTCGAGATAGGAATAGGCGACGATATAGCTCGGCACCGCCAGGGGCAGCAGCAGCGCCCAGTCGAGCAGCTTGCGGCCGGGAAAATCGCAGGTCGCCACCAGCCAGGCGCACGGGACCGCGATGAGGACGGTCGCGATGCCCACCCCTACCAGCAGGGTCAGGGTTTGCCCGAGGGCGACCGGCAGCACCGATTCGACGAGGTGCGGCCACAGATCGCCGGACCCCTGCAACGCGATTTCGACCAGCGCGACCACAGGCAGCAGCACGAAGCCGGCCACCGCCCCAGCCCCGAGCAGAAGCCGGGACACCTTTGCGGTGCCCGGCAGCTGAAGGGATTTGTGCCCGGGCAGGGTCCCTGGATTCTGCTCGAAGGTCGCGTCGCTCACGATGGTGCGTCGATCAATTGTCGAAGCCGACCTTGTCGATCAGCTCGCTGGCCTTCTTGCGCGCCTTGGCGATGTC
>NCHM01000529.1:0-2676 GCA_002257205.1 Rhizobiales bacterium 24-66-13 | reverse complement strand
CAGCTTGATGGCATTGGCCTTGTTGGGCGCATTCTTCGCGACCGCCGCGCCGGAGACGTTCACATGGGTGCCGCCGCCCTCGAAGGTGGGCAGCACCACGTCGATGCCGTCGCCCCACTTCTTCTGGTCCGGGCCGCCCTTGCCCGAGCGCATGAGCCCGACATAATAGGAATTGCCGACCGCGATGTCGCAGATGCCGCCGAGGATGTCGCGGGCGCCTTCGCGGTCACCGCCGGTGGCCTTGCGGGCGAGATTGGCCTTCAGGCCGCGCAGCCAGTCCTCGGTCTTCGCCTCGCCGTGATGGACGATATAAGCGGCGGTCAGCGCGACATTATAGGGGTGCTGGCCCGAGCGGATGCAGATCTTGCCCTTCCATTTGGGATCGGCGAGGTCCTCATAATGGAAATTGGCCAGCTTCACGTCCTTGGCCTCATAGACCAGGCGCGCGCGCATGGAGAGGGCGTACCAGTTTCCCGCGGGGTCGCGCAGGTTCGCCGGCACGGCGGCGGTGAGGGTCGCGGTTTCCACCGGCTGGGTCACGCCGGCGTCCACCACGTCCAGCAGATTGCCCACGTCCACGGTCATCAGCACGTCGGCGGGGGAGGCGGCGCCCTCCGCCTTCACGCGCTCAGCAAGCCCGTCCTTCACGAACACGCTGTTGACCGTGATGCCGGTGGCCTTGGTGAAGGCCTCGAACAGCGGCGCCGAAAGGCCGGGCTCGCGGGTCGTGTAGACATTCACCACCTCTTCGGCCGTCGCCGGCGCGGCGGACAGCATCGCCCAGCTGCAGGCGGCGAGAAGAAGAGGGGACCAAGATTTCTTGGACCGAGCTTTGCTGGACCGAGTTTTTCCGGACATGAACACGCCTCATCAAGCGATGCGACAGCGGCACGCGCTGCCACTCTCAGCTTGATCGCTAACGCGTCACCCTACGCAGCGTCAACGAAAGAGCGTGTGAAGACAAAAGGTTAGAGTATGTCTAAACAAGATGTTGCGGAGCCCAAAAAGAAAAAGCCCGGTGTTTCCACCGGGCTTTCACAACTTAGGAAGCAAAAAGGCTCAGTGCTCGTCGAGCTCGCCAATGTGATGCTGCGCATAGAGCGGCAGGCCGAGCTTGGCGACGAGGTCGAGCTGGGTTTCGAGGAAGTCGATATGGCCTTCCTCGTCCGTCATCAGCTCTTCGAACAGGTCGCGGCTCGGGAAATCCTTTACGGAATGGCAATAAGCCGCCGCTTCCTGATACAGGGCGCGGGCTTCCTGCTCGGCGGCCAGATCGGCGTCGAGAATTTCCTTCACGTCCTGGCCGATGCGCAGCGGGTCGAGCACCTGCAGGTTCGGGAAGCCGTCGAGGAACAGGATGCGGTCCACGAACTTGTCGGCGTGCACCATCTCCTCGATGGATTCGGCGCGCCACTTCTTGGCCAGGGCCTTGTAGCCCCAATTGTCGAGCATGCGGTAATGCAACCAGTATTGGTTGATCGCGGTGAGCTCCGAACGAAGGCCCCGGTTCAGATACTCGATGACCTTGGCGTCACCCTTCATGTCCACAACTCCTTAAAGCGGCGCCGCGTGGCTCCGTCTCACTGGAAATATAGTTAGAGAAGTTCTAAACTAAGAGCAAGCCCACGGCTACTCCGGGTTTTCCCTCATTCCGCTGCGATAAGCCGGCCGGTGAGTGCAGCCGCCGGGCATTCGGCGGGGCAAGAAGAGCAGGAGCTTTGTACCTGATCCATGATGGCGCGAATAGTACGCGCACAGCGTCCGCACTGCGGCGAACAGCCCAGGCAGCGATACACCTCGCCGGGCGAACGGGCGCCGCCCGAGGACGCCAGGGCGTCGCGGACCTGATGATCAGAAAACACGTTGCACGAACAAACGATCATGGCTCGACCAAGATCTCCGTTGCTTAGAGAGACTCTAAACAACACCGTAACTGTGTTATTTCTGGCAGACGCCTGCGCGCCTCGTCAATGCCATTACCCCTCCAATGTGGGATCGGCATGCGACATTGGAAGGCTTTAAAACTAAACCTTCGAATAGTTCTATTTTGCGTGCACGAGGACTACGCAGCGGAAATGGCGGCCGGCATTCACTTCGGCAGGCGCAGCTCGCTGAGCATCCCGCCCTCGATACCGCGCCGCAGGTTCAGCGTTCCGCCGACGCTGCGCGCCAGTGTGGCAATCCGCGCCATGCGGAACGGCAGGCCGGCGGTTCCGAAGCGGTCCGCGACGGCGGCATGGCGGGTCACGTCGAGCGCCTGGGCGATTTCCTCTTCCGAGAGGCTGGCCCCCTCGTCGCGGATCAGCACCGCCACGGAGGTCATGGCTCCTTCCGTCTCGCTCGGCTCCGCGAGGGTCGAGATGAGGACATATTGCCCTTCCGGCGTGCCGCGCAGGGCTTCTTCCAGCAGCAGGCGCAGCATCTGCGCGGTGCGGGCGCCATCGCAGCGGATGGTGGCTTGCGGGTTGAAATCGCGCCGGATCAGGATGCGCCGGCGCTGCGCGGTTCCCGCCAGATGGGCGACTGCCTCGTCCACCAGCGCATTGACGTCCAGCACCGTGCGGATGGGTTCGCCGGGGGGCGCGATCAGGCCCTCGATGTCCTCGAGTGTGGCCATCAGCTGCCGTCCGGCGAGCACGGCGCCTTCCGCGAGCTTGCTGTAGCGGCGCGTGCCGA
>NCHM01000022.1 GCA_002257205.1 Rhizobiales bacterium 24-66-13 | reverse complement strand
CACCCACCACTGCGACATCGTCGAGACCGGAAACGAGAGCTGGCGTTTCAAGAACCGCGCCTGACCTCCGCCACCATTGACCCCACTGCCGCTGCGCCACACCAACGCTCCGCGGCAGTGGGGTCAATGCCCCAGGCCGGGGTCAATATTCGGCGCCGATAGGGGGTCAGGTTTCCACGCCGATTGACATTCAGCCTGCTTGCCGCGGGCTGCACCACCACGGCGACGCCGACAACCGCCGTCACGCAGCCCCTTGACCGCAACCGGCCCGCGACAGCCGCCAGCTATGCCGCCCAGATCAACGAGAAATTTCCGGTCGCGGCGATCGACACATCCCGCGTCGATCCGAAGAACCTCCGCCAGCAGGTGGACTACCGCACAAGCGAGCCGCCCGGCACGATCGTCGTCGATAGCAGGAACCGCTTTGTCTATCTCGTTCAGGAGGGCGGCAAGGCGATGCGTTATGGCGTCGGCGTCGGCCGCGAGGGAATGGAGTTTACAGGAACCGCCAATATCGCCTGGAAGCAGGAATGGCCGAAGTGGACGCCGACCCCCGACATGATCAGACGCGAGCCGGAGAAGTACGCTCAATGGTCCGGCGGCATGGATGGCGGAGCCAACAATCCGCTCGGCGCCCGTGCGCTCTATCTCTTCAAGAACGGCAAGGACACCCTGTTCCGCATTCACGGCACCAACCAGCCGGAAACGATCGGGCATGCCGTTTCCTCCGGCTGCATCCGCATGATGAACCAGGACGTCATCGACCTCTATCGCCGAGTGCCGACAGGATCGAAGGTCGTCGTTATCTAGCTGCGCCTACGATCTGCAGCTTAACAAGAACAGGCTTCCGGCTCGTCGGGCCGGAAGCCGCCCAAGGCAATGGGACGACCGCTATGGAAAACAATTGGGATCGCAGATTCAAACGGGAAGATTATCTCTTCGGGACCGAGCCGAACGCATTTCTCGCCTCTCAGGCCTTCCGTCTGAAACCGGGCACGAAGGCGCTGGCGGTCGCCGACGGAGAGGGACGTAACGGTGTCTGGCTCGCCGAGCAGGGGCTCGACGTCGTGTCGATCGACGCCTCGACGGTCGGTCTTGCCAAGGCAAGCGAGCTCGCGCGCGGTCGTGGCGTCACCCTGGAGACTGTGCTCGCCGATCTCGCCGAATGGGAGTGGGAGCCCGAGGCCTACGATCTCGTCGTCGCGATCTTCGTGCAGTTCGCGCCTCCCGAGCTGCGCCGAACCATGTTCGCAGGCTTCCACACCTGCCTGAGACCGGGCGGGCTCCTGATCATGCAGGGCTATCGCGTCGAACAGCTCAAGTATGGCACCGGCGGCCCGCCGCACGCCGATCATCTCTATACGCAGGACCTGCTGATCCGATCGTTCGGGCATTGGGAAATCCGCCATCTTCGCGCGCATGACAGCGTGATCGAGGAAGGCGCGGGGCATTCCGGCATGTCGGCGCTGATCGATCTCGTGGCCGAGAAGGCCAGGCATGATGTCCTGCCGCTGCCATCCATGGACGCTAAGCTGGCCGATCTTCGTAGTGCGGCATAATCCACGCCAGCTTTGAGCGCATCACGCCTGCAATTCGCCCGCCGCTTACGACACGCAAGCGCTTAAGCTCCACTTAAGCTTCCAGCCAAAATCTCCAGCGCGAGCCCCGATTTGGCCGCGATGCTTGGCGGCCGCTCATCGGCGAGGCTTGACCCCGCGTGACGGCGACGACCTCCAAACACTCGCACCGGCATCTGCGGCGGATCGACAAAAAGCAAGGGAGTGACGCGAGGGAGGCAAAGCACAATGCCGGCATTGAGATCACCTGTCCGAGAATTAGGCTTCTCAATAACTCACAACAACGAGAATCTGACGATTTCCGCCGAGGACCGTGACGCGCTCCTCAAGATCATTGGCTGGAACACGACGCCGGAATTTCCGCGCCGAGGCCGTATGGCTTGGCACGTCTTGTCGCGACCGATCCAGCCCCAAGTATCTGATCCTCACCTTCTGCGGGCGGTTAAGATCAAGGGCATCGGCGCGTACAATCCGCCTGGAGAAGGCACTGGACGAGACCCTATCCTCGATCGTTACTCCACCGCGCCGAGGCAGCCAACATCGCAGCCGTTGTCGAGCTTTGCGACCTATCCCCATCTGGGATTTGATGCCGCCGGCGAATTTTGCATCGCCTTCGGCGACACGGCACCTGTGGGAGGCATCCTGCATGCACGAGCCCTGAAGGAGTATTTGGCTGCCGAGCATCTCAACCGCCTCGGGATTCCCTGCATTTCGCCGCTGTTGGTCGCCCACTACGAAAATCTCAGCTTTGACGGCAAACCGCTCGGTGCAGTGCTTTCTCTAGTGCCCGACCCGGCACCCTATCGCATTTCAGAAGTCCAGAACGGTGCCGCTTTGGCATTAGGCGCTGACGAAGCGCGAGACGACTACTACTATCGCATTCTGAGAGCGCTCGCAGTCGAAGGCGACCCCCAGGACGAATCGACCCGCCTTCAGGCGGTGCGGCTGCTGGCCCAGAAAGTCGGTGGGGCCATCCGGGCGTTTTCCGGGGCAGGTCTCTATCGTTACTCGGCGGAGTTTCCGAACTTCGATTTCGATTTTGATCGCTGCGAGGTGCTGTTCACGGATTTGGACTCAACGGAGTTTGCTGGGCCCTTGCCTCAGATGCTGCAAGAGCTTGAGAAACTTCGCGATGCGGCATCCATGCTCTACCATCTCGTTGCAAAGTTCTCGAGCCCCACAGCGCTTGGCGCCTATACAGTCGCGCGCCTATTGAAAGTTGACCCTCTAGCTGGCGCTCTGAGCGGACTTTTCCCTTCCGTCGACAGCCGAACAATCGAACGGGCATCGGCAGCTCTATGGGCACTATACCTTCCGCATTTCCACCTTCTGAACGCGCACGCCGAGCCTATTCTCACCGTTTGGAGCCAGGAACGCCGCAGAAGTTACAAGATGGATCACCATCTGTTCTTCTGCGCCGCTATGATAGTCGTGAAGCAATTAGCTGATAAGGCCGCGGATGCGATCTACGCCGGGACCACGACAACGCTTACGGTCGACAGTCTGTTGGAAAAAGCACGACGGTTCCTCGGCTGGAAATTCGAGTATCTTGAGCGCGTCGTTCTCGCACGACTGTCTTCGGTGGCCTGACATGGAGTATCAGACACTCTTGCAGTTCTCCGGGACGGTGCTTGTACTGGCGTTGACCCCGGGTCAGGACATGGCCCTTATCCTCGGAAGAGCAATTGGCGAAGGTCGCGGCGTCGCCCTTCTCACGGTGCTCGGCTTCGCGCTGGCTGGCTTGGTCCAAGTGCCTCTGGCAGCTTTCGGGTTAGCAGCCATCGTCCAATCCTCGCCGCTCCTCTTCCATCTCATAAAGATCATTGGCGCCGCGTACATCCTGTACATGGGAGTGAAGCTACTTCGCCCTGTGGACCGAACTCTCGTGGCGACGTCGACCGGCACCACGTCCATCTCCGCACTCCGTGACGGCTTCATCGCCAGCCTTCTTAATCCAAAGGCATTGCTGTTCATCTTAGCGTTCCTGCCGCAATTCGTCGACAAATCCGACGGCAGTGCGACAGTTCAGATGTTGACCCTGGGCGTGGTGATGAAGAGCATTGTCCTAGTAGTGGAAGCCGCTATCGCGCTGGTCGCCGCCTCCATAAGTGGCCTGTTCAGGAGGAATGGCAGACTGATTAGAGGACAGCAGTACATTTCCGCCGTCACCCTTATCGCTCTAGGTATCTGGATGTTGCTCGACGGTTATTCGTCGCTTTGAAGCGTTGCAGAAATTCGATCCAGCACCTCAGTCAGTCGGGGATCTTTGCTGGTGCGCAAACGCGTCATGACGAAATGATCAATGCCGGAAAGCGATATTAATTCCGCTTTCCCAGGGCTGACCGCGTCCATGCACCCAGCAATCACGCCGGGCGGTATCCGGTCGTCCTGCTCACCGGCTACGATGAGCACGCGTCCCGCATAGACCCGGAGAATCTTCCAGGCGTCGCTGCGGCGCCAACTCTCGCTTCTTCGGATGATCTCGGAAAAAGCCGGACCGAAGGGAACGTCCAGCGCATCCCCATCGTACATCGCCGGCGCGATCATCACCAACGCGGGCATCTCAATGACACGCGTGAGTTTGACGGCGACGTAGCCGCCCATGCTCATCGAAACCGCTCCGAGCAACTTCTGTGGCCGGACGGTTTCGATGACAACGCGCGCCTCCTCGACCCGTTGTCCGAGCGAGCTATCCGCAAGTCGCCCGCCAGTCTGCCCATGTCCACGATGGTCCAGCGCCAGCGTACCGATGCCACGCTCGGCCAGGTCGACGCGCAACGGGAATATGTCTGCGGAGGCCGTGTTGCCGCCGCCGTGCAACAGCAACGCCGATCGATCCCGAGGCCCGAAGTAGCTCGCGTGTAGCACATAGCCACGCATCTCGACTTCATAGCTGACGACTTCGTTCGGCATCTGACCCCAGCTATCCAACCAGCAAATGCGACATCGAAGGATCAGGGATGACCACAATAGCGCTGCCGTCGCGGATGTTGTCGGCGAGATGAATGACATCCTGATTGAGCATGCGGATGCAACCAGAGGACACCGACTTCCCGATGGTTGAGAATTCAGGAGTGCCATGGATGCGATAGATCGTATCGCGGGTTCCTTCATGAATATAAAGGGCCCGGGAGCCGAGCGGGTTGTTCAAGCCGGGAGGCATGCCGCCATTGTCGATGCTATACGGCTCGAGTTCAGGCTGGCGCGCGACCATTTCGTTGGGCGGACGCCAACGAGGCCATTCGCGCTTGTATGCGATGTGCCCCTGACCGGCCCAGGCGAACCCATCACGTCCGACGCCTACGCCATACCGGGTCGCCTGACCGTTCGATCTGACATGATACAGATAACGGTTTGGTGTATCGACGACGACCGTTCCTACCTTTTCGCCGGTCGGATATTCTACCTCGGTTCGCCACCATTTCTGGTCGACCTTAGAGACATCGACTTCGGGGATCGGAAATTGCTCATTCGGCATCGCGGCGTACATGAGCGGGACCACAGGATCCGGCTCGATCTCAGCGACAGGCGCCATTGTCCGGACCGGCTGCTGCGTTGAAACGCAGCCGGCCAGTGTAAAGGCGCTGGCACCGAGCAGGAAAGTGCGTCGGCCCAACGGGCCGGTAAACATGGCGATCGTCAATTGTCTATCAACCTTCTGAATTCGTTCAGTTCAGAAGGCCGAAACTCCAGCTCCACCTTAAGCCTGCCTTAAGGCCGGAACTCCCCGTTGCCGTCGACAACGGAGAACCCTGCATGCCTCATACGATATCGAAATACGTTATCCTCGGCGAACGCGCCGATATACCAGCGAGCCGGCAAGGGGGCTTGCAACGGCTTGAGGAGATCGCAACGCGGCGGCAGATCCTCGTCGGCGCGCTCTCGATGGCGGCAGCCGGCGCTCTGTCTGCCGACGCGAACGCCGCACCTTCGCTCGTCACAAATCTCCGTGAATATCGCGAGGCCCTGGTGCGGCTGTCGCCGCACTACCAGGCAGCGCTTGTCGACATCGGAGCGGAATGGTGCGCCGTCTGCAAGACGATCGACCAGAAGATCCTTCCCGATCCCGGTGTCCAGCACGCGATGCAGCGGATCGCGCTGATCAAGGTCGACGTCACCCGGATGGATCAGAAGAGCCGCGAGCTCCTCAGATACCTGCGGGCCGACGGACCGCCGACCCTCTTCGTGATCCAGACAGCGAGCGGGCGCGAATATAGCGGCACCCGGTCGGTCGGGTCCGTGACGGCACACGATCTCGTTCGGCGCCTGCGCCCCTTCGAATAGGCCGTGAGGCAAAGCCCGGCGCCGTTCTCATTGATTGAAATCAAAGCGGGATGGAGACGAGTCAGGATAGTTACATAATTAAAGAAAGTCGTGGAACGTGTCGTGAAACTGTTGCTCAAACTCGCTTTTGCCGGCGTATGCGGGCTTGGCCTGTCCTACGCTATCGCCCTGTCAACACCGTATTGGTTTAAGCCAAGAATCGAGGCATCCGTCGACATCACGGATGCGACCCTAATCCGGCAGGGAGAATATCTCGCCCATGCCGGTGACTGCATCGCCTGCCACACCGCCCCCGGCGGCAAGCCCTTCGCTGGGGGGCTCGGTATGCAGACACCGATGGGCACGATCTATTCCACGAATATCACCCCGGAAAAGGATACGGGGATCGGCCGCTACAGCTACGGAGATTTCGAGAGTGCCGTGCGCAAGGGTGTCCGACCGGACGGCACGCATCTCTACCCGGCCATGCCCTATGTCTCCTATGCCGTCGTCCGCGACGACGACATCAAGGCGCTCTACGCCTACTTCATGTCGAGCGTTTCGGCGGTCCGGCAGGACAACCAGCCGACAACTATGCCGTGGCCGCTCAGCATGCGCTGGCCGCTCGCTTACTGGCAGCTCGCTTTCGCCCAACCCCGCCACTTCACCACCACGGTCACGGATGCACAGCTTGAGCGTGGAGCCTATTTGGTCGAGGGGCTCGCCCATTGCGGCGCCTGTCATACGCCGCGCGGTATCGCCTTTCAGGAGACGGCGCTCGCTGATGGCGCCAACAGTCCCTTTCTGTCGGGCTCGGTTCTCGAGGGCTGGTACGCGAAAAACCTGCGCAGCGAGGACACCGGCCTGTCGACATGGACGACCGCCGAGATCGTCGACTTCCTGAAAACCGGGCGCAACGACAAGACCGCCGCCTTCGGCTCGATGTCTGATGTCGTTGAGCATTCGACCCAGCATCTGTCGAACGAGGACCTCACGGCGATCGCGACCTATCTGAAATCCCTGAAAGCTCGCGACGGCCGCAGCCCGACATGGCAGCTGAAGGAGAACCTCACCACGGCGGCGCTCAAGGCCGGCGACTTCAGCGCACCCGGCGCCACCTCCTATGTCGAGCATTGCGCGATCTGCCACCGTATGGACGGCAAAGGGGCGCCGCGCATCTATCCGGCGCTCGCCGGAAATTCAATGGTGTTCGCCGACGATCCGAGCTCGCTCATCCAGGTGACGCTCGCCGGCGGGCGGATGCCGAAGACCCCGCACGACACAATGGCCTTCACCATGCCGGGCTTCGCCAGCCTCACCAACCGGGAGGTCGCCGACGTCCTGAACTTCATCCGCAACGGCTGGGGCAATCACGGCAGCGAGATCACCGAAGCCGACATCTCGCGCATGCGCCACGAGATCGCGCGCAAACCGAAACACTTCGTGCCGGGAGAACAAAAATGAACAAGCGCTCCCTTACTCTGACCGGAGCTGCCCTGGTGGCAGTCGCCGCAGCAGCAGGAGCATTCGCGTTCCTGCACGAGCCGACGCTAGACGCGCCGACCGCGGACGCGATCGCGGTGCTGGACGCCAACGGCAAGCGGATCGGCGACTATCGAATTCCGGGGGACAATACCATTGCGGCGGGACCGAACGCTGATGCCATTCGGCTTGGACAGCGGCTCCTCAACGAGACCGCGCGCCTGCTGCCTGCGAATGTCGGCAATGGTCTCAACTGCAATTCGTGCCACATGGCGCAGGGAAAGCTGTCCGACGCCAATCCCTACATCAACACGACCAACAGCTATCCGTCCTTCAATCCGCGCGCCAACCGCCAGGTCGATCTGACCATGCGCATCAACGGCTGCTTCCAGCGCTCGATGAACGGCAAGCCGCTCGGCACAGACAGCACCGAGATGCATGCGATGCTCGCCTATATGGACTGGCTGCGCCAGGGTGTGGCGAAAGGCGACAAGACCGCCGTGCGGAACGCCGGGCCGATCGACGAGAGCCTGGTGCCTGATCCCGAGAGGGGCAAGACGATCTACGCTGCCCAGTGCGCCTCCTGCCATGGGGCCAACGGCCACGGCATGAAGGATCAGGCCGGCGACTACATCTTCCCGCCGCTGTGGGGTGATGGATCGTTCAACATCGGCGCAGGCCTCGCCCGTACCTACAAGGCGGCGCAATTCGTCAAATACGCCATGCCGCCCGCCATGCATCTGGAGGCGCCGCTCGGAGCCGGCGGAGTGCTCTCCGATCAGGATGCCGTCGACGTCGCGGAATTCTTCACCCACATGCCGCGGCCTGATTTCGCCGGCAAGGTGAATGACTGGAAGGGCGTGAAGAAGCCCAAGGACGCCCGCTACTAAACATGACCTTTTAGTGGCTGAATCGCCTCTCTTAAGGTTGTCTTAAGGTTGGTTTCCCAGCGCTGACCCGGTGTGCGTGCCGCAAGAGCACGGCCGCGACGGGAGGGACAGTGCATGGTGACGATGGGACTATTGCTGGCGTTGAGCTTCGCCGTATCGTTGCTCGCGCTCGCCTTCCTGATCTGGGCGATCAGCAACCGGCAGCTCAAGCTCGATCAGGACGACGCGAAGGTCATTTTCGCGGCCGGCGATGAAGGCCACCTCGACAGTCCCGATGCCGAACACTCGACTGCCAGACTCCATTACTTCGACGCAACCACCGCCGGCATCGATCGCATTTCCACAAAACCCGTCACCGTGCTTCTGGTCGCGGCGACTGTCTGGCTCATCGTCGGCTCGACATTCGGCCTGATCGCCTCGCTGAAGCTACACTGGCCCGACTGGCTTTCTGCCTATGCGCCGCTCACCTTCGGCCGGGTCCGCACGCTCCACCTCAACCTCGTTATCTACGGCTGGCTATCGCAGATGGGCGTGGCTTCCATGATCTGGATTCTGCCGCGCATTTTCCACACCCCGTTGCGCGCACCACGGCTGCCCATCATCGGCGCGATCCTCTGGAACATCGCCGTCTGTCTTGGAGCCATTGCCATCGCCACCGGCTGGACCGACGGCGAGGAATGGCTGGAAATCCCCTGGCAGCTCGACATGCTGCTGGCGCTGGCCGGCGTGTTCTTCGTCGTTCCGCTCGTCAAGACGACGATCGCCCGGCAGGTCCACCACATCTACGTGTCCGGCTGGTATTTCCTCGCCGGCATCCTCTGGTTTCCCTGTCTCTTCGTCATCGCCAACATCCCCTACATCCATTCGGGCGTCGAAGAGGCCACCGTCAACTGGTGGTTCGCCCATAATGTGCTGGGACTCTGGCTGACGCCGCTCGGGGTCGGCACGGCCTATTATTTCATTCCGAAGATCATCGGCAAGCCGATCTATTCCTATTCCGTCTCATTGCTTGGGTTCTGGGGCCTCGCGCTCTTTTACAGCCAGGTGGGCATCCATCATCTGATTGGCGGACCGGTGCCCACCTGGGTCGTGACGCTCTCAATCGTCCATTCGGTGATGATGTTCATCCCGGTAATCGCGGTCGCCATCAACCAGCACGTCACCGTAGCGCGCAATCTCTGGGCGCTGAAGGAATCGCTGCCGCTTCGCTTCATCTCCTTCGGCGCGGTCATGTACACGCTCGCCTCATTCCAGGGCTCGACCGAGGCGCTGCGCTCGGTCAACACCGTCACCCATTTCACCCACTATACAGTCGGCCACGCCCATCTCGGCGCCTATGCCTTCGTGACGCTCGTCATGTTCGGCGCCGCCTATCACATGCTGCCGAGGATGACCGGCCGGGCCTTTCCATGGCCGGGGCTCATCAACGCGCATTTCTGGCTCATCGTCGTCGGTTTCGCGATCTACTTCTTCGGCTTGTCGATCGGCGGCGTACTGCAGGGCCTCGCCATGCTCGATGCGACCCGTCCGTTCTCCGACAGCGTGAGGGTCACCATCCCCTATCTCGAAGCTCGCAGCGTCGGCGGCAGCCTGATGACGCTCGGCCACATCGTCTTCGCACTAAACGTCGCCGCGATCCTCCTTCCACGCCGGGCAGCGGCAGCCGCAAAGGTGGTGCCCGCAGAATGAACCGCTATCTCCCTCTTTCCATTCTGGCCCTCGGCATTCTCGCTTTCGCGACCCTCATGCTCGTGATCGCGCCCGGCATCCAGATCAGCCAGCACGACATCCCGCCGGAGCTCAAGCCCTATACCGAGCAACAATTGCGCGGGCGTGAGGTCTATGTCTCGCTTGGCTGCGTCTACTGTCATAGCCAGCAGCCTCGCTCGCCAGACCAGGCGCCCGACGGCGTGCGCGGCTGGGGCCGGCCAGCGATTGCCGCCGACTACACCTACGACCGTCCGCACCAGCTCGGCACGATGCGCACCGGACCGGACCTCCTCAATGTTGGCGCAAGGCTGCCGTCTCGCGACTGGCACCTGACCCATCTCTACCAGCCGCGCGCCATCTTCGACTGGAGCATCATGCCGGCCTATCCCTTCCTGTTCGAGGAAAAGGACGCGGCTGTGCCCGGCGATGTCGTCGTCGCCCTTCCGTCGGAATATGCTCCTAAGTCCGGCGTCGTCATCGCCAAACAGGATGCCCTCGACCTTACGGCCTATCTGCTCTCGCTCGACCGCACTTATCCCGCTCCAGCCGAAGCCATTCGCGATGACGGCTACAACCGTCCGGAGGGCGCGCGATGACGGCAGACAAATCTCCCCGCAAGGACGAGGCCGGGCGGCCGGACGAGAACTTCGAGCCCTACGAGCTTCATGGCAAGATGCCATGGCCGCTGATGGCCATCGCCGTCGGCCTCGGCATCTGGGGCGCTGCGACCCTGTTTGATACGCGCGAGGATGTCGCGGCGGCGCGCAATGAGCGCGTCGCGGAAAGCCGTGTGGCGACGGCCGCCAGCACGGAGCCGGGGTCCGCGCTCTTCGTCGCCCGCTGCTCGACATGCCACCAGCCTGACGGCATGGGCGTGCGTGGCGCTATTCCGCCGCTCGCCGGCTCCGCCTTCGTCGCGCAAGGCCCCGAGCTCGTCTCGACGATCCTGCTGCGCGGCATCGACGGGCCGATCCGCGTCGGCAACTACAATTTCAACGGCCACATGCCGAGCTTCGCCAGCGTGCTGACCGATGCCGAGATCGGCGAACTCTCGACCTATGTGGCGCACCGCTTCGGCAAGTCCTCCGAAACAATCGAAGCGGCAGCCGTCGCGAAGCTGCGCGGCGAGGTCGTGGACAAGGCCAGCTTCAAAGGCGGAACGGAGATCGCGTCCTCAACCGCACTCGAACTCGGCAGTCAGCCGCCCTTCGTGGCTCAGACCGCAGTCTCGCTCAGCCCGGACGTCTCCACGATGATCTTTACCGGGCGCGGCGAGCAATGGGCCTGCGCGAGTTGTCACGGCGATCTCGGCCAAGGCAAGGAAAACGTCCCGCGCCTGGCCGGCCTTCCCGCCGAATACATCGTCAAGCAGATCGATGATTTCCATAGCGGGCGTCGCCAGAACGAATCCATGAAGATCGTCGTGGCCTCGCTGACCCAGGAGGAGAAGCGCCAGCTCGGAGAATATTACGCCGGCCTGCGCGTGCCTTCGAACGCCAAGCCGGAACTCGGCGGTGATCTCGCACGCGGCGAAGCCCTGGCGTTGCATGGCGACTGGAGCCGCAACGTGCCGGCCTGCTTCTCCTGTCACGGGCCCTCGGGCTTCGGTGTCGCACCGGAGTTTCCTGCGCTCGCCGCCCAGCATGCCTCCTATACAGCGAGCCAGCTCGCCGCTTGGGTCGGCGGACACCGCAACAATTCCTCGCTCGACCTGATGGGACGGATTTCCCGCGCGCTCTCCGATGCCGATCGCAGAGCCGTCGCAGACTATCTCGCCTCGCTTCCCCCCGTGCCGGCAGGAGAAGACGCCCAGATCGCCAGGATTGGAGAACGGCCATGACGGAGCCAGTACAAAGCCCAGAAGCCAAACCCGCCGATCCCCAGAAGGGACGCATCGCGCGAATGTGGATCCATGCGGCCGGAGCGGGCCTGATCGTCGCCGCGCTCGGCGCACTCGCCTATGAGAGTGGTTTCATTCCGAGTCGGCAGACTGCGCAAGACACCGCTGGCCATGCGACCGCCGGCTTCTTCCAGCCACCGACCGACGACCAGATTCCGAACGACCAATTCGGTGCTGCAGTCCGGCGCGGGCAGGCGATCTTCATGAACACCTCGACCAACGCCTCGCTGTATGTCGGCAATGGCCTGTCCTGTTCGAACTGCCATCTCGGCGCCGGCCGCCAGCCCTTCTCGGCACCGATGTGGGCCGCCTGGGTTCAGTACCCGAAATACCGGTCGAAGAACAAGCAGATCAACACCATGGAAGACCGTGTCCAGGGCTGCTTCACTTTCTCGATGAATGCCCAGCACTCGGTCAAGGGCGGCCCGCCGCCGCATGGCGACGACATCTATCGCGATCTGGAAAGCTACTTCTTCTGGCTGGCGACCAATGCGCCGACCAACAAGGAATTGGAGGGTGTCGGCTTCGGCAAGGTCGCAAAGACCGAGCTCGGCTACTCCCCCGAACGCGGCGCGCAGGTGTTTGCCGCCAACTGCGCCGTTTGCCATGGCGGTGACGGACAGGGCCAGAAGGATATCAACGGGCGCTATGTCTTCCCGCCGCTCTGGGGCGCCAGTTCCTATAATTGGGGCGCCGGCATGGCCCGCATCGATACGGCGGCCGCCTTCATCAAGCACAACATGCCGTTGTCGCAGCCCGGCCGACTAACCGATCAGGACGCCTGGGACGTCGCTGCCTACATAAACAGCTTCGAGCGCCCGAAGGATGCGAGACAGAAAGGCAAGACGATCGAGGAAACACGCAAGCAGTACCACGACGGCGATCAGATCTACTACGGTCAGACCGTAAACGGGGTGCTGCTCGGGGTGGGCACGCCGGATCCGGAACGTCCGGTCGGCGCCGTGGACTGAGTGCATTGCGCCGCCTGTTCGGCGTCAGCGGCATGGCCTGCGGCGGTTGCGCGCGCGGGCTGGAACGGCAGATCCGCCGGCTGGAAGGGGTCAGTGCCGTCGGGGTGCATCACCTGACCGCATCGATGCTAGTCGATTGGAACGCGGAGCGGATCTCCGTAGACGACATTGCCGCCGCTGTCTCGCGCGCCGGCTACAGGCTGATCGACCGCCACCGACCCGAAGAGCTCTCGGCGATCCTCACAGCCGATATAAGCCGCCTATCGCTGCGCCTTGCCGTCGCCGTCATGTCGGGGATGTGGTCGATGGCGCTTGCCGTCGTGCTCTACGTCTCCGTTCTCGATCCGGACGTCGCGTGGTGGATCGCGCTTGGCTCCGGTCTGCTGGCCTTGCCGGTTGTCGCTTGGGCGGGAGCCGGCATCTTCTGGATGGCCTTGCGATCGATCCGCCTGCGCGCGCCCGGCATGGACCTGCTGATCGCGCTCGGCGCCGGCGGCGCCTTCCTCCTTTCCATCGCCTCGCTCGTCTCCGGCTCCTCGCATGTCTGGTTCGACACGGCGACGATGCTGATCACGCTTCTTCTGGTCGGGCGACTGCTCGACTCCACCACCCGTCGCGGCGCCCTCGATGCGCTGAAGGCGCTCGAGGACGCGGCCGCCGAAACCGCTGTCAGGCGTACGGCGTCGGGAGACGCGGTGGTCCCGTGCGCACAGATCGGGATCGGCGATCTCGTCGTCATCGACGCCGGAATGACCGTCTGCGCCGATGGAATTGTGCGGGAGGGCGCGACGCTGGTCGACCGCGCCGTGCTGACGGGCGAGAGCCGGGCGATCCCCGTCGGGATCGGGCAGCGCGTCGAGGCCGGCTCCGTCAATCTCCAGCGGCGCATCGTCGTGGCAGCCGACCGTTCGTTCGGCGACCGCGATCTCGACCGGATGGGCGGAGCGATCGCGATCGAGCTTGCAGGGCGCGGCGCGGCTGCCTCACGCGCCGATCGTCTCGCCGCCGCGCTGAGCTGGGCAATTCCTGCGCTCGCGCTGTTGACGGCCGTCCTTAGCCCGCTGTTCGGCGCCGCCTTGCAAGATGCCGCCCTCAGAGCCTTGACCGTGCTGGCGGCCGCCTGCCCATGTGCGCTGTCGATCGCCGCTCCGCTCGCTCAGGCGCGCGCGGCCAGCATCGCCTCGGCCTTTGGCCTGCGTTTGCGCGATCCGACCGCCTTTGAGGCGCTCGCCCGCCCGGCGACCGCCATCTTCGACAAGACCGGCACCCTGACCCATGGCCGTCCCATAGTCGTCGACGTCGCTCCGGCTTCCGGCTGGTGTGAAGCCGACGTCCTTCGCATCGCGGCACGAGCGGAAACCGGCATCAATCACCCACTGGCGCGCGCGATCGTCGATCGGCACGGCCGCGAAGAAGGAGCGGGCGGGACGCGTCTGGAGCGGGGCGCCGAGGCGCAGGATCACGCCGGACACCGCATCGCTGTTCACGGAATCGAGCGCGACAACGGGCTGACTTCGCTGGCCGTGACTCTGGACGGCTTCCGTATCGGGACGCTCGGCCTGGCCGATGCCCCGACCAGCGACGCGCGGGAGACGCTTTCCCGGCTTCGAGCGCTCGGCGTTGAGATATGGATCGCCTCGGGAGATGCCGGCGGACCGACTCTGCGGATCGCCGACGCGCTCGGCGTTCCGCACGACAGGGTGCGTCACGGCTGCACGCCGGCCGGGAAGGCCGAACTCGTGAAGGCCTTGACCTCCCCGGTCCTGTTCCTCGGCGACGGTGTGAACGATGCCCCGGCACTCGCCGCCGCCGATTGCGGGATATCGGTTGCGGGCGCCCACAGCGCCGCAGCCCAGACCGCCGACGTGGTGATTGTCAGAGGTGGCATCGGCCGGCTTTTGACCGGGATGAACCTTGCGCGCAGCACCACATCCGTCACACGACAGAATCTCGGCCTCGCCTTGGTCTACAACCTCGCCGCCATTCCTTTCGCAATCTTCGGCGTCTTGTCGCCATCGCTGGCTGCGCTCGCTATGCTCGCGAGCTCCTTGTCGGTCGGTCTCAACAGCCTCCGACTGACCCTGCCGCCCGCTACGGCGCACTCATCGGCAGCCGAAGGATCGCCCGCGAAGGTCTCGGACGCGCCAGCAAGCTAGCGGCGTCATCATATCGCGATCACGCGGCCAGGACTTGTCACCTTAGCGGGCGGGTGCCGGAAATAGGCCTCCAGGGCCTCGATCGCCGTGACGGACATCTGGCCCCGATCACGCCCAAAACGGCCGGGCACTCCCTGGGCGGTGACGAAGGCGACGTCATAGGATGCATCGGGATCCAGCTTTTGGTCTCCGACGAAGATCTCCGCTATGCGGGTTCCAAAAGGGTTTTCGATCTTTGCCATGATTGTCAGGCCGCTGAAGCGTTTCACGAATCCGCTCATCTGGCCGAAGGGGTCCGGCGAGAACGTCCGTTCCAGATTCTCCTCCATCATCGTGCGGATTTCCTCTCCTTTGAGGATCACCGTCGAAATTGGAGGATTGACCGGTATGATGTTCCAGAGATCGCCCAGCCTGACAGGGCCAGGCACGACCGGAGCGCCGTATCGCCAGCCATTCGAGAAGGCGATTTGCCGACCCGAGGCGTTGCAGAGCGCCGCCAGGAGGACGTCGTCCATCGAGCAGTCAAGGATCGTGTTGCGATGCAGGGCGGCATCCACGCGGCCCACTTCGGTCGCCAGATGGTCACGCATCGGTGAAACCACCGCCTCGACGAGATCGGACATCATGGGATCTGGGTCAATCGTCTCATCCAAGGCGACGAGCTCATGCCGTTCGACCCGGACCGTCCCGCGCTCGACGCCGAGGTCCAGACGGCCGACGAAGGCGCCATGACAACCAGACTGGATGATAGTTGCTCCATTGACGACGATCGGCTTCTCAAGGCGGTCATGGGTATGGCCGCTCAGGATGACGTCGATCTCATTCACGAGCCCGGCGAGCTTGATATCCTGTGGCAAGCCGAGATGGGACAGGACGACGATCAGATCGACCCGTTCCTTCTGACGGAGCCTACGGATCTCACGCGGCAGTTCCTTGTCTCCATTCGTGAAGCGCAGCCCTTCGCTGAAATGCGGCGGCATCGTCTTGTCGAGGATCGTCGCCGCGATTCCGACCACTCCGATCCTGACCCCGCCACGCTCTATAATGCGCGACGGGCGAAACGGGCGACGGCCGGTCTTCAAATCAAAGCAGTTGACTGCCAGAACCGGGTAGTCGAGGCGCTTTGCCAGTGCCCTAAAATGCGCCGGCCCCCAGGCAAACTCCCAATGTGCGGTCATGGCGTCGAGGCCGAGCGCATTGGTGAGCGGAACCAGCGCCTCGCCTCGCGAAGAGACGGCCGCGTAGGTTCCATGGAAGGTGTCGCCATTGTCCAGCGCGACGACCGCGTCGGGACGTTCCGCTCGAACCTTCTTGAAATATCCCGCGATCCGGGCGTAACCGCCAAGCATCGGAAAGCGTGGTGTTGCGCCGTGCCAGATCAATTCCGGATGCGGCTCCACATACCCATGCGTGTCATTGATTTGAAGAAGCGTAATACTGCGCTTTGACGATGCACCCATTTTGCCCATCCTTTCCGGGCAACGCGCCACCGGATGGCTGAGTGCTTGGCTCACCAGCTTAAGGCTGGCTTAAGGCAATGCGGGCTGGTCAGCGAATCCGGGCGAAATTCGCGGCGCCGCGCACAATGCCATTCCGCTCGGAGCGGGCTTCCGGCCTGACCATGTTCAGGAGCGCCCGCTCCGGATCTCCGGCTCCGAACACGGCTTCGATGCTGCGCACGCACAGAATGACCGACTCGTCGGCCAGGCTGTAATAGACCTGCTTGGCCTGGCGTCGTGTCGTCACCAGCTCGGCTTTGCGTAGTTCCGCAAGCTGCTGGCTAAGGGCTGGCTGGCCGATTCCAGAGGCCATATCGATTTCGGTTACGGATTTTTCCCCGTCAAGCAAGAGGGACAGGATCATCAGCCGTTGAGGCTGAGCGAATTTACGCAGCTTGTCAGCCGCGACATCGGCTTGCGCGCGCGACTGCCACAGGGTTTTCATGCGGCGCTCCGGCAAAACCAGTCAGGATCCTGTTGCGCCTTTTCATCGGCAGGCAAAAGCAGCGGTTGACCCGGCTGCCAATCGGCCGGGGCGAGCTTCTCTCCCGAATAGGATGCCTGAAGCGCGGCCACCATCCGCACCATCTCATCGACGGAACGGCCGATCGTCAGCGGGTAGTGTGTAACGGCACGAATGACGCCTTCGGGGTCTATAAAATAGGTCGCCCGCACTCCGGCACTATTCTCCGAAGTCTCGTCGATCATGCCATATGCACGGCCAACCAGCATGGACGGGTCTTCGATGACTGGGAATGGTATTTCGACCTTGAAGAGCTCCCGAATCGCGCGGGTCCAAGCCAAGTGCGAGTAAAGGCTATCGACGGAAAGACCCAGCAGCGCGCAATTATGGGCGGTAAATCGCTCATAAGACTTCGCCAACGACACAAACTCGGTCGTGCAGACCGGGGTGAAGTCCGCCGGGTGCGAGAATAACACCAACCAACGGCCACGGTAGTCCGACAAACGGATCGGGCCGCGCGTCGAGCGAGCCTCAAAGTCTGGAGCGGCGTCGCCCATGCGCAATGCGCGGCCTCCAGTATGAGGCGTTTCGTCGGTCATCGTGAAGGCCACCAGATCCAAGGTTTCAATTACAGCTTTGTGACATAAGCCGCAGCTTGACGCAATACGTTTACATGATTACATAGATCGAGAATTATGAAATAGAGGATCACGAAAATGATGTCGATTGCCCGAAAATGCGGTCGGTCGCCTCTTGTCGCCCACTTATCGCAACCGCAGAAAAGGAGACGCCGTCAATGAGCTGCTCGGAATCGCCCGCCCGTTCAGGCCCCGCCAACACCGAGGCCAACCCTGGTGCCCGCGCTGCTACGGAGCACGACAACCAGGTCGGAATCCCGCGCATCAACGAGGCGGCGCCTGCCTTCAGTGCGAAAACTACCCATGGCGACCGCTCCCTGCAGGATTACAAAGGCCGCTGGCTCGTTTTGTTTTCCCACCCGGCGGACTTCACGCCGGTCTGCACCACGGAATTCACCGGCTTCGCGAGGGCGGCCGCCGACTTTAAGGCGCTTGACTGCGATTTGCTTGGTCTGTCGATCGACAGCATCTACTCGCATCTCGCCTGGGTTCGGAACATCAAGGAGAAGTTCGAAGTCGACATTCCATTCCCGATCATCGAGGACCTGTCGATGACGGTCGCGAAGGCATACGGAATGATCCATCCAGGCGCATCCGACACCTCCGCCGTCCGTGCGACCTTCGTCATCGACCCGAACGGCATCATGCGCGCGATGGTCTACTATCCAATGACCAACGGCCGCAGCGTTGATGAAATCCTCCGCCTCGTCCGGGCGCTACGCACCAGCGATACGCATTCAGTCGCAACCCCGGAAGGTTGGCAGCCGTCCGACAAGGTGCTCGTTGGCGCCCCAAAGACTGCTGAAGCAGCCGAGCAACGCATGAAGGAAGGTCTCGAGACGACCGATTGGTACTTCTCGATGAAGAAACTGACCTGAGCGGAGGCGCGACAATGGACCAGTCAGTTGAAGCAGCCACCAGACTGATTGCCAGCTCGCGGGTATCACCCACGGTCAAAGCATTCTGTTATGAGCCGACCTACCGCGCCACAATCATGGACAGCGTTCTCGACGAGGATGCGGCCGCCGCTCGTCAGATTCACATGCGCGCCAGCCAACCCTACGCAAAGCCGGACAACGGCATCCGGTATCACCAACTTCCACTAAAATCCCTGTAGGAGAGCGGAATGCTCGACGCTCTGCTGCTCGCCAGAATCCAGTTTGGCTTCACCGTCAGCTTTCACTTCATTTTTCCAGCCTTCTCGATCGGCCTTGCAAGTTATCTCATGGTTCTGGAGGCTCTCTGGCTCAAGACCGGCAATGGCGTCTATGCAAATCTCTTCCGCTACTGGCTGAAGATCTTCGCGCTGGCCTTCGGCATGGGCGTCGTATCGGGCATTGTGATGTCCTACCAGTTCGGCACGAACTGGTCCGTATTCTCGGATAAGGCAGGCCCGGTGATCGGCCCGCTGATGGCCTACGAGGTCCTGACTGCCTTCTTCCTGGAAGCTGGCTTCCTCGGCGTCATGCTGTTCGGCATCAACAAGGTCGGGCCGAGGCTGCATTTCTTCGCGACCTGCATGGTCGCAGTCGGCACGTTCATTTCCGCGTTCTGGATTTTGTCGGTCAATAGCTGGATGCAGACCCCCACAGGATTCGAGATCGGCGCGAACGGCCAATTCCTGCCGGGGACAAGTTGGTGGGCGATCGTCTTCAATCCGAGTTTCCCCTATCGTCTCGTGCACACCGTCATTGCCGCCTACCTCACCACGGCCTTCGTCGTCGGCGCCGTCGGCGCCTGGCATCTGCTGAAAGACAGAACGAACCCCGGCGCGCGCAAGATGTTCTCCATGGCGATGTGGATGGCAGCGATCGTCGCGCCCATACAGATCTTCGCCGGTGACATGCACGGCCTCAACACGCTGGAGCATCAGCCTGTCAAGGTGATGGCCATGGAAGGCCACTACGACAGCCATCCCGAAGGCGCGCCGCTGATCCTGTTCGGTATCCCCAACAGCCGGGAAAAGCGCGTCGACTATGCGGTTCAGATTCCCAAAGCCTCGTCGCTGATCCTCAAGCACGACCTCGACGCGCCGCTGGCCGGCCTCGATACGGTTCCCGACAATCTCGAGCCGCCTGTCGGAGTCGTCTTCTGGTCCTTCCGCGTCATGGTCGGCTTGGGCTTCGCCATGCTCGGCCTGGGATTGTGGAGCCTGGTGGCGCGCTACCGCAAGCGCCTCTATGACTGGCCGTTGCTGCATCGAGCTGCAATTGCGATGGGACCCAGCGGCTTTGTAGCTGTCATCGCGGGCTGGATCACGACCGAGGTCGGCCGCCAACCCTTCACCGTCTATGGCCTACTGCGAACTGCCGATTCCGCGGCTCCGCTGCACGCTCCCGCCGTCGCCGCATCCTTGATCGCGTTTATCGTGATCTATTTTGCCGTTTTTGGTGCTGGCACCTTGTACATTCTGAAACTGATGGCCAAGCCGCCCCAGCCGCATGAGACGGCCGATCCGTCCGGAGGAACACCCGTTCGTGCTGCCGGTATCACGCCTGCCCAAGCCGTCGAGGGAGGCATGCCGTCGTGATCGATCTTACAATCGTGTGGGCCGGCATCATCGCCTTTGCCGTTGCCGCTTACGTCGTCATGGACGGCTTCGATCTTGGCATCGGTATACTTTTTCCCACGTTCCGCGTCGGCGGCGAGCGCGACCGGGCGATGAACAGCATCGCGCCGGTCTGGGACGGCAACGAGACATGGCTGGTGCTCGGCGGCGGCGGCCTGATGGCCGCGTTCCCCCTCGCTTACGCAATTATCCTGCCTGCCCTCTATGCGCCGATCATCGCCATGCTGCTCGGCCTAGTCTTCCGAGGCGTCGCCTTCGAGTTCCGCTGGCGTGATCCCGCCCACCGGCACTTTTGGGACATGGCTTTCTGCGGTGGCTCGCTCGTCGCGACCTTCGCTCAGGGTATTACTCTCGGTGCGCTGCTGCAAGGAATCCAGGTCGAGGGCCGCGCTTATGCGGGTGGATGGTGGGACTGGCTGACGCCGTTCACACTGTTGACTGGTACAAGTCTCGTCGTTGGCTATGCGCTGCTCGGCGCAAGCTGGCTGATCTGGAAGACCGATGGTCCGACCCAAGCCCATGCCCGTCGCCTCGCCCGATCACTGACGATCGCACTTTTTGCTGTCATTGCCAGCGTCAGCGTTGCCACCCCCTTCCTTGAGGGACGCTACTATGAGCGTTGGTTCGGCTGGCCCGGAGTTCTGGCGGCGGCCCAGATGCCCGTGCTTGTGGTGCTCGCAGCGTTGATCCTCTGGCGATCGATTGACCGGGCCAAGGACTGGCTACCGTTCCTGATGACGCTTGTCCTTTTCGGCCTGTCGATGATCGGGCTCGCAATCTCGATCTGGCCCGACGTCATCCCCGGACGCGTGTCGATTTGGGCAGCCGCGGCACCCGAGCGCAGCCAGGTCTTCATGCTGATCGGCGCAGGCACCCTCGTGCCGATCATTCTTGCCTATACGATCTGGGCGTATTGGGTCTTCCGAGGCAAAGTCGATGAAACTGGGTATCACTGATCGAGCACCAGCCAGTCTCTGGAAGCGGTTGGCCTGGTTAGCAGGGATCTGGCTCGCAAGCGTGCTGGCCTTGACGCTGGTTGCTTACGCAATCCGTCTCGTTTTGATCCATTGAGGTCGATCTGCGACGACCATCGTTGGATCCTGTCGCCATCGTAGACGAGACCGATCGGCCTTGATCCTGCCTTTGCAACAGTCGAAACGTGAAATTGACAGATTGAGAACGACCTGCTAACGGCACCTTGTCGAAAAGGAATTGGTCGGCTCGGTAATCCCGACCCTCGCTGAAAGGCGGGTCCACGTCGCGCAAGCGCGCCCACGGCATCAACCCGAAGCAACTCGGGCATGGTGCTTGTGTGGCATGAGGCTTTTCGCATCTCGCCGTAGCTCCATGTTCGAAGTCGCTCCACTTGGAGACGATCTTTATGACACTGAAAGTTCTCATCGCCGGGGCAGGCCTTGGCGGTCTTTGCCTGGCGCAGATGCTCAAAAATGCCGGCATCGAAGTCCACATATTCGAGCGCGATGCCAGTCCTTGGGAGCGTGCCCAAGGCTACCGTCTGCATATCGATGCTGACGGCGTTTCCGGCGTCAGCGAAGCGCTACCGCCTCATCTGCTGGCTTTGTTTGAAGCGACATCAATGCGGGCGCTTCCTTATACGACCATGGTCGATACCAACCTCGTTTTGCACAAGCGCATTCCGATCGACACCTACAGCCATACCGAACATCACGTGGCTCAAGGGCTTGCGACCCACGTCAATGTCGACCGCGCCGTCCTGCGTCAGATCCTGCTGACCGGACTCGACGATGTCTGCCATTACAGCGCCCCTGTCGTGTCCTATGAAAGCGATGCCGACAGCGTTACCGCCATTCTCGCGGACGGCCGGAGAATCCGGGGCGATGTGCTTGTCGGCGCCGACGGCATCCGTTCGCCAATCCGCCAGCAGAGGGCTCCGCACGCACTAATCGCGGATACTGGGTTGAGATGCGTTTACGGACGTCTCCCTGCCAGTGAGGCACGCCGACTTCTGCCGGCACAGGTGCTCGCCGATGTGTTCACCTTCGCGTCCGACGAGAGAAAGGTGCTTTTGGGAATGGGTGGAGTTCTCTTCCCGATGGAGCCGGCGGCGGCGTCTTCGAGCCTGTTCCCGGGGGCAGCCCTGCCTCGGCGTGACGATTACGTCGCCTGCATCGTGGCCGCCCGTCCGCAGTACATCGGCAAAACCGATGCCGAACTGAGGCGGGCAAGCAGCGACGAGCTGCAGCAGCTCGCCATCGATCTGATCGAAGGCTGGCCGGAAGCCAGCCAGAATGTGCTCGCGGCCGGCGAACCGGGATCGTTCTTCTATGTCGAGATGTATACGAGCGTCCCTTGCGACCTGGGATCTTCGCCCAATGTGACGATGCTGGGGGACGCTGCGCATGCCATGTCGCCCAGCCTCGGGCGAGGTGCCAATGTCGCGCTGCGCGATGCCGCCAAGCTCGGTGCGAAACTCATCGAGGTAAATCGCGGCGCCACGCAACTGGCGGAAGCCCTGCACATCTATGAAGACGAAATGACGACATACGGCTTCGAGGTTGTGCGCGGGGCTGCCAGGAAAGGTGCGCTGGTCATCGGCCAAAACCCTCTTCCCGAATGACTTGAATCTCGCGATCATAGCTGCCGATGATCGCCTTCACCTGTCCATCCTCCGATGAGGGGATCACAGCCCTGCGCTAGGCATGTCGAGATTGTTTGTCGGCTCGTCTAGCAGCAGGAAATACTGCACGAGGATCAGGGCAGCAAGAGCTGCACGGTTGCGCTGGTCGCCGGACAGCGTGGCCAGCCGGGGTCTGCATCTGGCCAACAGACCACAGCCCAAAATCGCGCCCTCTAATGCTTGACTCAGTGGCCGGCACCGCGAGTACGCACGCGCCATAGCAACTCTTCTGTGTTGACCAGATGGTGACCAAGGCAGAAAAGGGAAGGCCCCCCGAAGATAGACCTTAGTTAAACGTTTGGTTTCATTGACAAGAACGGAGCATCCGATGGGATCGGACCCGCGGCCCCAACCTCGGCAAGGATCGGCCTCTACGCTGCCGTCCGGAAAAGCAAGTTAAGATGGATGCATGCTCCCGCAACCATCTTTGCTGGCGCCGATAGCAAGTTATGATCGACGCTGGTCCCCGCAACCAACTCGACTTGCAAACGGCTCGCCTTTTCGGCGAGCCGTTTGCTTTTGAGGGCAATCTCAAGAATTCCAGGCAGATCGCCGTGCACCTCGACCTGGAACTCGCCTTCTGTCGGCGTCAGGATGATATCCCTCACCAGCGATCGAATCAGGTCGGCCGCGGTCATCCGCTTTTCCTCCGAATCCTCCTGAAGCGCCGCATACAGTTCGTCCACCTGAACGTGGTCGTGATGCGCCATATTCGGATGCAGGAGGGGCGGCGGTTCCTGGGCGTCCTGCAGGAACGCTTTCAGCTCCTTCCGGCGAGCCTCAAGCTGCTTCATCTGCTTCATCATCCGGGTGGGAGCGTCGTCGCTATCGGACGCGAGGATGAGCTTCATCAACTTGCCCAGTTCCTGGTCGATCCGTTTGATCTCGGCCTCGGCCGCATCAATGGATGAACGCCCCTCCATGCGCAGCCGATTCATCTCGCGGGTGAATTCCTCGCAGAATTCTTTGAACAGCGCTGGGTCCATCAGGTGATGGCGCAGCGCGTTCAGGACGCGCGCTTCGAACCGACCGCGCCGGATGTTCCTGCGATTACTAGAACCGATAGCTGAAGCGCAGAGATCCTGTATTGGACAGATAGTCGTTTCCCGCCGAGAGCCCGTAGATGGCCTTCAGCTCCGCCCCGGTCTGCTGATAGAGCTGCAAGCCAGCGTCGAGCCGGAACAGCACGTCGGGAATGTCGCTTTCCATGTCGAATGTGCCGAGGCCCGCGGGGGCGCCCTGCAGCTTCACCTGCGTGGTCCAGGTG
>NCHM01000528.1 GCA_002257205.1 Rhizobiales bacterium 24-66-13 | reverse complement strand
ATCGCCGATAACGGCGACGGGACCGGGCTTGGTATCAGGAAGCATGGTGCCGGTATCCTGGGGCAAGATCAGCCGTTGCGATGGAGAGCGTCCCGCTCATGACGCGGAATTGCGGCCGCGCAGATGCTCGGTGACATAGATCCGGACGCCCTCCTCCAGCGAGGTGAACGGGCGGGTAAAGCCCGCGGCACGCAGTTTCGAGACGTCCGCCTGGGTGAAATATTGATATGCGTTGCGGATGGAAACCGGCATATCGACATAGGTGATGCGCGGATCCTTGCCGGCCGCCGCGAACACCGCCTTGGCGAGATCCGCGAAGCTGCGCGCCTGCCCGGTGCCGACATTGAAGATGCCGCTCGCCGTGGGTGTCTCCACCAGCCAGCGCACCACCGCGACGCAATCGCCCACATAGACGAAATCCCGCAGCTGCCCGCCGTCCTCATAGCCCGGATCATGGGATTTGAAGAGCGTCACCGGCTCGCCCGCGGCGGCGGTCGGATAGATCTTGTGGATCACCGAGCGCATATCGTCCTTATGGGCTTCGCCCGGACCATAGACATTGAAGAAGCGCAGGCCCGCCCATTGCGGCGGCACCGGCCGGCCGGCGGCGACGTCCGCCGCGAACCGCCGGTCCGCCATCAGCTTGCTCCAGCCATAGGCGTTCAGCGGCGACAGGCGGTCGAGCGCGGCCGCGCCCTCCTCGTCCCTGAAACCGTCCGTGCCGTCGCCATAGGTGGCGGCGGACGAGGCATAGAGGAAGCGGATGCCCTTGCGCGCGCACTGGTCCCACAGATCCAGCGTCGGGCGGATGTTGCGGGCGACGATCTTGTCGCCGTCCCGCTCCGTGGTCGCGGAAATCGCGCCCATGTGGACGATCGCGCCAAGCCGGCCGCCCTCGCGCTCCACGAAGGCGGGCACCGCCTCCGGCCGGATCACGTCATCCAGCAGGATGTCGCGCAGATTGAGCCATTTCGGCCCGTCCTCCAGCCAATCGGCCACCACCACCCGCCAGCCGTCGGCGGCAAACGCGCGGGCGATGTTCGAGCCGATGAAGCCGGCGCCCCCGGTGACAAGGATGGTATCGCGGGCGGAACGGGCGGTGCGGATCATTCAGGCTACCATTCAGGGCGAAGGCGGTGATGTGCCCCCGTGTGCCACGGGGCTTCCGGTCTTGTCCATCGCATCGGCATGGCCGAAGCGCAGGACATTGAGCGCGCGCCAGACATCCCGCGCGCTGAAATCCGTGAGGCAGGGCGGGCCTTCCACCAGATCGGGCGCGATCCGGCAATGGGCGCGCTCGCACGGCGCGCACGGGCGCAGCGATTTCAATTCCAGCGCCTTGGGCCCGAAAAGGCCGGTGAGGCGCGGATTTGTCGGGCCATAAAGCCCGATCGTGGGCACCGCGAGCGCTGCCGCGAGATGGCCGAGGCCGGAATCCACACTCACCACCGCCTGCGCCCGCGCAATCACCGGCGCGAGCGCGGTGATGGGGCCGGGCGGCACGATCCGCACTGATGGGATCTGGGCCGCGATGGCGGTGGCGCGCGCGGTCTCTTCCGGACCCTGGGCGAAGATGCGGGTTTCATAGCCGCGCTCGGCCGCCGTCAGGGCGAGATCGCGCCAGTGCTTCACGGGCCAGGTCTTGGTGCGCCAGGTGGTGCCGTGCAGCAGGACGATATAAGGCGGCTCGTCCGCCTGCCCTTCCGCCTCGACCGGCGCGGCGAGCCCGGCATCGGCGGCGAGCCCCTGGAGCGAATAGCCGAGGCTTGCGGCGAACAGCTTGCGCAGCCGCACCGCCATGTGCTCGGTTTCCGGCACCACGTGTGTGGTGTGATAGGCGAAGGTCGCGAGACCCTCGCGGGCGCTGCCCCGGGCAAAGCCATGGCGCCGCCCGCGCGCGAACAGGGCGACGGCGGCGCTCTTCATCAGGCCCTGGGCGTCGATCACCACATCATAGGGTTCCGCGCGCAAGGCGGCACGGATCGCCGCGGCGGCCCCGCTGCGCAGCGCTTCGCCGGGCGCTTTCCGCAAGCGCCGCAGCGGCACCGCGATGGCGCGCCGCACGGCGGGGTGGGTCTCCACCAGGGGAACGAACGCCTCCTCGACCGCCCAATCGAGTGTGAGGCCGGGCACTGCGCGCATGGCGTCCGTCACCGCCGGGAACGTGTGCACCACGTCTCCGAGGGAGGACAGCTTGACCACCAGAACCTTCATACCCGCACGGCCCGTGCCGCCGCCAGAACCTCTTCGGGGGCGATCACTTCCAGGCAGGCCAGGGTGCCGAGCGGGCATTCGCGCTTGTGGCACGGGCGGCAGGGCAGCTCGCGCGCCACCACGCGGGCTCGGGGGCCGGTGGGCGGCGTCATCTTTTCCGAGCTGGAACCGTAGATCACCACCAAGGGCCGGTCGAGCGCGCCGGCCACGTGCATGAGGCCGGAATCGTTCGAGACCACCACATCCGCCAAGCCCAGCAAGGCGGCGGCGTCCATCAGCGTGGTCTTGCCGGCGATATTGTCCACCGGAACGCCGCTCTGCTTCACGATCTGCGCCGCGATGGAGACATCCTTCGGCCCGCCGAGAATCCGCACGCGATAGCCCGCTTCCACCGCGCGGGCGGCGAGGCGGGCGAACTTGGTGGCCGGCCATTGCTTGGCCGGGCCATATTCCGCGCCCGGGCAGAGC
>NCHM01000527.1:2726-5370 GCA_002257205.1 Rhizobiales bacterium 24-66-13 | reverse complement strand
ATGCTCGCCATCATGGCGATCTACTGGCAGGCCGGCACCACCGACGTGCCGACGCTCATGACCCACGGCTTCCCGGTGGGGATGCAGACCTGGCTCTGGTTGGCCTTCTTCGCCTCGTTCGCGGTGAAGATGCCCATGTGGCCGGTGCACACCTGGCTGCCCGATGCGCATGTGGAAGCGCCCACGGCCGGCTCGGTGATCCTGGCGGGCGTGCTGCTGAAGATGGGTGGCTACGGCTTCATCCGCTATTCGCTGCCGATGTTCCCGGATGCCTCGCATCTGTTCGCGCCCCTGGTGTTCACGCTGTCGGTGGTGGCGATCATCTACACCTCGCTGGTGGCGCTGGTGCAGACTGACATCAAGAAGCTGATCGCCTATTCGTCCATCGCGCACATGGGCTTCGTCACCATGGGCCTGTTCGCGATGAACGAGCAGGGGCTCCAGGGCGCCATGTTCCTCATGATCTCGCACGGCTTCGTCTCGGGCGCGCTGTTCCTCTGCGTTGGCGTCATTTACGACCGCATGCATACCCGCGACATCTCCGCTTATGGCGGGCTGGTGAAGCGCATGCCGCTTTATGCGACCGCCTTCATGATCTTCACCATGGCCAATGTGGGCCTGCCCGGCACTTCCGGCTTCGTCGGCGAGTTCCTCACCATGCTGGCGGCGTTCGAGCGCAACAGCTGGATCGCCTTCTTCGCGGCGACGGGTGTGATCTTCTCGGCCGCCTATGCCCTGTGGCTCTACTGGCGCGTGATCTTCGGGCCGCTTGAAAAAGACAATCTCAAGGGCATCCTCGATCTTGGCCCGCGCGAGATTGTCATCCTCGTTCCGCTCGTGGTGATCACCATTCTGTTCGGCTTCTGGCCGGCGCCGATCCTGGACATGACGTCCACGGCGGTGAATGCGGTGGTCGCCCGTACCGATACTGTCGCGTCGGCGGTGAAGACCGCCACGCTGATGTTCAGCTTCTGACCCGAGGTCGCCCGATGTCGTCCCTGCCTCCGCTCGGCGCCGTTCTTCCCGAAGTCACGCTCGCCGTTTCGGCGATCGTGCTGCTGCTGGTCGGTGCGATCCGCGGCGAAGCGGCCGCCAATCTGGTGAACGGTCTCGCCATCGCGGTGCTCGCCGCCGCCGGCATCCTCGTGCTGGTGGCGCCGCACACCGCCCTCTCGGCGTTCGGCGGCAGCCTCGTGATCGACGATTTCAGCCGCTTCATGAAGGCGCTCGCGATCCTCGGCGCCCTGGTGTCACTGATCTTGTCGGTGCATTGGCTGAACCGCGAGCGGCAGAGCAAGTTCGAATATCCGGTGCTCATCCTCATCGCCACGCTCGGCATGTGCATGCTGGTCTCGGCGGGCGATCTGATCGCGCTGTATCTCGGCCTCGAACTGATGAGCCTCTCGCTCTATGTGGTGGCCGCGTACAATCGGGACTCGATACGGTCCACTGAGGCGGGCCTGAAGTATTTCGTTCTCGGCGCCCTGTCGTCCGGCATGCTGCTCTACGGCGCCTCGCTGATCTATGGCTTCACCGATTCGGTGAATTTCGGTGCCATCGCCGCGGCTGCCACGACGCCGACCATCGGGCTGGTGTTTGGTATCGTGTTCCTGTTCGCCGGCCTGTGCTTCAAGGTCTCGGCGGTGCCGTTCCATATGTGGACGCCCGACGTCTATGAAGGCGCGCCGACCCCGGTGACGACCTTCTTCGCCACCGCCCCGAAGGTGGCCGCCATGGCGGTGTTCCTGCGCGTTGCCACCGAAGCCTTCCCGCATATTACCCATTCCTGGCAGCAGATCATCGCCTTCGTATCCATCGCCTCGATGGTGCTCGGCGCGTTCGCCGCCATCGGCCAGCGCAACATCAAGCGCCTGCTGGCTTATTCCTCCATCGGCCACATGGGCTTCGCCCTGGTGGGCCTCGCGGCGGCGACCCCGCAGGGCATCCGCGGTGTGCTGATCTATATGGCGATCTATGTTGCCATGACCCTGGGCAGCTTTGCCTGCGTGCTCGCCATGCGCCGCAACGGCAATGCGGTCGAGAATGTGGACGAGTTGGCCGGGCTCGCGCGAACCAATCCGATGATGGCGCTGCTGTTGGGCGGGCTGATGTTCTCGCTCGCCGGCATTCCGCCGCTGGCCGGGTTCCTGGCGAAATATTACGTATTCCTGGCGGCGATCGAGGCGGGCCTCTATGGCCTCGCGGTGATCGGCGTGCTCGCCTCGGTGGTGGGTGCCTATTATTACCTCCGGGTGGTCAAGATCATGTATTTTGACGAGCCGGCGGAAGCCTTCGACCCCATGCCCGGTGAACTGAAGGCGGTGCTGGGGCTTTCCGGTCTGTTCACCATCTTCTATTTCGTTTATCCCTCGCCGCTGATCAACGCGGCCGGTGTGGCCGCCCGGGCACTTTTCTGAACTATGGCGGCGCAGCGTTTCCAAAGCTCCACGATTCCCATCGTCCGATTCACGGAGATCGGCTCTACCAACGCGGAAGGTCTCGCGCGGCTCGGCCGTGGCGAGGCCATGCCCGTTTGGTTGGTGGCCGACATTCAGAGCGCGGGGCGCGGGCGGCGCGGGCGGCCCTGGACGAGCGAACTCGGCAATCTGTTTGCAACCCTGGTTCTGCCGAATCCGGCGCCGGT
>NCHM01000527.1:0-2692 GCA_002257205.1 Rhizobiales bacterium 24-66-13 | reverse complement strand
TTGCTGACGACCGAAGGCCTCAAGCTGAAATGGCCCAATGACCTGATCCTGGACGGCGGCAAGCTTGCCGGCATCCTGGTGGAAGGCGGCACCGACGCGGCGGGGCGCCCGGCGGCGGTCATCGGGTTCGGCGTCAATTGCCTTCACCACCCCGAAGACCTGCCCTATCGCGCCACCAGCCTGGAGGCGGCGGGCGCGCCCACTGCGCCCGATCGCGTGCTGGAAGCCCTGGACCGGGCGATGGCGGTGCGCCTCAACCAATGGAATGGCGGCAACGGCTTTCCCTCGGTCCGCACCGACTGGATGCGCCACGCCCTCGCCATCGGCGATACGGTGAGCGTGCGCATCGGCGAGCGGGAAGTGACGGGACGTTTTGAGAGCATCGATGCCCGCGGCGCCATGATGTTGCGGCGGCGGGATGGAATTGCAGAGATCATCACCGCCGGCGATGTCTCCCTGCCGAAGGCGGAATGATAGGTCACATGGCGGAACAGAACGAGCTGGTCTTCGCACCCCTGGGCGGGGTGGGCGAGATCGGCATGAATCTTGGTCTTTATGGTTTCGGTCCGCGTCGCGCCCGCAAATGGCTGATGATGGACCTCGGTATGAGCTTCGCCGGGGACGAGGCGCCGGGCGTGGACCTGGTGTTGCCCGATATTCGCTTCCTGGAGAAGGAAAAGGCGAACATCGTCGGTCTCATCCTCACCCATGGCCATGAGGACCATGTGGGCGCGGTGATCGACCTGTGGCCGCGCCTCAAATGTCCGATCTACACCACAGCCTTCACCGCCGGCCTGCTGGAGGCCAAGCGCTGGGGCGAACCGGGTGCACCGAACATTCCAGTCAATGTGGTGCGGGCGGGGGCGCAGATTTCCATCGGCCCGTTCGAGGTGGAATTCATTCCCGTCGCCCATTCGATTCCCGATAGCCATGCGGTGGCGATCCGCACGTCCCTCGGGCTGGTCCTGCATACCGGCGACTGGAAGCTCGATCCGACCCCGGTGGTCGGCTCGGTGACGGATGTCGCGCGACTGAGTGCGCTGGGCGATGAAGGCGTGCGCGCCATCATCTGCGATTCGACCAATGCCATCCGCGACGGTGTTTCGCCGTCCGAGGCCGATGTCGGGGCGACGCTGAAGGAAATCGTCGCGGCTGCGAAGCACCGCATCTGCTTCACAACCTTCTCGTCCAACGTGGCACGCGTGCGCTCCATCGCCGAGGCTGCTCTGGCGGCCGATCGCGAAGTGGTGGTCGTGGGCCGCGCCATGGAGCGGGTGATCGGGGTTGCCCGCGAGCATGGCATGCTCGACGGCATTCCGCCATTTCGCGGTGCCGACGCCTACGGCTATCTGCCGCGCGACAAGGTCGTGGCCCTTCTCACCGGGTCGCAGGGCGAGCCCCGCGCCGCCTTGAGCCGCATCGCCACGGACGATCATCCCGAGATCGCCCTGTCCAAGGGTGATCTGGTGGTCTTTTCCTCCCGCACCATTCCGGGCAATGAGAAGGTGGTGAACACCGTCATCAACGGCCTGGTGAAGCGCGGCGTGCGGGTGATGACCGATCGCGATGCCCTGGTTCACGTCTCCGGCCATCCGCGCCGGGGGGAACTGGAGCAGATGTACGGCTGGGTTCGCCCGCAGGTCTCCGTGCCCGTGCATGGCGAACCCCTGCATCTTGCCGAGCATGCCGCCCTTGCGCGCCGCCTGGGTGTGCCGGAAGTGGTGAATTGCTACGATGGCAATGTCATCCGCCTTGCGCCCGGCCCGGCCGAGCGGGTGGACGATATTCCCTTCGGCCGTCTTTATAAGGATGGGCGCCTGCTGGTGGCCGATACCGCCCAGACCATTCCGGAGCGCCGGCGCCTCGGTTTCGTGGGCGTGGTCTCGGTGGCGCTGGCGGTGGACCAGAAGGGGGCCCTTGTCGGGGAGCCCGCTCTCGAACTGACCGGCATTCCCGAGCGCGGGGAGGGCGGCATCGACATGCTCGATCATGTGTTCGACACGGTTGTCGCGACCATGAACGGCCTGCCACGAGCCCGCCGCCGCGATCCCGACGCCCTTGCCGAGACCATTGAACGCGCGGTGCGATCTGCGGTGAATGGCCTGTGGGGCAAAAAGCCGGTTTGCCACGTGCATATTCTCGAAGTTTGATAGGGGCCTGCGGTGCGTCAGGCGGCGCCCGCGGCTCAATGGTGCTTCAGGAGGGGTTCATGATCGGCCGGCTCAATCATGTGGCCATTGCGGTGCGCGACATCGCGGCGGCGTCCGCCCTCTATCGCGACACGCTCGGGGCGGATGTCTCCGAGATCGTGCCGCAGCACGAGCACGGCGTGAGCACGGTCTTCATCAACCTGCCCAACACCAAGATCGAACTGCTGGAGCCGCTTGGCGCGGATTCGCCGATCTTGAAGTTCCTGGAGCGCAATCCCGACGGCGGCATCCACCACATCTGCTACGAGGTCGAGGACATTCTCGCGGCGCGCGAGCAGCTGAAGGCGACGGGCGCGCGGGTGCTGGGCAGCGGGGAGCCGAGAATCGGCGCCCATGGCAAGCCGGTGCTGTTCCTGCATCCGAAGGATTTCAACGGGACGCTGGTGGAGCTGGAACAGGCGTGAGGACGCGAAGCGCGTGAAGATCGGATCGGTACTCGCCATCTATTTCATCGTGTGGTGGACGGTGCTGTTCGCCATTCT
>NCHM01000526.1 GCA_002257205.1 Rhizobiales bacterium 24-66-13 | reverse complement strand
TTCGCCCGCGATCTGGCCGACCGCTTCATTCTGATGGAGCGCGGCGAGGTGGTGGCGAGCGGGGACCGGAGCGGGCTTGATGGGGATGATGTCCGCCGCCTCATGGCGATCTGAGGATTTGCCCCCCGTTTTGGTGAAGAGCGCACCCAGGCGCCAGCGCAGCGTGGGCCGTCTGCGGCTGGTCGCCGCCGGCGCGGGCGGGCGCACGCACCTGTTGGAGCTGGAGGAGCAGGGCGCCCTGCGCGGGCGCCTGCCGCGCAGCGATGGCGGCGACATGGAAGCCGTGATGGTGAATACCTCCGGAGGCGTCGCCTGCGGCGATACCTTCGCCATCGAGATTGAGGCGCGCGCGGCTGCGCGGCTGACCGTGTCCACCCCTGCCGCGGAGAAGGTTTACCGATCTGATGCCGATGAGGCGTCGATCCACGTGCGGCTTACCGCCGGGCATGGCGCTGCTCTCCATTGGTTGCCACAGGAAACAATCCTGTTCGACCAGGCCCGCCTGGCCCGCCGCTACGAGGTGGACCTCGCGCCGGTAAGCCAGTTCC
Organism: Rhizobiales bacterium 24-66-13; assembly: GCA_002257205.1. GTDB lineage: Bacteria > Pseudomonadota > Alphaproteobacteria > Rhizobiales > Xanthobacteraceae > NCEH01. The sequence continues at coordinate 2,146 of NCHM01000526.1, read as the reverse complement.
TCGCGTTCGAGGCGCTGGTTCTGGGGCGCGCGGCACGGGGCGAAATCATGTCTGGCGGATCGCTCACGGATCAGTGGCGGGTGCGGCGCGGCGGTGGGCTGATCTATGCCGACGCGCTGCGGCTGTCGGGTCCCATCGGCGCGCTTCTGGCCAAGCCGGCGATCGCCAACGGTCGTCATGCGCTGGCAACCCTGCTCTATGTCGCCCCCGACGCCGAGGCGCGGCTTGACCAGGCGCGCGCGGCACTGGAACCCTGCGCCAGCGAGTGCGGGGCGAGCGCGTGGAACGGGCTTCTTGTGGTGCGCTGGCTTGCCTCGGACATCGAGATGTTGCGGCGGGACGCCACCTCGTTTTTGATGAATTTCCGGGGCGCGCCCATGCCGCGCGTCTGGGCTTCCTGAGGAGATCGGCCTTGCTGCTTACGCCGCGCGAAAAGGACAAGCTGCTCATCGCCATGGCGGCGGAAGTGGCGCGCAAGCGCCTCGCCCGTGGGGTGAAGCTGAACTTCCCCGAGGCGGTGGCCCTGATCACCGATTTCGTGGTGGAAGGCGCGCGGGACGGGCGCACGGTCGCCGACCTCATGTCCGCCGGCGCCCATGTGCTCACCACAAGGCAGGTCATGCCGGGCATCGCCGAGATGCTCCACGACATCCAGGTGGAGACGACCTTTCCCGATGGCACCAAGCTCGTCACGGTGCATCATCCCATCCGGGGCGAAGCCTCCGACGACGTGCCGGGGGAGATCACCACGGCGCCCGGTCAGATCGCGTTCAACGAAGGCGCGGAACGGGTCACGCTCACGGTCGCCAATACCGGCGACCGGCCGATCCAGGTCGGCAGCCATTACCATTTCTTCGAAACAAACCCGGCGCTCGCCTTCGACCGCGACAAGGCGCGCGGCATGCGGCTGGATATCGCCGCCGGCACCGCCGTGCGCTTCGAGCCGGGCGCGACGCGGGAAATCACGCTGGTGCCCTTCGGCGGCAAGCGCGAGGTGTTCGGCTTCCGGGGCGCGGTCTCGGGAAAATTGTGAGGCCCGCCACGTCCGCAGCAACGGCCTGAAAGGCCGGATCATTGCCTTCAATGAACCGTCGCCCTCGGTTCTGACCAGGATGAGCCCATGTCCACCCCCGCCCATCTGCCCCGTTCCGCCTATGCGCACATGTTCGGCCCCACCACGGGCGACAAGATCCGCCTCGCGGATACGTCTTTGGTGATCGAGGTGGAGAAGGATTTCACCACCTATGGCGAGGAGGTGAAGTTCGGCGGCGGCAAGGTGATCCGCGACGGCATGGGCCAGAGCCAGGTGACAAACGCCAATGGCGCGGTGGATACGGTCATCACCAATGCGGTGGTGCTGGACCATTGGGGCGTCGTGAAATGCGATGTGGGCCTCTCCGGCGGGCGCATCGTGAAGCTCGGCAAGGCCGGCAATCCGGATGTGCAGGGCGGGGTGGACATCATCATCGGCCCCGGCACCGAGGTGATCGCCGGCGAGGGCAAGATCCTCACCGCCGGCGGGTTCGATAGCCATATCCATTTCATCTGCCCGCAGCAGATCGAGGAGGCGCTGGCCTCCGGCGTCACCACCATGCTGGGCGGCGGCACCGGGCCGGCCACCGGCACCTTCGCCACCACCTGCACGCCGGGGCCGTGGCACATCGCCCGCATGATCGAGGCGGCGGACGCCTTCCCCATGAACCTCGCCTTCGCCGGCAAGGGCAATGCCTCGCTGCCGGCGGCGCTGGAGGAGATGGTGCGGGCGGGCGCCTGTGCGCTCAAGCTGCACGAGGATTGGGGCACGACCCCCGCCGCGATCGACTGCTGCCTCTCGGTGGCCGATGCCTTCGACGTGCAGGTGATGATCCATTCGGACACGCTGAACGAGAGCGGCTTCGTGGAAGACACCATCGCCGCTTTCAAGGGCCGCACCATCCATGCCTTTCACACGGAAGGGGCGGGCGGCGGGCATGCGCCTGACATCATCAAGGTGGCGGGCCTGCCGAACGTGTTACCGTCCTCAACCAATCCCACGCGGCCCTATACGCGCAACACTATCGACGAGCATCTGGACATGCTCATGGTGTGCCACCATCTCGACCCCTCCATCGCGGAAGACCTCGCCTTCGCGGAAAGCCGCATCCGC
>NCHM01000021.1:24312-30113 GCA_002257205.1 Rhizobiales bacterium 24-66-13 | reverse complement strand
GGCAGCAGCGCGAACACCAATAGCTTGGGCTTCGTGCATATCGACGTGGATGCCGCGACCGGCGACTGGAGCGTCGGCGGGGTGCCGGCGGGCGATACCGAGGCTTATCTTTCGGCGGTGCGCAGCCATCTCGATCCCGGCCTGCTGGCGACCAGCGGCGGCGCCTTCAACCAGACCCTCCATTGGACGGTATCGGGGACGACCGGCTTCTACGCGCCGGTGCTGCTCACCCCCTCGGGGGAAACCTTCGTCATCGGCGAGAATAATCCCGGCGGGCGCGAGCAGGTGCGCATGTATGGCGAGAATACCTTCGGGTTCGAGGATCTCGCCTACAACCAGGGGTCGGATTTCGACTATAACGACATGATCGTCCGCCTTGCCCCGGCTTCGGGCCTGTTTCTTTGAAAACAGGCCGTTTCAGGCGCCGGCACTTGAAAAATGTTTCACGTGAAACAATGGGTTAGCGCGGACGAATAGGGGTTTTGTGGCCCTTCTCCGCGCCTCTCCGCCGGTTGAAACCGCCATTTCGGCCGCACGTTCGGCCGATGAACTTCGCCGAGCGGAAAGAGGGGTTGCGGCGCTCCCGTGCGGCCGGATCGCCACAGCGCTGTCCGCCGCCCGCCCGCTTCACGGCATCTCACGTCTCGTCGTGCAGACGCACGTCCCTGGGAATACGCGTCATCCAAATACCGGCGTCGAAGGGAGCAAGAGACGCCGCGATCGGACCTTCCCCACCCCAAGAATTTTTCGCGCGATTGTCCAAAGCGCAGTGCAATTTGCGCGGTGAAACGCTAGTATTGTCGATACAAATAGAAAAATACCGGCCCGCCGCCCTGATTTTCGTGTGGCGCGGTGAGGTTTTCTCAGCGGAAATTCTTGGGGGGAATATGGGACGATACAAGCGACCCTTGCGGGCGTTCGCGGTTTCATGCCTGGCGCTGCTGGGCGGGGCAAGCTCTAGCATTGCTTTAGCCGCCGAAGCGCCGCCCTTCATGAACATCATTGTCGGCGGGGCCGCGCCCAGCGCCGCCGAGACGGCAAAGCAGGACGTTCTGGCGCTGAACACCGCGATGTTCGCGCTCTATGGCGATTCCGGCCGGATCATTTCGGAGAATATCCTCGCCCAGCATCCCGTGATCCTGGCGCTGTTTTCCGGTGCCGGCGGGCGTTTCCTGCTGTATCGGCCGGGCCAGCCGCGCCTGGAGGCGCCGCCGGTGCCGGAGGTGTACCAGCTGCTCAAATCCATCGGCCACAGCACCATGGTGCTCTCGGTGCTGGCCGGGCCGCATGTGGACAAGCCCACGGACCTCAGCTGGGTCGGCCCCATGACCGCGTTCCGCGCGCAGATGCAGGCGGCGCTGGACAGCCTCGACAAGACCACCATGCCCGCGGAATGGCGCCCCAACAACGCGCAGATCCTCAAGGACAATATCGCCTTCATGGACGAGAGCCTGAAGAAGGGCGTCATCACCTTCGACGCTCTGGCCGCCTTCACCAAGAAGCAGGGGCCGCAGCTGAAGAAGAGCATCGCCTGGGCCGCGCAGACGCAGGTTGCCCATTGGATGGGCGTTGTCGCCGAATGGAAGGCCATGCTCGGCCCGGACTGGGACAAGACCTATGCCGCCAGCAACACCATCTATGTGGCCCGGCAGAACAACATCCTCTACAGCGTGCTCGCCCAATTCTTCGGCCCGGAGGCGATCAATTCGCGCCTGATCCTGATCGAGACCGTCTCCTTCACCACCACGCCGGAAGACATGCTGGGCTCGCTGACCCGCATCATCGCGGATCGCACCGTGGGCGGCCTGTTCTTCGGCAATAATGCGGTGATGGATTACGAGCTGATGGGCGGCGATGCGCGCGACGCCATCATCGCCGACGCCACCAAGCGCGGCATGACGCCGTTCCTGCCGCCCCTGGTGCCGTTCGGCTCCAAGCAATGGCCGACGCTGATCACCCCCGGCCCCGGCCCGGCGACCCTGTCGCAATTGCCCTGACGCGAACCCGGCGCGCGGATCGCGCGCCGGCTCTGGTCCGCGAAATCCTCACGCATCGGCGACGGAGCTGTTCCTGTCATGGACATCAACACCATTCGCCAGATCGAGCGGCCACGCGCCGCCGCCGAGGTGACCCATTGGCGCGAGGGCCTCGCCTGGCTGTCGGGCGGCACCTGGCTGTTCTCCGAGCCGCAGCCCGCCCTCGATACGCTGATCGACCTGCGGGCGTTCGACTGGCCCGACCTGACCGTGGGGCCGGACGGGCTGGAGATTGCCGCCACCGCCCGCATCGCCGCCCTCGACGCGCTGGCGCCGCCGCCGGAATGGACCGCCGGGCCGCTGCTCTCCCTGTGCAGCCGCGCGCTGCTCATGTCGTTCAAGATCGCCCATGAGGCGAGCGTCGGCGGCAATATCTGCATGTCGCTGCCGGCCGGCGCCATGATCTCGCTCACCGTCGCGCTCGAAGGCACCTATACGCTCTGGCCGCGCGACGGCGCGCCGCGCACCGTGAAGGCGGTGGATTTCGTCACCGGCAACCATGCCAATATCCTGGCGCCGGGCGAATTGCTGCGCTCGATCCATCTGCCGGCCGCGGCGCTGAAGAAGCGCTTCGCCTTCCGCCGGTCCTCGCTCTATCACCTCGGCCGCTCGGCGGCGCTGCTGATCGGCACCAGCGGGCCAGATGGCGACCTGCTGCTGACCATCACCGCCGCCACCTTCCGCCCGGTGCAGCTGCATTTCGCGGCCTCGCCGAGCGCGGAGGAGTTGCGCCACGCCATCGCCGCCGCGATCCCGCACGAGGGCTATTTCGACGACGTCAACGGCCTGCCGGCCTATAGGCGGCATCTCACCTTTCACTTCGCCGAGGAAATCCGGGCGGAACTCGCCGGGCCGGGAGCTGCCGCATGAACTTCTCCATTGACGGACACAGCTTCTCCGCCGAGCCGCGCCCCGGCCAGTGCCTGCGCACGTTCTTGCGCGAGCGCGGCGATTTCGGCGTCAAGAAGGGCTGCGACCAGGGCGATTGCGGCGCCTGCACCGTGTGGGTGGACGGCGCGCCCATCCATTCCTGCCTGATGCCAGCGTTCCGCGCCGCCGATCGCAAGGTCACCACCATCCAGGGCCTCGCGAACAGCGATGAATTGCACCCGGTGCAGCAGGCCTTTCTGGACGCCCAGGGGTTCCAGTGCGGCTATTGCTCGGCCGGCATGATCATGACCATTGCCGCCCTCGACGACGCGCAGCGCGCCGACCTGCCGCGCCATCTCAAGGGCAATCTGTGCCGCTGCACCGGCTATGCCGCGATCCACGATGCCATCGACGGCGTGGTGAATGTGAGCGACGACATCGCCGGCAACGCCTGCGGGGCGAGCCTGCCGAACCCGTTCGGGCCGGGCATCGTCACCGGCCATGCGCGCTATACGATGGACGTGGAGGTGCCTGGGCTGGCGCATCTGAAGGTGCTGCGCGCGCCGCACGCCCATGCCCGCATCCTCTCCATCGACAAGGCCCCCGCGCTGGCGGTGCCCGGCGTGCTGGAGGTGTTCACCTGGGAAGACGTGCCGCGCCGGCTCTACAGCACCGCGACCCACGAGGACCATCTGGTCGATCCCGACGACACTTATATGCTCGACGATATTGTGCGCTTCGTCGGCCAGCGGGTGGCGGCGGTGGTGGCCGAGAGCGAGGCGGCGGCGGAAGCCGGCTGCCGTGCGCTGAAGGTGGAATACGACGTGCTGCCGGCCGTGTTCGATCCCGAACTGGCCATGGCCCCGCAGGCGCCGGTGCTGCACCACAAGGGCGGCGAGGCCCATGGCAACGTGTTCGCCGAAATCCGCGGCGAGGTGGGCAGCATCGCCGAAGGCTTCGCTGAGGCCGACGCCATCCACGAGCGCACCTACACCACCTCGCGGGTCCAGCATGTGCATCTGGAGACCCACGGCTCCATCGCCTGGAAAAGCGAAGACGGGCGCATCCATGTGCGCACCTCCTCCCAGGCGCCGTTCATCGCCCACGAGAAGCTGTGCCATCTGTTCGGCTTCATCCCCGCCGACCTGCACGTCTTCACCGAGCGCGTCGGCGGCGGGTTCGGCGGCAAGCAAGAGATGCTGACCGAGGATCTCTGCGTCCTCGCGCTGCTGAAGCTCGGCCGGCCGGTGAAGTGGGAATACACCCGCGAGGAGCAGTTCATCGGCGCCAGCACGCGCCACCAGATGACCACCCGCGTGAAGCTGGGCGCCAAGGCGGACGGCACGCTGACGGCCATCGAGATTCGCGTCGTGTCCAACACCGGCGCCTATGGCGGCCATGGCAGCGAGACGCTCGCCGCCTCCCTCTCCAGCCCCATGAGCGCCTATCGCTGCGCCAACAAGAAGGGCGAGGGCTTCGTCGTCTATACCAACATGGTGCCCGGCGGCGGGTTTCGCGGCTATGGCGCCTCGCAGACCACATTCGCCATCGAATGCGCCATGGACGACCTCGCCAAGCTGCTCGGCATCGATCCCTTCGCCCTGCGCCGCCGCAACATGGTGACCGCCGACGATTGGATCGAGGCGATCTGGAGCGGCGTGTCGGACGTGGAGTTCGGCAGCTACGGCCTCGACCAGTGCATGGACCTGGTGGAAAACGCCCTCGCCACTGGCGAGCGGCGCCCCAAGCCCGAGGGTGAGCATTGGGCCGAGGGCACCGGCATCGCGCTCGCCATGCTGGAATCCGGCCCGCCCACGGAGCACCGCTCCGGCGCGGTGATGGAATTGCTCCCCGACGGGCGCTATCACCTCGCCGTCGGCTCCACCGAAATGGGCAATGGCTCGGTGACCTCCCATCGCCAGTTGGCGGCGAGCGTGCTCGCGACGCGGGCGGACGCCATCGACATCATCAATGCCGACACCGACAAGGCGCCGTTCGACACCGGCACCTTCGCCAGCACCGGCACGGTGGTGGCCGGCCAGGCGGTGACGCTGACCGCGACCGCGCTGCGCCAGAACATCCTCTCCTATGTCGCCCGCATCACCGCAACCAAGCCCGGCGACTGGGCGCTGGAGGCGGGAGCGGTGGTGAACGGCAACACGCGCATCGCGCTGCCCGAGCTTCACGCCACCGGCACGGCGGCGGGCCATCGCTTCCAGGCCAAGCGCAAGGCCTATCTCGCGCCCCGCACGGTGGCCTTCAACGTCCAGGGCATCCGTCTTGCCGTGCATCGCATCACCGGCGACATCGAGATCCTGCAAAGCGTGCACGCCGCCGATATCGGGCGTCTCATCAATCCCATGCAATGCCGCGGGCAGATCAACGGCTCCATCCTCATGGGGCTCGGCTGGGCGCTGACCGAGCATATGGATTATGACGAGAGCGGCCACATGAAGAACGCGGCGCTGCGCAATTACCGCATCCCGAGCTTCGCCGACGCGCCGCGCACCCAGATCCTGTTCGCCGACACTTATGACACCATCGGCCCGCTGGGCGCGAAGGCGCAGGGGGAATGCGCCATCAATCCCATCGCGCCGGCGGTTTCGAACGCCTTGTTCGACGCGACGGGGGTGCGGTTCGCCAGCCTGCCGTTCACGCCCGACCGCATCTTCGACCAGTTGCAGCCCCGCCCATGAGCGCGCCGGACATGAGCGCCCCGCCCAATCCGTCCTCCGCCGTCACCATCGTGACGCAGACCCGCGTGCTGCCCGGCTTCGAGGAGGCGTTCGCGGTCTGGCAGGAGCAGACCAGCGCCTCCATCGCCGCGCTGCCGGGATTTCTCGGCCAGACCCTGATGCGCCCGAGCCCGCCCGCGCAGGTGGATTGGGTGATCCT
>NCHM01000021.1:0-24261 GCA_002257205.1 Rhizobiales bacterium 24-66-13 | reverse complement strand
CGGCGGTGATCTCGACGCGCATCAAGCCGGGGCAGGAACTGGCCTATCGCGCCTGGGAGCAGCGCATCGCCTCCGCCCAGACGCGGGCGCCGGGCTTCCAGGGCTATCGCTTCGAGCCGCCGATCCCCGGCGTGCAGGACGACTGGCTCTCGATCCTGCGCTTCGACAGCGAGGAGAATCTTCAGGCCTGGCTGAACTCGCCCGAGCGCAAGGCGCTGCTGGCGGAAGCGGAGCCCTTCACCGAGGAGTTCCACGCCCGCATCGCCCGGTCCGGCTTCGACCAATGGTTCGCGGGCGGCAGCGCGAAGGGGCCGCCGCCGGCGGTGTGGAAGCAGAACATGATCGTTCTGATGCTGCTCTATCCGGTGGTCTATCTGTTCGGCATCGCGGTGCAGAACCCGGTGCTGATGGGGTGGGCGGGGCTCGCCTTTCCCGTCGCGCTGTTCATCGGCAATGTGGTGAGCGTGGCGCTGCTGAATTATCTCGTGCCGTGGGCGAGCGGCCGCTTCGGCTGGTGGCTCACTCCGGCCGCGCCCGCGCGCGGGGTGGATCTGCGCGGCGCGGCGATCATCGCTACGATTTATGCCGCCTTGCTCGCGGTGTTCACCCTTTCCTCCTGACGCGCGCGGGGCCGTCGTGCGCCGCGCGGCGCCGGCCCCGATCGTCGCAAACCCATTTCGCGCAAGGATTGCCGGGCGTGTCATCCACAGGCGCGCATGTCGTTTCTGCCGGCTATGGACAGCGCGCCAGGGAGACACTATACACACCCGTCTCCAAGAGGTTTCGGCCTTACGGACGCCCAGGTAGCTCAGTTGGTAGAGCATGCGACTGAAAATCGCAGTGTCGGTGGTTCGATTCCGCCCCTGGGCACCATTTGCTCTTTTCAGAGCGTCTCACAAAGCTTCAAAATCTTTTAAAATCAACGACTTGAACCCCTTTCGAGGGGTCGCGACGTCTCTCGTCGTGCCGTTGCATCTCATCGATTTGTAGGCATGTTCGTAGGCATCGGCCGCGTGCCTACAAAAGAGATGCCTACACATGTCGCTCACCGACCTCGCGCTTCGCAACGCCAAGCCGAAGGACAAGCCTTACAAATTATTCGACGGCGGCGGCTTGCATGTGCTGGTCAGTCCGAACGGCAGCCGTATCTGGCGCCTGGCCTATAGGTTCGCCGGCAAGCCGAAGCAGCTCTCCTTCGGGCCTTATCCCACCACGTCGCTGGCCGATGCGCGCCAGAAGCGCGATGAGGCCAAGAAGCAGTTGCTCAACGGCGAGGACCCGTCCACCGTTCGCAAGCTCGATAAGGTGGCGGCATCCGTGGCGGCGGAGAATACGTTCGGCGCGATCGCAGCGGAATATCTGGCAAGGCTGGAGGCGCGCGAAGCTGCCGCCGCCACGATGAGCAAGAACCGCTGGATGTTAGAGACTCTCGCCGGGCCTGCCTTGGCGAATCGGCCCATTGCCCAGATCACCCCAGTTGAGATTCTCGCCGTCCTGCAGCAAGTCGAACGCAGTGGTCGGCGTGAGACGGCCCGGCGAATGCGCGCCGCCATTGGGAGCGTATTCCGCTTCGCCATCGCGACATTGCGGGCCGAGACGGACCCGACATTCCCTCTTCGTGATGCGCTTGAACGGCCGAAAGTCACCCATCGGGCGGCATTGACTGACCCGCAAGCGCTGGGCGGCCTCATGCGCGCGATTGACGAATATGATGGTTGGCCGACATTGCGATCCGCCTTGCTGTTCACGGCTCTCACCTTCTGCCGCCCTGGCGAGATTCGCGGCGCGCGCTGGGCCGAGTTTGATTTCGAAACCTCCGTCTGGAGCATCCCCGCCGAGCGCATGAAGATGCGCCGGCCGCACAAGGTGCCGCTCTCGAAGCAGGCCCTTCGCGTGCTGGCGGAGATCCGGCCGCTTACGGGCGAGGGGGAGCTCGTGTTTCCGTCCATCCGCTCGAACAAGAAGCTGCTGAGCGAGAACGCCTTGAACTCGGCGCTGCGGCGCATGGGGTTCACGCAGAACGAGATGACGGCCCACGGCTTTCGCGCAACCGCCAGCTCCATTCTAAACGAGCGCGGCTTCTCGCCGGACGTGATCGAGGCGGCGCTCGCTCATATCGACCAAAACGAAATCCGCCGCGCCTATAACCGGGCCACCTATTGGCCGGAGCGGGTGGTGCTCATGCAGGCCTGGGCGGACATGCTGGATGAGTTTCGGGCGTTGAAACCCTAGGCTTGATTTGGTGCAAAAATTTTCCATTTTATAACCCATTGTAAATAAACAAATTTTCGCAACTCTTGGCTCTTGGATAGCTGCAAGACCAAAATAAGAGAAAATAGCGCTTGAATAACAGGGTCTAGCTCGCTACAAGATGCTCATCGAAAGCGCTTCGGCGCAGGGGCGGATCGGTGAGGTCATGGCGAGCGACGTCAAGCAGCGAGTGGTCAAGAAAATTCGCGCCTTGTACAAGAATGACGCGCCAGCCCGCCTCATTTTCGACTGGGGGGCGAGCCGCGAGAGAGAGACGGAATTCACGACGATCGATCGTATCGCGGTGAAGGCCAGGATCGATCGCGGCGAAGCCATCGCGTTGGCGCGAAAACTCCAGGAAGCGGAGTGCGGCGAGTTCATTCTCGGGCGCCGCGGCTCGAAATCCCGCTTTCGTTGGGATTACAGCTTCATCAGCCTCGGCCAGGCTGCGTCGGGTGAAGTGGCCGAGATCGACACCCTTTCCGACGACGCACGCGGACGCGAAGAGGACGACCTGCCTGAGGAGGCGAAATTGCCGGTCCTGACCATCCCGCAGGCGAAGGAAGCGCTGTCGAGATCGCTTGGCGTTCCGGTGGAAAGCATCGAGATTCTCGTCAAGGGCTAGGCGCGTCAACAACGGCGTTAGCCATCATCGCCCAAGACGTTCGGATCAGGTTTCCAGGGCTCTAAGGCGGCGCGGCGTTCACGCGCCTGCCATCACTTAATTCCCACTGATTATCGGATGTCCGTCCTGCACTCCCGCAGGACGGAACCCTGACGCTTGCCTGCGCGGCCTCCATGACGGGCGCCGCGAAAGCCCCCGCACGCCCGTACATCAACACAAGTCCCGGTTCGCAGTCATCCCTCGCCGTTTGCGAGATCGACGACGCATGCCTGGAAAGCCACGAGAGCCCCATGCACAGCCAATTTGACTGCTCTGGAGGACGCCGACGCCGACAGAGGATCCGAGGCCCGCCCAATCAGGATCAGCTGTCGCTACCAAACGCAGATCATCAAACTATTTAGGAGAAATCCGATGATGGAAGGTTTCAAAGCGCCCTCCGAGCGGCTGTTGCGGTTATCGCAAGTCCTCTCTCCGGAAGGGCGGATTCCCGTATCCAAGAGCACATGGTGGCGCGGCGTGAAGAGCGGCCGCTATCCGCAGCCTATCAAGATTGGAATGCGCATTACGGTATGGCGTGAATCCGACATCAATGGCCTCTTCAAAGATAATGAATAATAAAAAATCAATAAAATGGCAGAAAATAACAATAGATTTCTGTCCATCTATATCAATCGATATGAAAATCACGAATACCTAAATTAAAAACGATCGGAAACTATATGCCCAATTCGACGGGAAGCGAAGTGCGCAAGGTTAAGCCTCAGATCATTAAATCTCTGCGTGATCTGAGAGTTAAATACAAGAAGCGTCGCGAAGGGTACCGGCTTGACCGATACAATGATTTGGCAGAGGGGTATCATCTCGCAAGTCTTATGAAGAAGAGGCCCGAGGTGTATGAAAAATTCAAGGAGCTTAAATATTGGGAATCAAAGAAAAAATTCCCAAAAAATATGGCGACCTCTGTAATGATGTATGTCACAGACGCGAGGGGAACAAGCCAACGACAAATGGCATGGAAGTATGCCGTAGTAATTCGGTACTTGCATGAAAATGAAGGGGCAAAAACGCACACCGTGGCGGAAAAAATCGTAGAGATGGGCGGAATTTCCGCAATCTACGAAATGGCAAAGGCGCTTAATGACAGTAAGAAAAAAGTAAATAAATCGGTCAAAGATCGAGGGAGTCGGAATGCAATCACGTCTGCTATTCATGATCTGGCGCAGGATGCCCAAATAACGTCCGACGAGTGGGATTCTGAAGAACCCGAAGGGGCTTCTAAGCCTGAGCAGACACCGACCATTACGGTTGAAATGAATGCCGCACGTTATGGGCGACTGATGGGCATGGAAATCGGCGCATCCGCTAAACTCGTGGTCACACGCCTTGATGATCGACTTGCCCTCTTCGAGGCGGAGAAAGTGAGGATCGTTAAAGGCTAAAGAGACAAATGGTTTGGGCCTCGCATTGCATGCGAGGCCCTTCCAACGGCGGGCAGATCGAATTTCAATTGAGTAGATTTATCTTGCGTTCGCGGCTGAAAGTTCAGTGAACGGGTAATATATAAAATACTGTTAATTATTCACGTCGCCAGCGGGCGCCGTGGCAATCCCGAACGCAATCGCAACGACCTCACGCCTATTCAATGTGGTGCAAAATCGCACTGCATATGAATAGTCATGTCTAAATGGCTATGAAATATATGCTTATTTAGACACTGCAATCAGCATCTCTGACACTTATCAACATTATCAATTGTCTATCTCACAAACACAGACATTCGATCATGAGATATCTGTCAATTGTGCAATGTATCAATTATCTGCTTATATGAGGTATATATCATGTCTTCTAAACTCGGACATCAGAGAGTTCCTTTAACGCCTGCCAAGGAGCTTCAGTTTGCTTATGGAAAGTGGGTCTCAGACAAGGTTGAGCAAGGGTATCAGCCCTTCTTCATCAGTTTCATGTTTCACCCCCTCGGCTTTTCGCACCGTGCGAAAATAGTCGATCAGATGCATGCTGATATCGAGCGGATATATTCCGGGATCATCACGCGTTTTGCCCGTAGGCCAAATACCCCTCAGGAGCGCCATAAGCTGCCATTGATGCTTGTTGCGCCGGATCTGCCCGTTCCAAAACACACCAAAGTCGACATCAAGGATGTCACTCTGAATGACGGCCTGCATTGCCATGCAATATTTCTGCAGCCGCCTGAGTCTCGCTTCCAGAAGGAATTCCATCTCTGGGTGACTGAAAACAATGCTGCTCTGATTAGGGATACGCGCGTGCGGCGCATATGGGTCGGGCGCGTGTTCGCAACCCCCGATCACATGACCCAATATGCCCTGAAGGCGGTTGGGACCCGGCTTTCCTCTGATTCCCTCCTGCTGCTACCTCGTGAGAGAAATGGCGGGCGGGACACGACGGCTCGCGGCTATGATGAGGCTTGCCGTCGTGAAGGAGGAGCGAGCCTAATGCGAACCGGTTGGAAGCCCTTCTGAGGGATGGTCAATGGTCTCAACTTGAGACCATCGCGAACGGAACCGATGCCGCAGGTGCTATTGCGCAAATAGTGCTATTGACCCACGGCGACGTTCCCGACAGGCCGTTGCGAACGTCCGCTTTGCGCCGCCAAATGGGTCGTCGAGCGGGCTGTCCAGTGCCCCTGAAAGCTGCCGTTTGCTTGAGGGGTGTCAGACGTCCACCCCAAGGGGGGTATCCCAGTGTCGAGGACTTGAAGACGATTCCTGTGCGGGACCATGCTTGCTCGCGGGCAGAAGTGCTCGGAGCCCATGAAGGCGAAGCGTCTTCAGCGCAGATGCACGATAGCAAAAGGCGATGGGTCACCGATGTCTGGTAGTGCGGTCCTCCTGCGCGTTCATGGCGCTGTTCGCCTGTGGGCGCGACTATTTTCCAGACCAGAGCAGCGGCGCAAAAAGGTTACGCAGATCTTCATCAGTGAACCAATCGGTCTCGATGGTGCTGTGGCCGCGTACCGACAGCGCGTCTTCCCCGGGGGTTTCCGCGCGCAGGCGGTCGGCGCGGCTGGATATAGCGTCCTTCGCCCGGACCATTTCGGCGGGTGTCGCGCCAACAGTGGGGCCAAGCTCATCGACCAGCTTCCTAAAGTCGTCGAGCGTGGATTCGGAATCCACGTGTTCGAGACTGTTAGGAAGCTCGGCTATCACGCGGTGCGCCGCTGAATCGGCACTCCAGCCGATACGCTGCGCCAAATGCCCTTTGCGTGGAAGTACTTCAGTGCGGATACGGTGAACATCGTCGAGATCGAGAGCAGAATCCAAGATCTGAATCAGCCGCTCCTCCAGCGCTTCGACCAAGGCCGTGGTATTTTCGCGTTCGGCCTTGGGGGCGGCGCGCAAGCTGGCGATCAGCCGCGGCATTATACGGCCATCAGCCCAGGAACTGAACCAGTTGTCCCTGTTGGATGCAACGACCAGTGCCGCATCTAGGAATTCTTGGCGCTTACTGGTCTTCCACCAATCCCGCAAAAGTTCGACTTGACCCGAATAGGACATGCCTATCCATCGCCGCCGGTTCGGTTCGCCCCGGATCGGTTTCCACGGTTCCTCATTCACAGCGTTAGCCGCGAGGGTTATATATGAAATCAAGAAAGCCGCTTTGTCCTCGCCGCTCACCCCCGGCACCTTCTTGAAATGCTCGTAGAGCGCCCGTGCGGCGCGGAGAGTAGCCATCCCCTCCGCCATGGCGCGAAGCAGCGCACTGTCGGTCAGATATTGCGCAAGATAGTCGCGAACCGACGGATTGATCAGCGATACCTGGCCGTTCGAGATTGTAACGAAGCTACCCTCAAGCGTTCGCACGCTCTCTTCAAAATCTTTAGGCCCCGACGACAGCGAGAAGCGGCGGCATAGCGCCTGGTGTAACGGGTTGTAGACCTCCTCGAGATCCTCGATCTCGGCACCGTGTTCAGCGCTGATATACATCGCAAACAGCAAATGCCGGCAGCGGCTTGGGATATGCGTGCGGAACGCTTTGTCCCAGATGCTCAGCGGATCGTCGAGCGCGGCGATGAACGCGGCAGGGTAGTCGGTGGGAGCGATTTCCTCGATGCGGTCCGCATTGGTTAGTGTCTCGACGATACGCGGATTGTAATGGTCGTGATCGACGATCTTCTTGATCGCGTTTTGCTCGACCAGCGCCTGAATGTGCGCTTCAGGGACTCTGGCAACGATCAAGTGATTATAGAGGATGCGTGCCCGGATTCGCCGGGTGTAAATGCCGACGTCCAGCACATAGCTGGCGACGTCGAAGGCCCCGGTCGACAGAGCTTCCGACTGAAGCCGCGCCTCCTCGTAGATATAGGCGCGCGTGGTCAGGATGAACCGCGCGTTGGACGTGCGGCGAACGCGGCCGATAAACCGTGCAAGATCGGAATCTTGGTTCGAAAGGGCGCGGGCATCGAGCGCGATCCGGCCTAGGAAATCGTCGAAGAAGAAGACTTGACGCTTGGTGTCGTCGATGTGGGTGAATGCATCGTTCAGGCTGCGGATCGCTACCAGCTCCCAATCCTCCGCAAGATAGGCATAGCTCAGCATCTCGGCGAGCGTGGTCTTGCCGACACCGGGCGGACCGGACACGATCAGGACGTGGATGGACTCAAGGATGTCGCGACCGGTCTTGAAGCTGGGATTCTCGGCATAGACGGTAAGCTTGGCCTTGATGTCATCGCGCGTCAGCGACGTGAAATTATGCGTCGCGGCATGGAGCACGCGCTCCAGCACCCCGGCGCCCGAAAGCCAGAGTTTGACATGGCTTTTCTGGAGATCGGGGTATTTTCGCAGCAGCCCATTGATGTCGTCGTTGCCGAAGATATCCCACGTGCCCTGGAGGCTAGGTCCGATGATCGTCGCCAGCCGGTCTTTGTTCGGCGGCGTCAGCGGTCGCGATGTCGTCAGCAGATACCGGTTCGGGGTCAGCGCATCGATCGATGCCCGTTCCTTCTGCATCGTGCGCGCCAGCGCATCGAAATCGGACAGCCGGTAATGTTTGGCCTGCAAGATCGTCATGTCCCCCGCCGCGGCATGCCGCCCATCGACACCGCCATCGCGCCCGGGCCCAAAGGCTTCAAAGCGGACGCCAAGTTCGCAGCCGAGCAGGTCGCGGGACAGATCTTCGAAATCGGCAGGAGAGAGGGCGTCGAAACTGAACGTCAAATCTGGCTACTCCGCCCGCCCTTTCGGCAGGGTGCATTTTTGGTGAAACAATATACTACTGCCGATCGCCTCGCGTGCCAGTACTCACGCATCCGGCTGTTGATCGAGGGCGGTATACACGGCTAAAGTGCTGGAGCTGAATAAGCGGTGAGGACAGTTGGTGATGCGCGCGGATTAATGTCATCGCTTCGATCATGAACGCGAGCATTTCTCAGCCTTTGCCGCGCTATCGCCGTGTCTCTGTCGAGCAGCACGCCCTCATATATCAGGCAAGCGCGCTCATGCGTCGAAGCCACCCTTCGATCTCGCCTGCCGGATCGCGTGCGCGAATTTGCGCTGCGGTCATGTGGCTGAAGGCCTTCGACAAATACCCCTTTGCCTTGTCGGCTCCCATCCTTCCGTCGAAATTTCGCTTAGTCGAGAGCGCGATCGCGAAGGTTTCTGGCACGGAGGGCACTCCATTGGCGGGATGATCCACGCAGACCACATCGACATCGAAGGCAGCTTTAATCGCGTCAGCGTGTAGATAGCACTCGATTTCATGTTTCTGAGTCTGGACCGCCCAGGACCCAAGGCCGTCGGTGCGCGCGTTCACCTCGGCGACCGATGCCGCATACTTAGCCACGTCGGAGTCGTAGATGTGAGCCTCGGGTCGCTGCATGTTCCGTAAGTAGTTCTCGGTCACCCAGTGCTTGAGCGTCGACCCGCCCGCCGGAATAAAGGCGAAGCGCTCATCAGTCATAAGGTTCGGAATGGAGTCATCTTCCGCGTGCAATGCGGAACTCAGGCACTTCAGGGCTGTTACGTCCGTTGGCCCCTCAACACAGATGAGGACGCGTACGCGGCTGTCCGGCGTGAGTCCGAGAGCTCTCGCCACGGTGTCAAACACGTCGACCCCGGCCTGGACCACAGGAGTCGCCGGCGGTCCTTCGCTGGAAACGAACCGGATGCCCTCGATAGGAAGGTCGGCTGCCAGCCCTGGGCTGTGAGTCGTGAGGATAACTTGGCAATGAGGCGCCGTCGCTATCTCCTTGAACGCGTCAATGAGTACCCGCTGGTTCGCGGGATGCTGCGACGTCTCAGGCTCTTCGATCGCATAGATCAGATTTCGCTTTGCGGAACTTGACAGTTTGCGCTCGGCCTCTGCCTTAAAGAAGCTGACCAGGATGAGTCTCCGCACACCGCTGCCGCGCTTGTTCAAGGGAATGCGGTCATCTGTGTCCATGCCGAGCGAGAACAGGCCCATCCACTTGGACGCGGTGGGCGGGACGAACTTCGGTGAAAGCGAATTCGCAAGCTTGGGATCGATGCTCCTAAGAGCCTCGTGCGTGAGCTTCGCGATCTCCTCCGCCTTCGCCTGTACCAGATTCTGAATGGACTCGATCGCCTCCTGAGCCTCGGAGATGGCCGCCGCGACGGCCCCCTTGAGCGGGTTCTGCACCTCGCCATCGGAATCGCGGCTTTGACGATCGCTCTGAAATAGCGCGAACATCGGAAGGTGCAGCTCCAACTGATCCCAGATACGCTTGCTATCTTCCTTGGGTTTCGACACAGGGATGCGCGCTTCGACCAAATCAAGTTCAGGGCAAGCTCGCCAAAGGGCCCGACGCATGCCCGGATTGCCTTTTAGCGGTACGTCCAGCGACTGCGCCTTCACAAGCGCCTGCAACTCTTTCTCCTTTAGTTCAAGGAGGTTATCCACCCCCGCAGTGCTCGGATGTTGGGCGAGTATAAATGTTTCGCATGTCGGCGTCTTTTTTGAGCAATCGTAGACTCTCGCGATCTTTAGGGTGCCTGTGCCGGTCAAGAGGTATTCGTCACGGAGTGTCGTCGGCGCCCCAGCATCTAGTGTGATTTCTTCTGGGAGATCCGCAAATTCAGCAGTGATGCTAACGAGTGACGAACCGGTGAAGACGTTGGCATCGGCCTGATCGATCTTTACGACATCTCCGTTGAAGAAGATTTCCAACGCCTCCAGCAAGCAAGACTTACCGATGTCGTTCCGCCCGATGATCGTGGTCAGCTCCGAAAACTCGATAGTCGTCGCAGTCTGATAGGCTCGAAAGTTCTCAAGTGTCAGCGAAACCAGCCTCATCGTAACATCCCCCCGTTTCTCGAAAATTGCCGCGCGTTTCATTGCATGGCAAGCGATTCTGAAACCGAGTTTGAGAGCTGCGACCCAGCCCCAAAAAGCTGGGCGGATAGAATTAGGTGCGGCATGCGCGACAATGCGAACGTGCGTCCAGCAGCGTGATCAGCCCGTCTCAATCGATCCGCACGGGCGATGTCCGCTTTCGCATGTGAGTGATCGAAAGCTGCGAGTCCGCAATCGGCCCCGGAGCCGTCTGTCAGCAAAGCGCCGCCTAATCCCGGTCATCCAAACCCGCGAGATCGATCCCCATAAGCCGCCGTTCATTTGTGCAGCCCGGGATCCAATCCTCGGCGGCGAGCCCGGTCCGATCCGCCGCGAACACGTTCCACACCTCGAGATCGATCGCGCCACCGGGACGAAGGCTGGCATCGCGATCGGCGGTCGGGAGAGGCGAGGGGCATGGGAACTCGTAGAATTATATGTTCTCATATGTTCCGCCTCGCCGGAGGATTCGTTAAGGACCTGATCGGCGCGTCAGAGCAGATAGTGGTGCAGCGACCACCCCGTGTCGGGTCGTCCGGCCGGCGTCCCGGCGACGATGTCGGCCACCACCTCGGCAAGCCGCTCGGCCCGCACGCCCGTCATGTCGTCGGTGGTGAGCAGCGCGTCCTCATGGCCGGCAGCGGCGTAGGCGCGTCGGCGCTCGCGCCAGTCGCGCGCATAGTCCTGGCGATCGAGCATGCCGAGATGCTCCCAGTAATAGGTCCTTCCGTGCGCCTGCACGACGAAGTCGGGATGGACCGTCACGTCGCGCCCGTCGAAGGGCAGCACGAGCGATCCCTCGTAGGTGAAGGTTAGCTGACCGGCGTCGCGGGCGGCGACTAGGGCCATGTAGATCATGTATTCGATCTTCGACCGGACCCGTACGCCCTGCTCCGGCTCGAACAGGCGCGCGGAATCGAACGGCCGCGCGAACACCGACGAGTTCCGCTGGGCCAGGACCGAGCGCTCGCGCGCCACGGCGAGCGGATTGGCGCGGTCGGACCGCTCGACCAGCATGGTCAGGCGCGTCTTCGAGCGGGTCATGGCGGTGTAGACGAGCTCGCGCGATAGCAGAGCGCGCCGCTCGGGAATGACGACCAGCACCTCCTCGAACTCGCTGCCCTGCGCCTTGTGCACCGTCAGCCCGTAGGCGAGCTCGAAGTCCTCCGCGTCCATGCGCTGCCAGTCGAACCACCATTCGCTCTCCGGGAAGAACGCCTTCCAGCCCTTGGCACCGCCGCACAGAACGCCGACCGAGCCGTTGGAAAGCTTCAGGTCCATCTGCCGCGTAACGCGGTCATACCAATACAGGTTCTTGATCCGCACAACCTTGTCCGAATGGACGAAGCCGTCCGCTTGGCGACGCTGATCCGCCTTCGCGTCGGCCCGATAGGCATCGCGCATGAAGTTGCTCAATCCCAACGAGCCTGTCACGCCACCCCGGTACGGCGAGAGCAGCTGGACGCGATCAAGCGCCAGCGCGGCGGCGTCGTTGTTCGGGACGTGCCCACCATCGTAGAGGTTGAGGAGCAAATTGAACGCCTCCTGCGGCGAACGCGCCGCGTGGTCGGGCACCGCCTGGTCCATCGTCGCGGTGACGAAGTCCCTGACGTGAGACTGCATCTCCGCCGCGTCCGAGAAGTACCGGAGCTCCAAGCAGTCGCTGATGCGGCCGCCCTTGCGCATGCGGTCGTAGAGCTCCTCATGGTAGCGGTTCCCGCCGGCGAAGAGATGGGCGGCCTCCAATACCGTCGGATCGTGTCGCTGGCGGCAGTTGGCGGTCAGCCGGATCGTGTTCTCGGTCTGATACTCGGGTGTCCGGCGAAGGTGCGAGATGACGTCGTTGAAGGGCTTGCCGCAACCGATCGGCGGGAGCTGGTTTTCGTCCCCGACCAGGATCACCCGGAGCGTCGTGGTCGGCTGGTGAACCTCTATCGCCCGGAACAGAAGCGCCAGGTGGTAGAGGTTGACCATCGACATCTCGTCGACGACCAGATTGTCGAACGGCTCGAAGCCCTTCGAGCGCGTCATCGACTTCAGATCCGCGCCACCGTCCAAATAATCACGCAGTCCGGAGCGCCAGATCCAACGGTCGATCGTCTCCGCCTGCCAACCGGCGTCGTTGGGTGCCGCCTCGTTCAGGCGCAGGGCCGCCTTGCCCGTGGGCGCCAGCACGATCGTACGCTCGTTCGCGGCGTCGAAACGCCTGAGCAGCTCGGCCACGGCCTGGCTCTTGCCCGAACCCGGACGCCCCGTGGCGCAGTAGAGGCGCCGGGTCATCGCGCCGTTCATCATAGACATGCGCTCCGCGGCGAAGCCCTCGACGTCGAAATCCCTGATCCCGGAAGCGAGCGCCGCCGACTCCGCGGCGACGTAGCCGCCGATCCAGGTCAGGTCGGCCTTGACCGGCTTCTGCCCCAGCCGGCCCGTTACGAAACGCATCACGACCTGCTCCGCGTCCCATGCGCGCTGCAGGTAGAAGTAGTGGCCGCCGTCCACCAACTCGACGTGGAGCCGCTGCCGGAAGTGGGCGAGATGCCTGTCCGAGAGGAATTGCGCCTGGGTGACCTTGAGGCTGTCGCGGTAGAATAGCGGATGGGCGGCCGCATGCTCGACCAGGCCGGCGGTGGACATGAAGCTGTGCCCCTGGTCCTCCGCCGCGGCCAACGCCTCGTGCGCGAACGCGCGCAGCCGCTCCGGTCCAGTCACCGTGAGGTCGTGGAGATCGTCGCGGCGATCCAGGTAGCGATGATCCGGGAACATGCCGATGTCGATCACCGCGTAGTCGATCGGTCCGTCGCTCCGCTGCTCGCGGTCGAGGTCCTCGCGATCCTCGTCGCCATCGTCCGTCGCGGGCACGTAGCTCTCGGCCAGGACATAGGGGTTCGCGACGATGTCGCCGGGCGAGACCGCTAGGCCCCCGAAGGCGTGCGGGCCATCGTCCTCGGGAAAGAGAACGCGCCCCACCTGTCGCGGCGTGAGCGTGAACAGGGTGAGCTTGCGGAGCAGCCCGGACAGGTGCCGGTTGTCGCGGAAGCCCGCGCGCGCGTCCCGGATCGTCGCCTTGTGGCCGGCGAGCGCATCGGGCACCGCGCCCTTGGCGGCGATCAAGTCGAAGGCGGTGTCAAGCAGGTCGGCGCCGGCGGGCAGCGAGGTGCGGAGCGCGTCCGCCAGGGCGGGCCCCCGCGACCCCTCGACCTCGTATTCGCCCTCGGATAGGTCGGCGAGTACGTTCAGGACCGATCCGAGCCCCGGGTAGAGGCCGCGGTCCTCCCAGGCTTCGGCGATGTAGTCCTCGACCCGGTCGACCATGCCGTCGACGTCGGCGATGCCGTGCTCCTGGGCGCGGGCCAGCGCCCGCTTGAGCTTGTAGAGGAGCGCGAGCGCGTGGTCGTCGTGCACCTGCTCCGAGACATACTTGAAGTTGGGAAGCTGCGCGGGTTCGTCGATCAGCACGCGGATCTCGGCGAGCTTCCCCTCGTCCTCGGGATGGGCGGCGATGTGCCCCAGGTATTCGTGGTAGGGCAGCCGGACGCCGGCCACGCCCTCGTGCGAGAGCCGGATCGCCCAGTTCATCGTCGGGAAGTTCTTCATCCCGTCGCCGCCGCGAAGGCGGTCGAGCTCCTCGTCGTCGAAGGCGAAATCGCCCGAGCCGGCCAGCTCGGTAAGCCGCGCACAGCCGACGAGGGCATACTTGTACTCGTCCGCCGAGATCGGATTGTCGTAGTTGAGGTAGAGGAAGACCAGCGACCTGCCGGCCTTCAGGCGCGCCACGAACCGGGCGATGCGGTCCTCAATGTCGGGAAAATAGCTTCCGTGCCTCTTGTAGGAGGCGTGGGTCATCGAGAGGCGGAACGGCCAAGTGTAGAGCGAGGCCGGCGGAAGCGTACCCTCGATGCGCTTATCGTCACGGTATCTGGCGAAGGGATGCCGGTGCAACGTCGCGGTCGGCGCGGGCGAGAACGCTGACGACGTCCAGAAGCACGGCGGCTGGTAGTCGGGCAGGTCGGCGTCCAGCGCCGCGCAGGGGCGTTCGCACTCGACGCGCTTCTCGCGGGCCAGCCGCTCCGAGAGCAGCGAATGGCTCCCCGTGCAGTAGCTGTTTCCCGCCGGATCGTCACATACGCGACCATCCCAGCCGCGGTCGTGCCACGCCATGCGCGCCGTAATGTGCCAGGTCATCCACCCCCCTATTCGGGCCGGATGGTAAGGCTTCGAGGTCAATTCGCAAGGTCGCACTGACGGTCGGGACGGCGCTATCGCCGCCGAAGCGACCGGAAGGTGACGGACCACGGAGAAGGTCCATCCCGGCGGAGGGCATGTCCGGCGGGGCAGTTCTCCATGCGTATTGCGAGAAGGTGGACAATATCTACAAGGGCGGTCCAGACGAAGGTCGACAGCTCGCCAGCAACCTTCGCGAGCTGCACGCTTGCCAAAGGAGTGACGGGCGTCGCAAATCAACCTGTCAGCCAGTCAACGTCTACTTTCGAGGGCATTTGACCACAAGCTGCCAGTCCGCTGCCGGCCCCAAACCGGTCATTCGTCGTCGTAGCAGCGAGCTTCTGGCTCTTGCGCGAGGCGACCTCAATCAATGGGAACGATACGGCTGATGGTGGCTTTGCTCACGCCTGTGATTCGCGCGAGTTCGCGCACGCTCTCTCCTTCCGCCCTACGCTCGGCAACGAAGGCACGTTGATCGGCCGAGAGCACATGCTTGCGGCCGAATCGCACGCCGCCGGACTACATCTGCCGCGCCGATTTCTTCAATGCCCGCCTTGTGCGGCCTTTCCGGGCTGGGTTCGGTCGAATGGGACCAGCCGCGGGGACCATCGTGACGCTACGCGTTCTCCATTCCTGAGCACCCATATCATTGCAACGCGGCAATGCCAGCGGTAAATGGCGTGGAGTCGAGGGGAGCGTAGCTATGAAATTTGGTCCGATGTCCAATTACGATAACTCAAACGCCGGCCTTAGGGCTTACTCGAAAATTATCAATGATATGAATAAGGCGTTTCAGGAAGCCACAGGCAGGTCTTTACCCGAATATTCCGATTTGACCGCAATTGAACGATTTAAAAAAATCCTAAATCATTACATCGACGAAATTCAGGTGAACAAAAATGAATCAAATAATCTGATCAACTCCCTACGCTCGACATCGTCTCAACAGCCGATCCTTGCAGAAATGATCGATGATGGACTGCTTTCAGCAGAATCCATATCTTCAACGCATCGCGAGATCCTCGTCCCCGTTGAAATTGACGACGCTTCACCGAATGCCTTCAAGAACGCCTGCCGCGAGGAGGCGCGCGATCGTAGCCGCGGTGATGTATACGACCTGCCGCTGAACGAATTTTTGCGTGGCGTGATCAACAGGGTCGGGAGCACGATGGGGTGGAAGCGGCGAATGAACATCGGTGCGAACCGCCATTTTCCCCGAATGGTGCAGTGGCTGCGAGAGCTTGAAAGCGAGACCGCTTGTGAAGACGGGAACGGCTTTTGGCTGCTGAATCAGAGCGGCGCCGGTCGTATCCGAGAGAACCCCGTGGATCCCAGCATCTTGAAGATCCGAATTGATCCAGCCTATCTGTGAGGCTACACTAGCTCAGGTATTAATTTTTTTGAATCAACAGTGGGGGACTGCTGCATGCCGATGACTGGCATGCTCCGCTGCATGGACGTGTTGTGATTGAATGCAGGTAAATCCGCCGAGATCAATTTCAATGGGAGTTTATGCCGCCCCCTAGGGTTATTGAGTTGGGGGGGCATTTTCGCGACTCAAATATACGTAAATTCAATATTTCTCTGCATCATTTAAATACCGCTGGGCCCCATAAGGTCGCTGCAGTTACGGCGCTGGTGCGATCCGGGAGGACTTTCACTCCCGAGCAGAAATTGGCTTTTACGCGATTAGCCACCATGCCGTCCAGAAGAAGTCTATTCTGCTCACAAAATACGGCAATCTCTGCCAACCCGT
This sequence comes from Rhizobiales bacterium 24-66-13, assembly GCA_002257205.1. GTDB lineage: Bacteria > Pseudomonadota > Alphaproteobacteria > Rhizobiales > Xanthobacteraceae > NCEH01. The sequence continues at coordinate 8,080 of NCHM01000021.1, read as the reverse complement.
CTCATAAATCAAAATATATGAGACGATATTTATGCTCTGAAATTTCAATGCGTTGACTGTCTCGTAATATAGTCTCATAATGCACAAATGATTATTGGCTACGCGCGCGTCTCAACTGATGGACAAACCTTAGATAGCCAGATCGAACACCTCCGGGCCGCCAGCTGCGAGAAGCTTTTCCAAGAGACGGCAAGCGGCGCGAAAAATGATCGCAGACAGCTGCGAAAATGCCTGGCGGCCTTGCGAGCCGGTGACACGCTTTTGGTCGTTCGGCTCGATCGCCTGGCACGCTCGACGCGTGATCTGCTCAATATTCTTGCCGAGATCGCCGAACGCGGCGCGGCCTTCAAGTCCCTTGGCGATGGCTGGGCTGATACGACAACGCCGCATGGCCGTCTTATGCTCACCGTACTTGGTGGTCTTGCCGAATTCGAGAGAGAGCTGATCAGAACACGCACAGGAGAAGGCCGCATTCGCGCCAAGGCGCGAGGCGTGCGATTCGGCCGCAAGCATGTGCTATCGGCCGATCAGCGTGCCTTCGTTGCCAAGCGTAGGGCCGAAGGAGAGAGTGTGCGCGAACTCGCGCGAATCACAGGCGTGAGCAAAGCCACCATTAGCCGTATCGGACCCATTGAGTGAGGTCGCCGTTGCGCCATAAGAGGAAGCTAGCATCTTGTCGCAATGCGGACGCTCGCCTTAAAGTGTGTATAGGTCGCGTCCCGCAATTCGCAGACAATATCCCTTGATGTCAGCCACTCCATCCACGCTCCCGATACCTGTGGTATAGTCAAGTGCATAACGTTGGGGTTGAGTATAGAAGACGTGCACAGGCTCTTTGCCTGCCCCATCGACAGCAAGTGCGAATAGACACATTGCAAGAGAAAGCGTTTTCGGCCCAAAAGGCGCCAGAGCGCAACTCTGATTGCCGCTCCCTGTCGCCTTGCAAAGAGCATCGAAGGCACTAGGTACATCATACATGTGCACGTGCCATCTATCCTCGGCCGTAAGGGCGCGATTCTCGACCTCCTCGTTTAAACTCCGCAGGAAATGCCAATTTCGATGGAAGTTTGGAGGCCCAGGAGGAAAGGGAAATAGATAACGGATTTTTCCCACATTTTCCTCAAACAAATCTTTGAGTCCCAGCGGTGCAAACCCAACTCCGATGATAACTTCGTCGTACCGATCGCTTACGCGAGGTTCATCAAAAGTCGGAAGTCGCCCCAGAGCCTTTGGATCAGATGATAGCCTTCGACCATATGACAGCGCAGAAGTGTAAGTTACCACTAGTGTTTCCACGCGATCGCTTTCCATGAGAAACCGGATCATGGGAAACGACCACCACTTAGGCATGGATGAAATGTCAAACACAATGTTCGGGCCGGAATTGGCAAGAAAAAGCTCCAACTCTTCGCGCATCGCGTCGATGTTCTCTAGGAGCTCTACCGTCCTGATATCTTGAACTGAGGTGCCAGCATCAACCAACCGTCGTTGGATCACATTTAATCGATTGTCGATTGACTCGCCGGGCGAGACATGCGGGTCCATTATCTTCAAGAACCGCCTGGAGGTTAAACTCTGGTCCATTACACTGAGGACCGCTGTGCAGCGGTCCTCAGTTCCGAGAACTCCTAGGAGCGCCCATTGCTGAATCGGTAGCTTCGGGAGCAGCCACTGCAATGGGCCCCATGGGCGAAAACGGCTAGTCACGCGTCCGGTCCATCATGTCCAAGAGGGGAAGATTTGACAAAGGCTTGGCCCGTCCTCGTGCAGGTTGTGATTTAAGAGACTCCACAACTCCGGCCTCGGCAAGCCACTCTTTAAAACGCTCCACCGTTATATAGATCGGCTCTTTAGAGTGTTGATATGGGATCCGATATATTGGGCAGTAGAGCGGATTTAGGTAAAATTTGTAACGACGCTTCCGGTCTTTGTTGCGCGTCGCATGCTCAATCATAACTAAATTCCCATAGTCAACAGCTTCAATCAAAAATCGGAATATGTCTGGATTAGCGCGCAAATCTTCGATACTAAGGGAAATACCATTTTGCCCCGGATTACTCATTTTCAAATCGCCGTGAAGCGCAGTCGAAAATTTCTCTCCAAGTAGTTGGATGAGTTTATAACGATCATCGCTGCGCCCGTAGTCAGATGGGATTCTGTCTAGCCACGTCCGAGCAGTTTGAAACACGCCAATGGTTTGCACACCTCGAGAAACAGGCAATTCAGGCTCCCGATCTCTGCTCGCACTTGATTGAGTAGCGTAATCCCATATATACTGACACAAGCTTAGAAAAAGAAGTATATTTCGACCGCTAAGGCCGAGTATATTTTCCTCACCGCTATAGATAACCCGTTGCTTGCGAAGGCCGCCGATTGCCAGTAAGCATAGTTCAATACGTTCTTTTCTCCAGTACTGCTTGCTTCGCGCTTCCCAAGGTCGCTCTTCTAAAGTAGTTCCTTCGATACCTTTTTGGCGATACCATACCTCCCCTAACTTCGCAGAGAGTGGATCAACGGTGGCGAGCTCCCGCAATCCATCTACTATAGCCGGCGGCCACTCGGGATCGGGACGCACTACCGCGCCCGGACTATGACCGGCGAGCAATATGGCTTCGTCCTTCGGAGTAGGAGAGCGACCCAATGCGTCCGATATGCGAGAGGCCGCTGCCCGCGAGGTTCCAGAAGTCGCTGAATATCTGAGTCGCCGAAGAAATACGTCATTGGCAAAGTCGGGATAGATGCTTGTTCCGCCGATTTCCTGGGCGCGAAGCGTCGCGTCGATTTCTACCAATTTATAGTCGCGATCTTGTTCAAGGTGTCCGTGAGAGCCGAACACGTTAAGATGGTTGCGCCAAGCATATCCCCGCGTTCCGATGCGATAAGAAAGCGTTGGATCTCGGCTGATTACCTTGTTAACAACGCTACGATAATCGACATCCTTATCCCCGCCTTTTATTACGGCGAGTTCCTCATACTGATCGACAACAACATAAAATTCAGTAGAGTTTGGAACCGCTCCAGATGCCTTAAATGCGTTCACAAGTATCTTCATCGGCTCGCCGGCCGACGTTTTGCTTGAGGCGATTTGAGCGTTTAGGCTTTTATCATTTCCATTCATGTAACGCCTGTAGAGAGCCACTCTCCCATGCATTCGCGCAACTAGGGATTCAAGATCTCTTGTCTCGTCGAGATAACCCTCCCACACGTCGCTCTCGCGAACCCGACAAACAAATTCTGAAATCTGATTAGCCTGCAGCTTAAGCCCTAACGCGGAGCAGATTGACGGCTCCGCGGCTAACATCCTGACAGATTTAATCATGTCGAGGCAGACGACGTAATTGAAGAAATCCCCGAACATCAGCTCTTGAGTGCTACTCTCAGCTTCCGGGCGACGGTTACCAAATTCGTTGCAACGTGCAGTATTTATATTTATACCGGCGCCAATAAAGTGGAAGGAATCTGCTGGGATCGGAAACTCCTTTTTCATTGCGGCATAAGCTGCCCTCACCTCCGGCTGAAACAGCTTAAAAAGCATGCTCTTGCCACTTCCCTGCACTCCGGAAAGCACCACGTGCCCCGGCTGAAACAATGGCATTGCATGCTGGACTAGCTTGTGGCTGAAGATCTCAACGAACTCTTCCGGATCAACCTTTTCGCCCACATACAGCTGCTGGAACGGATTGCGGGCCATTTTCAGCTCCTTCGGACGCGGGGAAAGAGGGGATTCCAATCGGCCCCTTTATAGTGGACAATAGGGAGAGTGTTATCGGGGCAATTTGAGTAAAGCGCCACGAGTGCGCCCGTAGTCTCGTATCCGAACAAATTGCTTTCCCACCCATTTAGTCTAGCGCCCACGCGATGAATGAGATTGCGAACCTGAGCGAATACCTCAGGCTCATTAGCCCGTGGGGTCTCGATTAGAAAATGCTCTGGGCGAAGGGTCAAAGTGGGTGAAAATATAACATTTCCATGGGAAGAGCTAAGTTCTTTTCCTGTTTTCACTCCAGCGGGGCAGCATACGAGCGGAATTACAAGTATTGGAATTCTTGGTAAAGTTGCTGCCGCCCAGCCAACTACCTCTTTTATCTGGTTTCCCGAACCCACAAAATCCTCAAGCAGTACCAAGCGCTTGATATTGTCGGCGAGGACGTAATTACGTAATTTATCCGGATCGGCAAATATCTGCAGCGAGCGCCAATCTGGACGATAGTCATGGCCCGGGTGCCCGTTAAGCTTAAGAAACGAATTGATTCGCATGCTATCAGTGATAGGGCAGAACCATGTGTTTCTCATCTCCTTGTCGATGAGTTGGGAGAGCTGAGGGTTTGTCAAACTCAGGCACTCCAAGTCTATCAACCATCTCGTCGTCTGGGCGCCGTATGCGGCACGACAAAGCGAATCAAACTGCTGTTTGCCGACAAAGAAAAGATGCTCAAGCAGACGGAACAGCGACTTTCGGTCATCACCGTCCGGCACGTTTCTCAGCCACGCCGAAACGCGATCATCAAAGGATTCGTATCGATTGGGTTCATATTCATGGAAAAGCTCTTTTTGCAGCCAGACGAGATGGTCACGCAGTTGGATCAGGTCATCGCTGTCCGCGTCCATGGTCCAGGGTTCAACTAAGCGGAATATTTCGTTCATTTCAGGCCTTAAGAAGCGCTTCGCGCACGAACGCAGCAATGGCGGCCGCCATGGGAGGGGGCACAGCATTGCCGATTTGCACGAATTTGTCCTTAGCCGAGCCTGTGAGCCTGAACGCGTCCGGAAAACCTTGGATGCGTGCGGCTTCGCGGGATGTCATCCCGCGGTGTTCGCTCGGATGTAAGAAAAGATCCATGCGGCCAAACTTGGTGTCGACTGTCGGAGCTGCCGCATCCCATATCAGTCGACGATAGCGTCCGTTGTAGGTTTGCCTCAACTCAACGAGTTTCTCCACTGGTCGCAGATATCCCGCCGCGATGAGTCTTTCGATGTCGACATCCGCGTCACGCCCCAACTCTTGGCTGATACGGTCACGCGGTACGGGGTCCCCATCGCCGAAGGTCCGAACTCGATCCCGCCGCCGTAATCTAGATACCGCGGTTAGCACGCGGCGCTCCTCCTCGGATGTATCCCCGTAGACCTCGGGAATATCCCAGGTCGCTACTGTTCGATCGCTTCGGCGAACGTTGCTAAGCCTGTGTCCTGGAGGAATGTGACGAGCAATTTGCCAATCTTTGTGACTGCGATGCGGCCATACGACATCGTGGTCGTCGACTCCTTCAAGTCCGCCAAATGCCTCTCGAACGGTTAAGGCGGGCTTGGCAGGCAAGAGTATGTTGATACAGTCGCTACCTAGCCAGCAAAGTAGGAATAGGCGCCTCCTACGTTGTGCGAGACCTGAAGCTTCGCCCTCGAGTACCACTCGCCGCACGTTATATCCCGCGAGACGCAGGCGATCTTCCAATGCCTCCCAATGCCTTCGGTGTGGACCCGAGGTGGCCGCAGGCACATTCTCAACTACCACAACCTGGGAGTGGTTGTGCAGAGCTATGTCCGCCACACGCATTAACAGTGCGTTGCGAGGATCCTCCACTTCTCGTTTGCCAGCGGTGGAGAAGCCTTGGCACGGAGCGCCTGCGAGCAACACATGGTTGTCGCAGCTCGAAGGTATTGTCTCTGCCAAGTTCGCGCGAATGGTTGTGCTCGGGATGTTGCGCGCATAAGTGGCAAGCGCTTTGCCATCGATATCGTGCGCTGCGCTCGCAAATATCCCCTCCTGAAGGAAGCCGAGATCAAGGCCGCCGCAGCCAGAAAAGACGCTCAACGCACGCCAGCCGGCTGTTCTTGCAGAAGGCAATGGCGCTGCCGCAAAGGGGGGGGCTTGGTCATGATTATGGGCAAAACGTACCCGCACGGCGAACTGGGCTCTTGACCCAGCCACAGGGGCGGCGTCGTTATGTAGCCTAGCTCGCAGAGTTCCAGTTTGCGAAACATAAGCGCGCTGCGTTGATGTGAGACCGCCTTTGATGTCTGACCGCCCTAACTGCCCACAACTGGACGCGATTCTAGGTCGCGAATACCCCATATTAAATCATGGTTTTATCAGAGTTGTCGACTACATGGGGGGAGACGACGCCGTGGTGCAGGCGGCACGCGTTTCCTATGGAGCCGGCACCAAAACGGTACGTGATGACCGAGGGCTTATCCGCTACCTCCTAAGCCACAATCACACTACGCCCTTTGAGATGGCGGAGATAAAGCTGCACGTAAAAATGCCCATCTTTGTGGCCCGGCAATGGATTCGGCATCGCACAGCCTCGGTTAACGAGTATTCGGCTAGATACTCAATTCTCGACAAAGAATATTACGTGCCAAGTCGAGAGGCTATAGCTGCTCAAAGCACATCGAATCGCCAGGGCAGAGGAGAAGCGCTTGGAGAGGTGGAACAGTCAGAGGTGATTCAGCGGATCACTTCAGGCGCAGAGGACGCCTACAGAAATTATTTATCGTTACTTAACTCGGGTGATGACGGTGGATCTGGTGACCCCTCCAAGCTAGGATTAACGCGAGAACTTGCGCGATCTGTTCTTCCGGTGTCCTATTATACGCAGTGGTATTGGAAGGTTAATCTTCATAACCTCATGCGTTTCTTGCAGCTTCGGATGGATAAACATGCACAATGGGAGATCCGTCAATACGCCCTAAAGATCGCCGAGATTGTTCGGTTATGGACGCCGCATACTTATGAAGCATTCTCGGATTATCAACTCGGCCGGCTTGAGCTTTCTATCGCTGCGGCGGCTGTAGTGCGTGGGTGGCTTCGCGGTGAGCTGATATCTCAGGAGGAGAGCGGCTTATCCAAGCGCGAATGGATAGAGTTGAGCCGTTCCATGGGGCGACCTGAGTGCGAAGACTAACAAGGAAATGCGCTTCAGCTCTCGCCCGCTATGCAAATCTTCAGCGTTTCGGTCTATGCCTTCAGAAAGCGGATACTTTCGAAATCGGCGGGTCGCAACCGACTCATTTGCGCTGCGCTACTCGCTGTCCAGATCCATGGCCCCATGCCGATCAGCGCCCACACCTCAACCCAGCTGCAAGCGCCTCCATCAGCATTGAAGCATCCTCTCCAGCCCGGTGCCGCACTTCGGCGTGTTCCAGCTGATCCCGTACCCCTTGGCTCACTTCATCGCCGAGTTCGCGCAGCAGGCCGTCCCAACTGCGCAGCGTGAAGCTCGGCTTTATACCCGCCGCTTCGAACAGGGCATCCATCCAATAGGCGTCGAAGGGCCCTCCATCGCACCAGACTGGCCCGCCGCCGATCAGTGTGTTCAGGCTCCTCGCGACAGCCATCGGCGATTCGGCTGTGGCGAGCTCGGCCTGGTCGATACCGTGCACGTCTTGTGAGAGTTCGCTCCAATGGCCGAATTCGGTCCAATCCTGCGTCGGCCGGATAAGCGCCGACCACACCTGGATGGGCTCGTCCGGCGCCGGCCAGACGGCAAGTCCCACCTCGATGGGATATCCGCCATCCTCCAGTGAGCTTGCCTCAAAATCGATGATGCGGAGAGGCCATATTTGCAAGCGTGCTGCCTCGCGCATGCCGGGGTCCGTGTGGAGGAGGAAGCGGGGGTCATCGACGTCCCGTCATTTCGGCTTCGAGAGGGCAATGCCACAAGCCTTGAGGGTGGCGATAAAGGCATCTTCTCGGCCGTCATCCGGGAAGGTGAAGGTCTGGCCAGCGATCGATGCAGTCAATTCCCCCTTCTGCGCCATCAAATAGGTCGCGAGCTTTGAGGCCTGCTGGTTCTCCGAAAGCCGGGCGATGAAGATCGGCCCGACCTTGCTCGGCTCGACGGCCATGTCGATGGAGAGCGGCGCGGCGTTCCCAGCCCGGAACGTCGCCCTCTGAGCGGTGGGTTTGGCCGGCATGAGATCGGCGCGGATGGTGAGGCCGACCATGATATCCCGGTCATCCTGGCATTCGAAGGCGAGCATGGCCTTGTCGCTCGGCAACATGGCGATGGAATAGGGACGCCGGGATTGGGCATCGACACCGTTCTTGACGATCCAGGCGACAGGCGTTGCGGCGAGCACG
>NCHM01000525.1 GCA_002257205.1 Rhizobiales bacterium 24-66-13 | reverse complement strand
CCATCTGCTCACGAAGAGGGAAAACACATGAAAAGCCCCGTTGTGAAAAGGTCCATCGTGATCGCCGGTCACAAAACCAGCGTGAGCCTCGAAGATGCCTTCTGGGATGCCTTGAAGGAAATCGCGAGCAGTCGCCGCCTGACATTGTCTGACCTTGTCGCGACCATCGACTCGTCGCGCACGCAGGGGAATCTTTCTTCCGCGATCCGCCTCTTCGTTCTTGATCACTACCGGGGTCATGCGGCACCCAGTCGCGCCTCGAGTACCGCCGACCGCACTGGAGCAAGCGGAACTCCCGTTGCGTAAGCTTGGTCGGCCCCCTATCTGACTCTCTTGTGAAGCACGCGCTGCGTTGAAACGTGGCGCGTGCCTTTCTATAACCCGCTGCCAGTCGGTCGATCCAGGCGCGCTTTTTTGAGCGAGTCGCTGGAGCTTCAGGACGCAGGCGGTTTCGATTGTGGTGGACCGCCCGTGTGTGGCGCTCCAACGGGAGACGGCGGATGTCGTGGAAGAATCAGGGCAGTGGCCCATGGGGAAGCGGGCCTCGCGGTCCCTGGGGTACGGGGCCTTCCTCTTCGGGACCAACGCCAACGGACATTGAAGACCTGATCCGGCGCGGTCAGGACCGGCTCAAGAACATGCTTCCGGGTTCCATGGGGACCAAGGGAGCGATTCTGGTGGTGGCCCTCGTGGTGGCCGGCTGGCTGCTGTCGGGTTTCTATCGGGTCGAGCCCGACGAGCAGGGCGTGGTGCTCCGCTTCGGCCGGTTCGTCGAGATCACCCAGCCGGGCCTCAACTACCACCTGCCCTACCCCATCGAGACGGTGATCACGCCCAAGGTGACGCGGGTGAATCGACTCGACATCGGCATGCGCCTCACCGAGGATGCGCGCCGCGGCAGCACCGTGATGCGCGACATTCCCGAAGAGAGCCTGATGCTCACCGGCGACGAAAACATCGTCGACGTGGATTTCGCCGTGTTTTGGGTGATCAACAACGCCGAAAAATTCCTGTTCAACGTGCAGAATCCCGAAGGCACCATCAAGGCGGTGGCGGAAAGCGCCATGCGCGAGGTGATCGGCCGCACCAATATCCAGCCCATCCTCACCGGCGCTCGCCAGACCATCGAGCAGGACGTGCATGACCTCATGCAGCGCACCCTCGACAGCTATGGCGCAGGGGTGCAGATCACCCAGGTGCAGATGCAGAAGGTGGATCCGCCCTCCCAGGTCATCGATTCCTTCCGCGACGTCCAGGCCGCCCGCGCCGATGCGGAGCGCGCCCAAAACGAAGCGCAGACTTATGCCAACCGCGTCCTCCCCGAGGCGCGCGGACAGGCGGCGCAGATCGATAACGCCGCGCAGGCCTATCGCGAGCGCACCGTGGTGGAAGCCCGGGGCCAGGCCGAGCGCTTCCTCAGCATCTATGAGCAATATGTGAAGGCGAAGGACGTGACCCGCCAGCGCATGTATTTCGAAACCATGGAGCGGGTGCTCGGCGGCATGGACAAGGTGCTGGTGGATCAGAATTCCACCGCCCGCGAAGGCGGCGTGGTGCCGGTGCTGCCGCTCGGCGATATCGGACGCAGATCGACGGCGCCCCAGGGCACCACCCAGCCCCAAGGAGCCGCCCGATGAAAAATCCCGTTCTCGGCGGCGTCCTTGCCGTCATCGCCGTGGTCGTGCTGATCGGCCTCTATTCGTCCGCCTTCATCGTGAACCAGACCCAGCAGGCCTTGGTGTTGCGGCTGGGCGATCCGCTGACCCCCATCACCAGCCCCGGCCTGCACTGGAAGATCCCGTTCATCGACAGCGTGGTCTATCTGGACAAGCGCATCCTCGACCTGGAAAATCCGTCCCAGGAAGTGATCGCCTCGGACCAGAAGCGCCTGGTGGTGGACGCCTTCGCCCGCTATCGCATCTCGAACCCGCTGCGGTTCTATCAGGCGGTGGGCAGCATCGAGGCCGCCAATTCCCGGCTCGCGACGGTGCTCAACTCGTCGCTGCGGCGCGTTCTCGGCGAAAGCACCTTCACCAGCGTCGTGCGTGACGATCGCGAAGGCCTGATGCGGCGAATCGCCGAGCAGGTGAACCGGGAAGCCTCCAACTTCGGCATCGTGGTCGTGGATGTGCGCATCCGCCGTGCCGACCTGCCTGAAGCGAACAGCCAGGCGGTGTTCCAGCGCATGCAGACGGAACGCCAGCGCGAGGCGGCCGAAATCCGGGCGCAGGGTGCGGAAGCGGCCCAGCGCCTGCGGTCGCGGGCGGAGCGGGAAGCCACCATCGTGGTGGCCGAGGCAACCTCGCGCGGCGAGCAATTGCGCGGTCAGGGCGATGCGGAACGCAACGCCATCTTCGCCGACGCCTTCGGGCGCGATCCGGACTTCTTCGCCTTCTATCGCTCCATGCAGGCGTACGAGGCGAGCCTCAAGCCCGGCGACACGCGTCTGCTGATCAGCCCGGATTCGACCTTCTTCCGTTATTTCGTCGATCCGTTCGGCAATGGCGGAAGGCCGGTCCCGACCCCGGCTGCGGCTGCACCGGCCGCTGGAGCGGCGGCCGCCCCGGCGCAACCCGCGCCCGCACGCTGATCGCGGCGCGAGGGTCGATGCGCGATCTGGTAGCCGCCCTCGGTTTGGTCCTCGTCATCGAGGGTCTTTGCCTCGCCGCCTTCCCGGCGGCGTGGCGCAGCGCCATCAAGGCGGTGCTGCAAGCGCCGGAAACGCCGGTCCG
>NCHM01000524.1 GCA_002257205.1 Rhizobiales bacterium 24-66-13 | reverse complement strand
GTTCCTGATCATGGGCCTGTTCGGCATCATCATCGCCTCGGTGGTCAACATCTTCCTCGGCTCCACGATGCTGCAGTTCATCGTGTCCGTGGTGGGCGTGCTGGTGTTCGCGGGCCTCACCGCCTACGACACCCAGCGCATCAAGGAGATGTATTTCCAGGGTGACGACAGCGCCACCATGGGCAAGAAGGCCATCATGGGCGCGCTGGCGCTGTACCTGGACTTCATCAACATGTTCATGATGCTGCTCCAGCTGTTCGGCAACCGCAACAGCAACTGATCCGCCCCGCGCCACGCGCGACGGTAAAGACACGGAAGGCCCCGGTGCAAGCCGGGGCCTTTTCATTTTGCGGCCTGCGCGTTCTCTTCACACAAACCGGTTTCCACTGCGCGCCAAAACGCTTTATGACGCCGCCATGCTGATCCGCCTCGCGACCCATTCCGACCTTCCCGGCATCCACGTCATCTATGAAGCGGCCGTGCGCACCGGCACCGCCTCGTTCGAGCTGGAGCCGCCGGACCTCTCCGAAATGACCCGCCGCTTCGAAGCCCTGGTCGCCGAGGGCTATCCTTATTTCTCAGCGCTCGACCCTGATGGCACGGTGCTCGGCTATGCCTATGCCGGCGCCTTCCGCCCGCGTGTCGCCTATCGCTGGACGGTGGAGAATTCGGTCTATGTCGCCCCGTTCGCGCAGCAGCGCGGCATCGGGCGGGCGCTCATGAACATGCTGATCGCCGAGAGCGAGGCGCGCGGCTATCGGCAGATGGTGGCGGTGATCGGGGATAGCGCCAATTCCGGCTCCATCGCGCTGCATCGCGCCTGCGGGTTCGCGGATATCGGGGTGCTGCAAAATACCGGGCTCAAGTTCGGCCGCTGGCTGGATACCGTGCTGATGCAACGGCCGCTGGGCGATGCGGAAAGTAATGTGCCGTTCGCCTGAGCCCCGATCTCATCAAAATGTTTCACGTGAAACAATGGCTTAGCGCGGACGAAGAGCGGTTTCCTGGCCCTTCGCCGCGCCTTTCCGGGCGATGACACCGCGATTTCGGGCGAAGGTTCGCCACGGATGAATCCGCGCCGGGCGACATGCGCGGCAAACCTGCCTAAGCGTGGCCGCCGCGCGCCTCCGACCGGAGGCGGTGTGGCGCCGCGCGCCGGTCCTGAATCCACCGCGCGGCAAACCTGTCCCGCCCCCACCGCGCGCCGAGGCCTCGGAGACGCCTCAGAACGGCCCGAGCGACACCACCCCGTCCAGCACGCCCTCGAACACCGCGATCCGGTCCTGATAGGCCTTGGCGATGCAGGCGACGTTGCTGCCGCAGGCGGCGCGCTGCTTGAGAAAGGCGCGCTGCTGGTCCTGGAGGTCGCCGCGCCGGCCCATGCCGACCAGGCGGGTAACGATGGCGTATTGGGTCGCCATCTTCACATCGAGATCATTGAGGCTGCGGGTGGCGCAGACGGCCTTCTCGTCCGGCGCCTTGGCGGCGGCGCAATCGAAGCTGGCCGCGCCCGCAGGCCGGGGCAGAGCGGCAAGGCCGAGCATCAGAAGACCGACCGCCAAAACTCCGAGCGCCAGCGGGCCGCAGACGAGCGGGCTGCACGCGAGCGCGCCGGCCGTGGCGCGGGATGCCGAGCGTTTCATTCTCGCCTCTCCTTCAGCTGCGCGTGGCGGCGAAGCGGCGATAGCCCTCCGCCCGCAGATGGCAGGCCGGGCACGTGCCGCAGCCATGGCCCCAGTCGTGGCGCGCCCCGCGTTCGCCGAGATAGCAGGTGTGGGTCTCTTCCACGATCAGATCCACCAGCGCCGTCCCGCCCAATTGGGCGGCGAGGTTCCAGGTCTGCGCCTTGTCGATCCACATCAGCGGCGTGTGCAGCACGAAGCGGCTATCCATGCCGAGATTAAGCGCCACCTGGACCGCCTTGATGGTGTCGTCGCGGCAATCGGGATAGCCGGAGAAATCGGTCTCGCACATGCCGCCGACGATGTGGCGCAGGCCGCGCCGATAGGCGAGCGCGGCGGCGAAGGTGAGGAAGAGGATGTTGCGGCCCGGCACGAAGGTGTTGGGCAGGCCGTTCGCACCCATGGAAATCTCCACGTCGCGCGTCAAGGCGGTGTCGGAGACGGCGGCGAGCGCGTCGAGGGAGAGCGTGTGGTCTTCGCCCAGCCGCGCGGCCCAGCGCGGATCGAGCGCGGAAAGCGCCGGCCGCAGCTTCTGCCGCGCGTCGAGTTCCACCCGGTGGCGCTGGCCATAATCGAAGCCGAGGGTTTCCACCCGCGCGAAGCGTTCCAGCGCCCAGGCAAGGCAGGTGGTGGAATCCTGGCCGCCGGAAAACAGCACCAACGCGCCGTCGGCGACGATCCCCTCCTCTGCGGTCATCGGGGACGCGGCGGAACCGGCGGGCGCGTCCATGGCTATGCGCCCCGTGCCCCTTCGCCCCGTGCCCTTTCGCCCGGCGCCGTCTCGCCCGGCGCTTTGGCGTCGATGGCGATGGCGTGGAGCCCTTCCGCGATCTCCTGGGCGAGCAGGGTGTTCACAAGCCGGTGACGTTCCACCCGGCTCTTGCCGGCGAAGGCCTGCGCCACCACACGGACCCGCAGATGGGTGATGCCGCCATCCGCCCGGCGGGTGGCCCCGCCATGGCCCGCGTGCAGGGCGCTTTCGTCCTCCACCTCCAGGCCGGCCGGCGTCAACCCCGCCTGAAGCGTGGAGCGGATGCGCGCAAGATGCGTCGTCGTGGATGAAGGT
>NCHM01000523.1 GCA_002257205.1 Rhizobiales bacterium 24-66-13 | reverse complement strand
GCGTCCTCATGCTGACAAATTCCCGACATTCTCCTAAGGTGCCGCCGCGGATCGTCTTCCGCCCCTCAGCCTTCGAACCCAATGGCCAATATGGACCGTTTCCGTCTCACGCTCCTCGCGGGCGCCCTGTTCCTCGCGTTCGCCGGTCCGGTTTCCGCCCAGTCGCAGGGAACCGACCAAAAGCCCGCAACCCCCGCCGAGCAGATCACGCCGGAGCAGCAGGCGGCGCGGGATGCGCAGCGCCGGTCCGTGGAGGAATTCAACGAAGCCGCGAAACTGCCGGGCAATGCCGGTTTGCCGGAATGTGTCTGGACCGGGCGGCGCATTGCCGCGCTGCTGTGGCGCGACGATATCGACACCGCGCGCCGCCATCTCGACATGTACGAGCGGTTCGGTTGCCCGACCGAGCACCTCAAGCTGGCGTTCCGCTGCCTGGTGCGCCAGGGCAACATCGATCAAAAAGCGCAGGAGCGTTTGGGCGCGCGGGTTCATCAATGTTGGGTTAATCCCGACTATGTTGCTGCACCGGCGCAATAATTAGATCACGGCGCGGCCTCCGGGCCGCCCATCGCCCGCCACACTTCCCATTTACCTCTTGATTTGAGAGGTTTAGTGTCTCGATGCAGTGCCGCGAAAATGGCGCTGCCGACCTTGGGGCAGGTCGAAAGGGTGCTCCGTAGCTTAAGATCAGGAACCGACGTCTTAAGTCTGCGTTAACGGTTCGATTTCCCTTTCGAGTGGGTCTCCGCCAATGCGTCCCGGCCTTGCTGCTGCTGCAGCCATCATCACGGTTGTGACCGGATTTCACGCCGCGATCTGGTATTCCGTGCGCCCGGAAGTTCACGCTCCGAGCGTTACGGAACGCTTTTCGAGCCTGTCCTTCGCGCCCTATAGCCGAGACGTCCGCCACCCCGATAAGGGCCCGCCGGTGACGGCGGAGCAGATTCGCGCGGATGTGAATGCGGTGGCCGACTATACCCGCGCCATCCGCACCTATTCGTCCACCATGGGACTGGAGCTGATCCCCGCCATCGCCGCCGAGCGCGGGCTGAAGGTGACGGTCGGCGCCTGGATCGACAAGGACGAGGCCCGCAACGAAAAGGAAATCCGCGCGGCGGTCGAACTGTCGAAGCGCAATCCCAATGTCGAAGGCCTGGTAATCGGCAACGAAACCATCTTCCGCGGCGAAAAGAGCGCGGCCGAGATGGCCGAGCTGATCCGCAAGGTAAAGCGCGAGACCAGCACCCCCGTCACCACAGGCGAAATCTGGAACGTGTGGCTCGACCATCCCGAGCTGGTGTCGGCATCGGATTACATCGCCGCGCACATTCTTCCCTATTGGGAAGGCGTGAGCGCCGAGCAGGTCGTGGACCGCTCCATAGATATTTATAATCGCCTGCGCGCCGCCTATCCCGGCAAGCGCATCGTGATTGCCGAGTTCGGCTGGCCGAGCGCGGGCTTCAATCGCGACGGGGCGGTGCCGGGCGAACTCGCGCAGGCGAACGTGATCCGCACCTTCACCGCCCGCGCCGAGGCCATGGGCATCGAATATAATATCATTGAGGCGTTCGACGCCCCGTGGAAGAGCTTCGAAGGCTCGGTGGGCCAATATTGGGGCGTGTTCGACGCGAACCGGCACCTGAAATTCCCGCTGACCGGCCCGATCGTGCCGAACACGTTCAACCAGACGGCGATTCTCGCCCTGCTGCTGGGCCTCGTGTTCTCGCTGCCCATGCTGCGCGCCTCGCAGACCGTCACCGTGTCGCAAGGCGCCGTGCTCGCGGCTGCGGCGAACGGCGTCGGGGCGTGGGTCGCCTTGGTGTTCAACCATTGGGCCACGCATTATGTCACCGGCGGCAATTATGTGACGCTGCTGCTGTCCCTGGTTCTGCTCGTGCCGCTGGTGATCGTGCTGCTCTATCGCATCGAGGAATTGGCCGCCGTCGCGTTCGGCCCCGCCCCGAAGCGACTGGTGGAGGCCCGGCCCGCCGCCACGCTCTCGCGCTATCCGAAGGTGTCGATCCACATCCCCGCCTATCGCGAACCGCCGGAGATGCTGAAGCAGACCCTGGATGCGGTGGCGCGGCTGGATTATCCCAACCTCGAATGCGTCGTCGCGCTCAACAACACGCCCGACCCGGCGATGGTGGAGCCGATCCGCGCCCATTGCGCCACGCTCGGCGAGCGCTTCAAGTTCCTGAACCTTGAGAAGATCAGCGGGTTCAAGGCCGGCGCCCTGCGCATCGCGCTGGAGCACACCGCCCCCGATGCCGAGATCATCGGCGTAATCGATGCCGATTACGTGGTCGCGCCCAATTGGCTGAAGGATCTCGTGCCGGTGTTCGAGGACCCCACCGTGGGCCTCGTCCAGGCACCGCAGGATCATCGCGACGCGCACCTGAGCCCGATGCACGAGGCCATGAACGCGGAATATGCCGGCTTCTTCGACGTCGGCATGGTCCAGCGCAACGAGGATGACGCCATCGTCGTGCACGGCACCATGTGCCTGGTGCGCCGCGCCGCCATGATGGAGGCCGGCTCCTGGTCGTCCGACACCATCTGCGAGGATACCGACCTCGGCCTCACCATCGCCGAGAACGGTTGGAAGACCCATTATACCCGCACCCGCTATGGCTGGGGCCTCTTGCCCGATACGTTCGAGGCGTTCAAGAAGCAGCGCCATCGCTGGGCCTACGGCGGCTTCCAGATCATCCGCAAGCATTGGTCGCGCTTCCTGCCGGCCCGCTCGCGC
>NCHM01000522.1 GCA_002257205.1 Rhizobiales bacterium 24-66-13 | reverse complement strand
AGGAAGGTTGCCCGCACCTCCCAATGGGTCACGGCCTCGCGTCCGCCGGTGCGCACCGCCATTTTCTGGCGGCTGGAGGGATGCCGGTCGATGGGCGCGTTCACCGTGCCGCGCTGGGCGGGGACGCCCCAGACGAAGGCGAGATAGGCGCGGTCCAGCGGGCCGGTGCGGCCGTGGTCGGCGAACTGGGCGGAAAGCGCCGCATGGGCGGCATCGGTCTTCGCCACCACCAGCAGGCCGGACGTATCCTTGTCCAGCCGATGCACGATGCCGGGCCGGCGCACCCCGCCGATGCCCGAGAGGCTGGCGCCGCAATGATGCAGCAGGCCGTTCACCAGCGTGCCGGACCAATGGCCGGGCGCGGGATGCACCACCAGCCCCGCCGGCTTGTCCACCACGATCAGGTGATCGTCCTCATGGGCGATGGAGAGATCCATCGCCTCGGGCACGGGTTCGGCGGGTTCGGGGGCCGGCACGCGCAGGCGGAGCACGTCGCCGGCATTGACCCGCTCGGAAACGTCTCCTACCACTCGCCCGCCGTTGGTCACGCGCCCTTCCGCCACCAGGCGCTGGATGCGGGTCCGGCTCAGCCCGTCGAGCCGGGCGGCGAGCACGCGGTCGATGCGCGCGTCCACGTCTTCTAAAGGCACGACGACCTCATGGTCGATCTCGCCTTCGGAAGCCTCGTCCAGCACGTCGAGAACGGCGTCTTCATCCACCCAGTCAGGCTTGTTCATGGTTTTCACTTCACCCGATCCCGAACCTCAAGAGGAACTCTCACCCGCCCAGGAGCGCGTGCTGAAAAAAGTGCGGCGCTTTTCCCTGGTGTCCGGCCTCATCATGATGCTCGGGGTCGCATCCGTGTTCGGCGTGATCGGCTATCGCATGTTGCGCGCCAAGGGCCAGAAGGCCAGCGATATCACCGCCGCTTTGCCGAAAGGCGCGCGCATCGTCTCAACGGCGGTGGCGGACAAGCTTCTGGTCGTGACGCTGGACGTGGGCGGCGCGGTCGAGGTGCGCACCTTCGATCTCGACACCCTCGCCCCGGCGGGGCGGCTGCGCTTCGCGGTGGAACCCTGAGGATCGGCAGCGCCACCATTTGCGGCGCCTCAGTCTATTGAAGGGGCGCCTCGCCGTCTCCCGGCATGCGGGCCAGCATCATCTGGGTGATGGCGACCAGCATTTCGGCCCGCGCCTTCAGGTCCTGCGCTTCCAGCAGCGCCTGTTTTTCCAGCGCGCCATAGGGCGACATCACCGAAAGCGCGTTCACCAGGGTTTCCGTACCGGCCTGCTGGATGCCGTCCCAATCGGCTTCCAGCTGGTTCGCCTCCAGAAACGCGGCCAGCGCCGCGAGCAGCGCGGTGCGGTCCACCTCGTCCTCGCCCGCGCTTTCCTGGAAATCGTGCGCATAGGGGCTCGGATCGATGGCGATCCGCCGATACGGCGTGTCCACGTCGAGGTCCGCGCCCACCTTGAAGCGGCAGATGCCGGACAAGGTGATGAGATAGCGCCCGTCACCGGTCTCGCTGAACTGGGTGATGCGGCCGATGCAGCCCACCTGGAACAGCACCGGCCCGTGCGGCCCCTCGGGCTTGCTCTCGTCCGGCTGGACCATGGCGATCAGCCGCTCGCCCGCGAGCGCATCGTCGATCATCTCAAGATAGCGCGGCTCGAAAATATTGAGCGGCAATTCGGCGCGCGGCAGCAGCAGCGCGCCCGCGAGCGGGAACACCGGCAAGGTCGCCGGCAGGTCCGCCGGCGAATGATAGGAGCGATGCTTGGCCACGCGCGTCCCTTAAGCGAACAGAATCGCGGAAAGCTTCTTGCGGCCGGCGACCGTCGATGGATCGGTCGGTCCCCAGGCTTCGAAGAACTGCACCAATTGCTTGCGCGCCCCGTCCTCGTTCCAGGCGCGGTCGCGCTTGACGATTTCCAGCAGATGGGCGAGCGCCTGGTCGCGCAGGCCCTTGGCATTGAGCGCGACGGCAAGGTCGAACCGCGCCTGATGGTCGGCGGGATCGGCATTGACCTTGGCTTCGAGCGGGGCGGCATCGCCCAGCGCGGCGGCCTGCTCCGCCAGATCGAGCGCCGCCCGCGCGGCGGTGATGGCGCTGTCGCTCTGCTTGGCGGCGGGAATGCTCGCCAGCGTTTCCTTCGCCTCTTCCAGGGCGCCGGCCAGCACCTGCGCGCGCACGAACCCGCCGAGCGCCTTCAGGTTTTCCGGATCCTCGGACAGGATATGGGCGAACACCTCCGCCGCGCCCGCCGCATCGCCCTCCGCCAGTGCCGCTTCGCCGGCGGCGAGCAGCTCGGCTGCATCCGGGTTCACCGCTCCGCCGAGAAGGCGCTCAATGAAGGACTTCACTTGGCCTTCCGGCAGCGCGCCCATGAAGCCGTCCACCGGCTGGCCGTTGACGAAGGCATAGACGGTGGGAATGGACTGGATGCCCAGCTTCCCGGCGACCGCCGGGTGGTCGTCGATATTCATCTTGACCAGCTTGACCTTGCCCTTGGTGGCCTTCACCGATTTCTCGATGATCGGGCCGAGGGTCTTGCACGGGCCGCACCATGGCGCCCAGAAATCCACCAGCACCGGGCGGCGCTTGGATTCCTCGATCACGTCGGCCATGAAGGTCTGGGTGGTGGTCTCGGTCACCAGGTCGTCGCCGGCGCCCAAGGCGCCAGCAGCCGCATCATTGGCTGCGCCTGCTTGATTGAACAGCATGGGCCTGTCCTTCGAAAACTCTTTTGGGTCACGCTCCGCGCGCCTTGCCCTTGGCGCGCGCGACGGGCACGCTGTTTGACCAAGGCCACCGGGATTGGCACAACCGCCCCTAATGAAATTCACCCGCCTGCGGCTCGTCGGCTTCAAAACCTTCGTCGAGCCCTCCGACATGCTGATCGAGCCCGGCCTCACCGGGGTGGTGGGGCCGAACGGCTGCGGCAAGTCCAACCTGGTCGAGGCGATGCGCTGGGTGATGGGCGAAAGCTCGCACAAGGCGTTTCGCGCCAATGACATGGACGATGTCATCTTCTCCGGCACCACCGGCCGGCCGGCGCGCAACACCGCCGAAGTGGTGCTGCATCTCGACAATAGCGACCGCACCGCGCCCGCCGGCTTCAACGATTCCGACCATCTGGAAGTGGTGCGCAAGATCGACCGCGGCCAGGGCTCGCATTACCGAATCAACGGCCGCGACGTGCGCGCCCGCGACGTGCACCTGTTGTTCGCGGACGCTTCCACCGGCGCGCGCTCGCCCGCTCTGGTGCGGCAGGGGCAGATCGGCGAGATCGTCGGCGCCAAGCCCGCCGCCCGGCGGCGCATCCTGGAGGAGGCCGCCGGCGTCGCCGGCCTGCACGCGCGCCGTCACGAAGCGGAAGTGCGCCTGAAGGCCGCCGAACAGAATCTGCTGCGCCTGGACGATGTCATCACCCAGATGTCGGCCCAGGTGGAGAGCCTGCGCCGGCAATCCAAGCAGGCGGTGCGTTATCGCGCGGTGGCCGAGGAGATCCGCCGCAACGAGGCGACCTTGTTCTGGCTGCGCTGGAGCGAATTGGTGCGCACCCTGGCGGAGGGCGAGCGCGCCCAGGAAGCCGCCGTGCGCGAAAGCGCCGAGCGCACCCGCGCCCAGGCGGAGGCGGCCCGCCTCCAGGCCATCGCCGCCCACGAATTGCCGCCCCTGCGCCAGGCCGATGTGGAGGCCGCCGCCGCGCTCCAGCGCCTGACGCTCGCGCTCGGCGAATTGGACAAGGAAGAGAGTCGCATCGCCGCCCGCCGGCAGGATCTGGAGCGGCGCCTGGCTCAATTGACGCAGGACATGGTGCGCGAGGACGCGCTGTCCGCCGATGCCTCCGGCGTGCTCGCCCGCCTCGCTGAGGAAGCCGCAGAGCTCGCCGACGCGCAGGCCGACGCGGTGATGCAGGAAAGCGAGGCCGCCGAAGCCTTGGCGGAGGCCGAGGCCCGCCTTGCCGAGGCCGAGGAGATGCTGGAGACCCAGACCGCCAGCTTCGCCGATCTTGGCGCGCGCCGCACCGCCCTGGACAATAGCCTCCGCGACATCCGCGCGCGCCTTCTGCGCAATGCCGCCGAGCGCGCCTCCGTGGATGCGGAGGAGCAGCGGCTGATGAAGGAGTCCGGCGCCGACCTGCTGGACGCCCGCCGCGAGGACGCGCTGATCGCCCGCGACCGGCTGGAGGCGGCGGAGGAAAGCACGCTCGAAGCCGAGGCCGAGCAGGCCGACGCGCGGCGCGCCCTGGAAGCCCTACGGCCCGGCGCCGCCGATGCGGAGCGCGCCTTCGGGCGGCTCGATGCCGAGGCGCGCACGCTGGAAAAGCTGCTGCAATCCTCGGACGCCCGCTTTCCCCCGGTCGCCGACCTGCTGCATGTGGACAAGGGCTATGAAATCGCCCTCGGCGCGGCGCTCGGCGACGATCTCGACCTGCCGGTGGCGGCGGA
>NCHM01000521.1 GCA_002257205.1 Rhizobiales bacterium 24-66-13 | reverse complement strand
ACGATGCGGTCGGCGAGATAGATCGCCTCGTCCACGTCGTGGGTGATCATGAACACGGTCTGCCCGGTCTCCAGGCAGATCCGGCGCACCTCGTCCTGCAGCGTGCCGCGGGTCAGCGCGTCGAGCGCGGAGAAAGGTTCGTCCATCAGCAGCATCTTGGGCTCGATGGAGAGCGCGCGGGCGATGCCGACGCGCTGCTTCATGCCGCCGGAGAGTTCGGACGGGCGCTTGTTCTCCGAGCCCTTGAGCCCGACCACCTCGATGAAGCGCATCGCATGCGCGCGCACCTGCGCCCGGCTCCAGCCCTTGTGGCGGGAGGAAACCGCATAGGCGACATTGCCGAGCACGGTCAGCCAGGGCATCAGGGCGTGGCTCTGGAAGATCACCGCGCGATCGAGCGCCGGCCCCTCGATGGCCGTTCCGTCCACCACCACCGCTCCGTCGTCCGGCTTGTCGAGCCCGGAGAGGATGTTCAGCACCGTGGTCTTGCCGCAGCCGGAATGGCCGATGATGCAGGCGAACTCGCCCTTGCTCATGGAGAACCACAGGTCCTCGAACACGGTGGTGGTGCGTCCGTCGGCCGCCTGGAAGCGGCGCGAGATGCCTTCGATGGAAACATAGCGGGGCTGGCTCATGCGCCTCACTCCGGAAAGGTGACGAGGCGGGCGACGAAGGCCAGGATCTGGTCGAGCAGCATCCCCATGACCCCGATCACCAGGATGGCGATGATCACATTGGTCAGGGAGAGGTTGTTCCACTCGTTCCAGACGAAATAGCCGATGCCGGTGCCGCCCACGAAATCCGCATGCCGGTGAGGATGGTCGGCGCGGCGGCGGGCAGGATCACGGTGAAGGCGCGCTTGAACGGCCCCACCTCCAGCGTGCGCGCCACGTTCAACCATTCCTTGCGCACGCTGGCGACACCGAAAGCGGTGTTCAGCAGCATCGGCCACACCGAGCAGATGAAGATGACGAACACCGCCGAGGTGTCGGAATCCTTGATGGTGTAGAGCGCCAGCGGCATCCAGGCCAAGGGCGATATGGGCTTCAGCACCTGGATGAAAGGATCGAGCGCCTTGCTCATCAACGGCGACATGCCGATGACGAAGCCGAGCGGAATGGCCACCAGCACCGCGATGCCATAGCCCAGCAGCACCCGGCCGAGGGAATAGGCGAGCTGGATGCCGACGCCCTTGTCGTTCGGCCCCCGGTCGTAGAACGGGTCGGTGAGGACGCTCCAGAGGCCCTTGCCCACGTCCACCGGGCTCGGCACCGCCGATTTGCCGGTGGTGGCGGTGAGGCCCATCAGCTTGGCATATTCCGGGTCCATGCCGGACGCCGCACCCGCCCCGGCCCCTCCGAAGCCAGCGGTACTCCCCTGCCAGACCAGCAGGAGAGCGACCAGGAGCAGCACCGAAACGAGGGCGGCGCGCAAAGTCAAAGTCGACGACATCCGCTCACGTCCGCTTGATGGCGAAGCTCTCGACATAGGCGTCGGGCTTGGCGGGATCGAACGGCTTGCCCATGACGACGATGGTCTTGGTGGGCGCCGGCGGGGTGAGGCCCATGTCCTTCATCACGGCGGCGCACTCGGTGGCGAGGAACACCTGCTTGGCGATGCCGGCATAATCCACGTCGCCCTTCACCTGGCCCCAGCGCTTCATCTGGGTGAGGATCCAGATGGCGAAGGAATCGTACGGGAAGGGCTCGAAGGTGACGCGGTTCGGGTCCTTCTTGATGTTGCCGAGGCCGTCCGCATAGGTGCCGGTGAGCACCTGTTCCAACACCACCGGGGGCGCGTTGAGATAGTTCGCGGGGGCGATGGCCTCGGCGATCTGCTTGCGGTTCTCCGGCTTCTGGGCATAGGCGCTGGCGTCGATGATGGCGCGCAGCAAGGCGGCATAGGTGTTGGGATTGGTGGTGACGAATTCCTTGCTGGCGGTGAACGAGCAGCAGGGATGACCGTCCCAGATCTCCTTCGACAGGATATGGATGAAGCCCACCCCGTCATAGACCGCGCGCTGGCACACATTGTCCGGCGCCAGGAAGCCGTCGATATTTTCCGCGCGCAGGTTGGCGACCATCTCCGGCGGCGGCACCGAGCGCAGCTGCACGTCCGCGTCGGGATCGACACCATGCTCCGCCAGATAATAGCGCAGCAAATAATTGTGCATGGAATAATCGAACGGGATCGCGAGCTTGAAGCCCTTCCAATCCTTCGGGTCGCGCTTGTCCTTGTGCTTCATCGCCAAGGTGATGCACTGGCCGTTGATGTTCTCGATCGCCGGCACGGAGAAGGGGATGGGATTGGAGCCGAGGCCCATCGAGATGGCGATGGGCATGGGCGAAAGCATGTGGGAGGCGTCGTATTCCTTGTTGATGGTCTTGTCGCGCACCACCGCCCAGCCGGCGGTCTTCACCACGTCCACGTTGAGGCCCTGCTTGGTGTAGAAGCCGAGCGGGTGCGCCATGATGATCGGGGTCGCGCAGGTGATGGGGATGAAGCCGACCTTGAGGTCCTTCTTCTCAATCGGCCCGGTGCCCTGCGCGAAGGCTTCCGTGACCATGCCCATGGGCAGGAATTGGGCAAGCGCTGCGGCGACCGTGGTGCCGCCGATGGCCTTCAGGAAGGCGCGGCGATGGGCATCCTGCGGAAACAGGGCCTGCAAAACCGTCTTTTCCACCAGGCTGCCATAGCGCGCTTCCTCCGAGGCGCGGGCCGCCGCCTCATGTTCCGCCGCGGAGCGATGCCGGCCGCAGGCGCAGCCGGAAAACAAACGGGAAAAGCGCCGGAAGGTGTCTTTGCTCGTCATGGACCGCCTCATGCTGGAAGACCGGGAAAGGGAAAGCTCTCCCCCTGACGTTAAGCAAGGCGCATGCCAAAAGCGGACACGGGAATTTTACTTGTCTTATCAATGGCATGTAAAAATCACTGGATTCACGATTTTTCGCGATTTATGATTTTTCGTAATTCAACTCGCGAAAAATCGTAAATGGACGCCCTCGACCTGCCCCAGCTGCCGCGCTTCGGCCCGTTCGGTCCCGCCTTCGACGCGGGGATCGAGGCGGAACTGGCGGTCGACACCGAAACCGCCCGCATTCTCGACGCCAATCCCGCCGCCTGCCGCCTGCTCGGCCATGCCCGCGAAGCGCTGAAAGCCATGCAGATCTTCGATTTGCATCCCGGCCAGGCCTCGGCCCTGGTGGTGTTCACCCAGGCGGTGATGGATCGCGGCGCCCATTGGACGCGCTCGCTGACCCCCCATCATGCCGACGGGCGCCCCCTGCGGCTGGAATATGCCGGCATCCAGGTCTCAAGCCCGCGCGGGCGCACCCTGCTCATCACCCTGCACGATCTGGAGGCACGCCACCGCCGCGACATCGACGCGGACGCGGATTCCTTCATGCGCGAGGGCATCGCCGAATGGCAGCGGGTGGACCGCTTCTTCCGCGACATCGAGCGCGAGAACCGCCTCATCCTCCATGCGGTCGGCGAGGGCATTTATGGGGTGAATTCGGAGGGCAAGACCACCTTCGTCAATCCCGCCGCCGAGCAGATCCTCGGCTGGACGGCGGA
>NCHM01000520.1 GCA_002257205.1 Rhizobiales bacterium 24-66-13 | reverse complement strand
GCTCAATCCTCGCGCGGCAGGCCGAGCCGGTAGACGCCGCGGAACTCCTGCGGGTCCACGGGCTTTCCCTTGCGATAGATCACCAGCCGGCCTTCGAGCGCGAGCCGCACCGCGACCCGGCGCACCGCCGGAAGGGCGCGCTGCCACTGCGCGGGGCCCATCAAAGCGAGGGCGGCGTCGGCCGGGGCGATGGTCTTGCCCGCCTCCTGTGCGGCGAGGGTGAGAATGGCCTGGGCCACGTCTTCCTCGGCGGGCAGGGCGGTGTCTGCGGTCTCGGCCGCGTGCGGGTTCTGCGCATTGGTCATGGCCTGCTGTGGCATCGCCGCCAGCGCCGCGCAAGCCCGGGCTGGTAGGAACGGGCAGCGAAGGGCAGCCATGCGCATATGTCAGGTGCGGCGCAGCAAGAGGGCCTTGCACATTCGTTAGGAATTTCTTAGGTATTGTGACGAATGCGTGGCCGAAATGCGCCCCATCCGAAATCCTGTGTCAGGACACCTTTCTTTCCCCCCTTCAAGCCATAGACAGTCATCATGACCGTAAAGACCGAACGATCCTGCTGGTGCATCGCACGCACCGCTTTGGGCGTTGTTGTTGCGACCATCGCCGTGGTCTATCTCTTCGGCGGGTTCGATCCCGTCATCGTCGCTTCGATCCGCTGACGGCACGCGGCCCAGTCCCGTAGGGTCCTGGGGAAAACGACCGCCATGCCGCTGAAGCTGATCATTGGAAACAAGAATTATTCCTCCTGGTCGATGCGCCCATGGCTCGCGTTGCGCGCCGCCGGCATCGCCTTCGAGGAGCAGCGCATCGCCATTGGAACGGATGCGTTCAAGGCCGCGCTGGCGCCCCTCGGCACCGCCGGCCGGGTTCCGGTTCTGGTGGATGGCGAGATTCCGGTGTGGGATTCCCTCGCCATCATCGAGCATGTGGCCGAAACTCATCCGAGCCGCCCGCTCTGGCCGGCGCGTCCCGCCGCGCGGGCGTTTGCCCGGTCCGTCAGCGCCGAGATGCACGCCTCCTTCCATCATCTGCGCCGCCATCTGCCCATGAACCTGTGGCGGCCGGTGGAGCTGCGCGACCTGCCCGAAGGCGTGGCGCGCGACGTCGCCCGCGTCACCGCCATCTTCCGCGAGGCGCGCCAGCGCTTTGGCGGCGGCGGGGATTTCCTGTTCGGCGCGTTCTGCGCGGCGGATGCGATGTTCGCCCCCGTGGCGACGCGCCTGCGCACCTATGCGGTGCCGCTCGACGAGGTGAGCGCAGCCTATGTGGCGGCGGTCCATGCCCAGCCCGATTTCGTGGCCTGGAAGGCCGAGGCGCTGCGCGAAAGCGAGGTGCTGGCCGAAGACGAGGTGGATTGGCCGCAGGTGAAGCGGGAACCGGCCGCCACCGCATGAGCGCGAAAACCCCCGCCAAATCCGCAGCTGCCAAATCTCCCGCTGCCAAATCCCCGGCGGCGAAGGCCAAGCCGTCGCCGGCCGCCCCGTCCGGGTCCGTCATGGTGGCGGGCCGGCCGCTGCATCTTCTCAAGCTGTGCGTCGGTGCCGAATCGATCGAAGACCTCACCGACTGGATCGCCGAGCGTCTCGCCGACAAGGCGGCGCGCGGCCTGCCTGTGGAACATGGGCATATCACCCGCATGGTGCCCACCCGCACCGAGGAATTGCTCGGCGGCGGTTCGCTCTATTGGGTGATCAAGGGCGAGATCTTATGCCGGCAACGGCTGGTCGACATTCGCCCGTTCGTCGATGGCGAGGGTATCCGCCGCTGCACTTTGGTGCTGGACCCGCAGGTGGTGCGCGTGGCGCCGCGTCCGCACCGCCCGTTCCAGGGCTGGCGCTATCTCAAGGACGCGGATGTGGCCGCCGATCTCGACGCGGCGGGCAAGGGCGCGGCCGGCCTGCCGGCGGAGATGGAGCGCGAATTGCGGTCGCTCGGGCTGCTGTAAGCGGCTCGGATCGCCCGCCCGCGCGCTTTCCCCTCGATCTTTCCCCCTCCCTAACCCTCCCCCGCAGGCGGGAGAGGGGATAAGGCGGTGTCGCGGGAAAATCCCTTGTCGCGAAGAGCGATGCGCTCCCTCTCCCGCTTGCGGGGGAGGGCTGGGGAGGGGGCTTTCCAAGCGAGGCTGGGGAGGGGCCTTCCAAGCGAGGGCCGGGGTTTATTCCGCGCCGGTCGCCACCGGCTTTCCGGCGGAGGCCCATTCGGCCCAGGAGCCGTCATAGAGCGCATGCGGGCGCTTGCCGATGCTGTCCAGCGCCAGCCACAGGATGGCGGCCGAGACGCCGGAGCCGCACGAGGTGATCACGGGGCGGGACAGATCCACGCCCGCGCTTTCCAGGGCCGCGCGCAAGGCTTCGGGCTCGGCGAGGTGACCGTCCTTGATGATTTCGCCGAACGGCAGGTTCAGGCTGCCGGGAATATGGCCGGAGGCGATGCCGGCGCGCGGCTCTGGCGCCTCGCCCCGGAACCGGGCGGCGGGGCGCGCATCCAGCACCTGGCTGGTGCCGGCGGTCAGGGCGCGCTCCACCTGGGCGATGTCGGCGATGATGGAGCGATCCAGCCGCGCCATGAAGGTCGCCGGCTGGCGGGCGGAGGGCCCGCTTTCGGTCTCGCGGCCCTCGGCCAGCCATTGCGGCAGCCCGCCATCGAGAATCATCACCTCCGCCACCCCGAAGGCGCGGAAGGTCCACCACACCCGCGCCGCCGAGAACAGGCCGAGCTGGTCATAGACCACGATCCGCAGCCCGTCGCCGATGCCGAGCTTGCCCACCGCCGCGGAGAAGGCGAGCGCATCC
>NCHM01000519.1 GCA_002257205.1 Rhizobiales bacterium 24-66-13 | reverse complement strand
GACGCCGGAAAGGCTGCCGCGCCGGCCGATCTTCACCGCATCGCCGAGCGCGGAGGGATTTGTGGGTTCCCCGAGGATGCAATGGTCCACCCGCTCGCCGCGGGCTTTCAGCCAGTCCACCACCTTCACCGTGCCGTCGAGTGCCGGGCCTTCCTCGTCGCCCGTGATGAGAAAGGAAATCGCGCCTTTGTTCGGTTGGCCGTGGCGTAGCGCCGCCGCCAGCGCAGCCGCGACCGCGCCCTTCATATCCACGGCGCCCCGGCCGAAAAGCTGCCCGTCCACCACCTCCGCGCCGAACGGGGGATGGCTCCAGGCGGCTTCATTGCCCGGCGGCACCACGTCCACATGCCCGGCGAAGCACAGATTGGGCGCGCCGGTGCCGATCCGCGCATAGAGATTGGCGATCGGCGTGCCGGCGCTGTCGAACGGCAGAAGCGTCACCTCATAGCCCGCGCTTTCGAGGATCTGCGCGACCAAAGCGACGGCACCCTCGGCATGGGGCGTGACCGAGGGCGCGCGCAGCAATGCCTGGGCCAAAGCGAGGGGATCGCGCACCGCGATGGCGGCTTCGCTCTTGACGGGAAGGGGGCTGCTCATGGAGGTAGATCCGCGTCGAGGTTTTCCTGTTCTTAGTGCGCTTCGCCCGCGAATGGAAACGGTCGCGCGGCCTGCCGCCGGCTTTGCGTGCGTCGCGGCCAGTTCCGGGCGGCCATCAGTCCGCCGCCTTCGCTTTCCTATAAGGCGCCTTCGTTACGGGCGCCCCTGGAGGTTTTCCCATGTCGCGACCCATCGCGCGTGCCGCCATTCTGGCCGGATTTTTGATCGCCGTCTTGGTCGCCGGCCTATCCGCGCCCGGCTTTGCGGCACCGGCGAGCGATCCGGCGGTGCAGGCCGCGCGCGAGAAGGTGGATGCGACACGGTCCTCGCTCGACAGCATCGAGGGCGCGCTCTCGGTGGAGGGGTTGCGCGCCGACGATCTCGACGAACTGCGCAACCGGCTCGACCCGGTGCGGCGCGACTTGGGAGCGCGCACCGATGCCCTGGTGCCCCGCCTCGCCAATGCCAAGACCCGCGCGCAGGAACTGGGCGAGCCACCAGCCGCCGGCGCGCCGCCGGAAGATCCCTCCGTCACCGCCGACCGCGAGAGCATGCAGAGCCTGATCGCGGAGCTGGATGCGGTGATCAAGCAGAATCGCGCCTTGCTGGTGCGGGCGGATCAATTGTCGGACCGCCTGTCGAGCCGTCGCCGCAGCCTGTTCACCGGGCAATTGTTCGACCGCTCCATGAGCATCCTCGATCCGAGCCTGTGGACCGGGGCGGCAAGCGGGCTCGGCGGCGAGGGCCGCTCGCTGCGGTTCCTCGCCAATGACTGGCTGGCCTTCGCCCTGCAACGCCAGGGCGGCCCGGTGCTGGCGGCGATCACGGCGGGAGCGCTGGCGATCTTCGGTCTCGTGTTCGCCGGTGGACTGTTCCTGCGGCGCAAGTTCGCCTGTCCCCCGCCGGCGGAAGGCACCAGCTATTCGCGGCTCCGCTCCGCCCGCGAGGCGGTGAAGATGGGCGTGTTCAACGCCCTCACGACGCCGGTGGCGGTGATCGCGGCGTTCGCCTTTCTCGCCGGCTTCGACATCACGCCGCCGCGCGCCGCCGACGTGATCCACGGGCTGCTGGTGGCGGTGTTCATCCAGTCCATCGGCCTTGCGGTGTCGCGGGCGGTGCTGGCGCCGGGCCAGGCCTGGCGGCGCCTGCCGCCTTTGTCGGATTATTCCGCCAGCCTCGGCTATCGCTATTTCAGCTGGATGGTGTGGACGCTGTCGATCGCGGCCTTCCTCAATTCCATCCATCGCGCCTTGTTTGCCCCGGTGGCGCTGACGGTGGCGACCAGCGCGGTGATGGCGCTGCTGATCGGCCTGTTCATCTCGCGACTGCTGGTGGTACTCGCCCGCGAGGGCGATGAGGAGACCGCTGCCGGAGAGGCGCAGACCGGCGGCGTGCCCTGGGTGCGCTTCTTGATGTGGCTGGTGCTGGCTGGGCTCGCCGGCGCGCTGGTGGCGGGCTATATCGGGCTCGCCGCGTTCGCGGCCGCGCGGATCGTGGTCGCAACCACGGTGATAGCCGGCCTCTATGTGCTGAACGCGCTGATCGAGGCGTTCTTCGGCAGCCTCACGCCCGAAGCCACCCATGCCCGCCAGATCTCGCGCACCCTCGGCCTGCGCCAGGAGCGGCTCGACCTGCTGGGTACGCTGATCGCTGCGCTGCTCAAGCTGATGCTGCTGGCCATTGGCCTGCTGGTGATCGCGGGCAGCTGGGGCACCTCCACCGCCGACGTGATGGACACCATCGAGCGGGCCTCGTTCGGTGTGCGCATCGGCGCCACCACCATCACGCTCAGCAATGTGATCTATGCCGTCGCCCTGCTGATGTCCGGCATTTTCATCGCGCGCACCATCCAGCGCTGGGTCTCGACCAAATTCCTGCCCCGCACCGGGCTTGAACCGAGCCTGCAATCCTCCATCGCCACCATCGTCGGTTATATCGGCACCATCGTCGCCCTGATGGTCGCCATGGGCGAGATCGGGCTCAACCTCGAGAACATCGCTTTGGTGGCCGGCGCGCTCTCGGTCGGTATCGGCTTCGGCCTGCAATCGATCGTGTCGAACTTCGTCTCGGGCCTGATCCTGCTGGCGGAACGGCCGATCCGGGTGGGCGACACCATCAATGTGAAGGGCGAGGAAGGCTATGTGCGCCGCATCAGCGTGCGCTCCACCGAGATCGAGACCTTCGAGCGGGCGACCGT
>NCHM01000518.1 GCA_002257205.1 Rhizobiales bacterium 24-66-13 | reverse complement strand
CCTCGCCGTCACCCCGGTCCGGCGCCTGTTCCATTGGCCGAAGCTGGTCCTGGCGCGCCGCAATCTCGGCCTCGCGGCCTTGTTCTACGCCGTGTTGCATCTCGGATTGTTCGTTGTAGATCAAGGCTATAGCTTCACAGCGGCGGGGCGTGAGATCGTCTTGCGCTTCTATCTCACCATCGGGGCTGTGGCGGTTGCGCTGCTGCTGGCGCTGGGGGGAACCTCGTTTGATCGCATCATCCGCCGCATGGGGGCGAAGCGCTGGAACGCCCTGCACGCCAGCGTCTATGCCATTGCAATCCTTGCCATTGCCCATTTCCTGATCCAGTCGAAGCTGGATGTGACGCAGGCTGTCATGATGGGCGGCCTGCTGATTGTGCTGTTCGTCTATCGCATCGTCTTTCATTTCACGAACCGCGTGGGGCCCCTGTTGTTTGCCGGCGTGACGGTGGTGAGCGCGGTGTTGACGGGGCTTGGCGAAGTCGCGTGGTACGGGCTGCTGACCGGCGTGGATCCCTGGTTGGTGGCGGCAGCGAATTTCCAACCGCAGCTTGGGGTTAGCCCTGCCGCGTGGGTGCTGATCGCCGGTTTTTCACTGGCGCTGGCGGCGGCTGTGCGGCAGCTTTTGTTCCCACCGGCAAAAGCCGCCCGCGCAAGCAAGCCAGCAGCCGTGAAAGCCCCGTCGCCGCAGTCCACACTCGCCGGATAAGTCCCGCCGCGATCCGTTTCGGCAGGCCGTCGGGTAGGCTAAGCTGGAACGGGATCGGGGGTTGGACATGGACAAGAAAATCAAGGGAATCCTGTGGTGGGCGTGCCTTTTCGCGGCACCCCTTGTCCTGGCTGGCATGGAGCTTTTCCATCCGTCGGGATTCACCAACAGTCCGGGCATGTATGCTTATTTGTGCACGTCCCAGCCGTTCGACCCGCGCTACTGGGCGCTCGGCTATTTCGGGCCGAACTGGTGGTTCACCATGCACATGGTCCAGCTTCCGATGCTCGGGCTGGTGTCGGTGGGGCTCTGGATGGCCGTGGAGGGGATTGAGGAAGGCCTCGCCTGCCTGGTGGCCTGGCTCTCGCGCGTGGCCACGTTCATATTCCTCATCTGCTACACGGCGCTCGATTCCATCGGCGGCATCGGTCTTGGCCGCAGCATGCTGAACATCGAGGCCATGCGTGCGGCGGGAACTCTGACGCCCGAGCAGGCGCAGGGTGCAATCGCGCTGCTCAATGCAGATTGGGTCGACCCGTTGGTCGGCGGAGTCGGGTCGCTCATCAGCCTCACCGGCTCCTGGATGGTCCTTATTGCCGCCGTGAGCATCGCCCTTGCGCTACACCTCACCCGCCGTGCCCCCTGGCCGGCATTGGTTCTGCTCATCGCGTTCGGTTGGGAGATCCAGACCGCCCACGCCAGCCCGCACGGACCCATCGGTTTCCTGCTGCTGGCGGTCGCGGGCGCGTGGATTCGCCTGGCTGGTTGGCCAGCCCTGGCGCGCGGGAACCTTGCAGCCGCCTGAGTGCCTCAGGCGGTAATCTCGTCCAAAAGGCTGTCCAGGGCGGCATCGGGCGAGGTGCGAGGCCATTCGGGCATCTGGTGGCGAAACCAGGTCTCCTGCCGCTTGGCATAACGGCGGGTGTCGTTCTGGCCCAGCGCGATCGCCTCAGTGCGGGCGATCTCGCCGGCCAGATGGCGCATCAGCGGGGGCACGCCGCAGGCCTTCAGCAGCGGCCGGTCGGCGGCCAGATGGCGGGCTGCAAGCCGTTCCACCTCTTCCAACGCGCCGGTCTCCATCATCGCGTCGAAGCGCCGGTCGATCTGGCGTCGCAGCACCTCGCGGTCGAGATGAAGCACCCGCCGCACCAATCCTTCCGCAGGTAGGGCAGGCGGTTGCGTGCTGCGCTGCCATGCACTGAGCGAGCGCCCGGTCGCCTCGACGACTTCGAGCGCGCGCAAAATGCGCTGGCGATCATTGGGCGTAAGGCGGAAAGCCGTCTCCGGGTCAAGCGTCGCAAGGCGGCTATGGAGCACAGGCGCGCTCTCGCCTTCGGCCGCGGCACGAATGGCGGCCCGCATGTCTTCGGGAATCGGGGGAATGGCCGCCAGCCCCTGGGTCAGGGCGCGGAAATACAGGCCCGTGCCGCCGATCACGATGGGAAGCTGGCCGTCCTGTCGCGCCGTCGCAATGGCGGCGACCACCTCGCCGAGCCAGCAGCCGACGGAATAATCGTCCATCGCCGCCATATGGCCGTAGAGCCGATGGGGAACCCGTGCTTCCTCCTCAAGGCTGGGCCGCGCGGTGAGAATGCGCAAATCCCTGTAAACCTGCATGGAATCAGCGTTTATCACGACCCCGCCCGTGCGCTCGGCAAGGGCCAGCGCCACCGCGGACTTGCCGCTGGCCGTTGGACCTGCGATGAGCACCGCCGACGGTTTCAAGCTTTCCTCATTGGACAGACCATGGTGTATGTCGCGACTCTTATCGCAAATCCCTCTGACGCGACCTTAACGCGCGAAATGGTGCACGCGGCGCGTTCCGTCCTTCCCGGCGCGGAGGAAGAGCGCGTTCTTGCGGCCGACGTGGCGGTGGACATTCCCTTCGACCCGGAACTTGGGGCCGACACGCGCATCCTTGCCGACAGCGTGCGGGCCGCGCTGGCCGGCGCGCCGGTGGACGTGGTGGTGCAACTAGCCGCCGCCCGGCGCAAGCGATTGTTCATCGCCGACATGGATTCCACCATGATCGGCCAGGAATGTATCGACGAGCTCGCGGATGTGATCGGCATCAAGGCCCATGTGGCGGCGATCA
>NCHM01000517.1 GCA_002257205.1 Rhizobiales bacterium 24-66-13 | reverse complement strand
CGTCCTCGCCCGGACGGCCGACTTGGCCACGTTCCAGTCTCTGGAGCGTGGCCTTTGTGTTTGCAACGTCCAGGCAAGATTAAGTCCCGAGATTGCACCTCAGGCACATGCAGCGCCGAAGCCATCTGGCCGACGCGCGTGCCCGATCGACCTCCCCCGAAGGCTCCGTCCGCATCCCGCCGGGAGGCGGCCGCGGGGCTCCCAAGGATGCAATCGAGATGAGATCCCGCCGATGATCGGCCGCGAGCAATTGACAGCCCTGTGGAACAACCTGATGGCGCTTGGCGCCCGGCGCCTGATCGCGCTTGGCGTGATCGGCCTCACCGTGGTGGCGGTTGTGGGCCTCGGCGCCTTTTTCCTCAGCCAGCCGGAGCGCGAGACGCTCTATGCCAATCTCAACCGCGAGGATGTGAGCCGCATCGGCGGCGCCCTGAAGGATGCCGGCATTTCCTTCGATGTCAGCGCCGACGGCGCGGCGGTGCTGGTGGGGCATTCGGACACCGCCCGCGCGCGCATGCTGCTGGCGGTCAAGGGCCTGCCCCAAAGCAGCAATTCCGGCTACGAATTGTTCAACGACGTGCGCTCGTTCGGCCTCACCTCGTTCATGCAGGAAGTGACCCGCGTGCGCGCCCTGGAAGGCGAGCTGGCGCGCACCATCCAGACCATGAAGGGCATCAAGGCGGCGCGGGTGCACATCGTGCTGCCGGACCGGGGCTCGTTCCGCCGCGACCAGCAGACCGCGTCCGCCTCCGTGGTGATCCGCACCGAGAATTCAGACGACTCCTCCACCGCCCAGGCGATCCGCCGGCTCGTGGCCTCGGCGATCCCCGGCATGAAGGTCGACACCGTATCGGTGCTCAACACCGACGGTGCGGTGCTCGGCGCGAGCGATGGCGAAGGCGCGGCCTCGGGTCGCAAGACGCTGTTGCAGCAGCAGGTCAATCGCGAGACCGAGGAGAAGATCCGCCGCACGCTGATCCCGTATCTCGGCCTCGGCAATTTCGAGATTTCCGTCTCCTCGCGGCTCAACACCGACCAGATCACCACCCACGAAACCATCTATGACCCGGCCTCCAAATCCGAGCGCTCGATTCGCACCGTGAAGGAGAGCGGCCAGTCGCAGAACCGCACGAAGCAGCCGAACACCTCGGTGCAGCAGAACGTGCCGGCGGCCCAGACCACCAATGACGCCAGCGCCGATTCCAACGAGAACAACACCCACAAGGAAGAGATCACGAATTTCGAGATTTCCTCCCGCACGGTCCAGACCGTTCACGAAGGCTATTCGCTTCAGAACCTCTCCATCGCGGTGCTCCTGAACAAGGATCGCCTGACCGCCCCGGCCTCCCAAGGCGCGGATGCGGTGCCGGTGGAGCAGCAGCTTTACGAAATCGAGCAATTGGTCGGATCGGCGGCGGGCTTCGACAAGGAGCGCGGCGACAAGATGAAGGTCTCCGCCGTCTCCTTCGCCGATGGCGGCCACGCGCTCGATCCCATCCCGCCGCTGCCCTGGACCGAACTGCTGCTGCGCCAGGCCGGCACGCTGATCAATGCGCTGACGATCCTGATTGTCGCGGGCCTGCTGATCTGGTTCGGGCTGCGTCCGGCGGTCCGCGCCATCCTGGCCCGTCCCGAGATTGAGGCGGACGGCGAGGATGCGGCGGCCATCGAGGCGGCCATGCTGGCGCCCCCGAGCGTTCCCGCCGTCGCCGGCCCGCCGGGCTTGCCCGGAGAGGTGAAAGCGGAGGGCGAGGCGGATGCGATCGGCGCAACCACCGTCAATCTGATCGAGGATCTCACCAGCCGCATGAACCGCTCGCCGCAGAAGCGTTTGGAGCAGATCGTCGAATTCGATGAGGCCCAGGCGGCGGCGATCCTGCGGCAATGGTTGCACCAGGATGTGAAGGTCTGATCATGCACGCTTTGTCGCGCCACCTTCCCCATTTCGGTCCGGTGCGGGCCAATGCCGGCACGCCCCAGGCGCGCGCCGCGAGCGTGATCGAGACCATGACCCGTCCGCCCGCGCCGGGTGCCGGTCGGGCGGCGACGGCCGGTGGCGCGGACGCACCGGCGGCCGTGGCCTCGAAGGCTGCCGCTCCCGCGCCGGCGAGCGAAGCGCCGCGTCCTGATCCCACGCCCCGCATTACGGCGGAAGACCTGGAGCGGGCGGTTGCGTTGGCCCGTCGCGAGGCGAGCGCCGCCCTCGCTGCGGCGAACGAGGCTGCGGCCCAGACCCGGATCCAGGACCGGGCAGAATTCGACGCCCGCCTCGCCGATGCGCGCGTGGCCTGGGCCCGCGAGGAGGGCGATGTTCTGGCCCATCAAATCAACGAGGCGATCGGCGCGCTGGAGCATCGTATCAGCGACACCGTGGCCCATGTGCTGACGCCGTTCCTGGACACCGAAATCCGCGCCAAGGCGGTCACCGACCTGTGCGCCCTGGTGCGGACCCGCCTCGGCGGTGCGCCCGGCGCGGCGGTGCGGATCAGTGCTCCTGCGGATCTGCTCGAGGCCATGCGCGCCGGCTTGGGTGAGAGGCCGGGCCTTGCCTTCGCGCAGGAGGAGGGTCCCGAAATTCGCGTCGTCGCCGACGACACGCTCATGGAAACACAGCTTGCCGCCTGGTCCGAGCGCCTGCGCTCGATTCCGGCTTGAGGAA
This sequence comes from Rhizobiales bacterium 24-66-13, assembly GCA_002257205.1. Classification (GTDB taxonomy): domain Bacteria; phylum Pseudomonadota; class Alphaproteobacteria; order Rhizobiales; family Xanthobacteraceae; genus NCEH01. Next base: position 152 of record NCHM01000517.1, on the reverse strand, counting down.
GCATCATGTCCGACAAGGCCGAGCACGGCGAAATCATCATCATCAAGCGCCACCACGAAGAGGAGCATGAATCCCATTCGAGCGCGTGGAAGGTGGCGCACGCCGATTTCATGACGGCGATGATGGCCTTCTTCCTCATCATGTGGCTCATC
>NCHM01000516.1 GCA_002257205.1 Rhizobiales bacterium 24-66-13 | reverse complement strand
TGCGTGCCGGCGGCGAGCGATACCGACCAGGGGAAGCACCAGCCGTTGCAGTGGAACATGGGCAGCGTCCACAGATACACCGGATGCCGGCCCATGGCGCAGGTCACCACATTGCCCACCGCGAGCAGATGCGCGCCGCGATGGTGATAGACCACGCCCTTCGGGTCGCCCGTGGTACCGGAGGTATAGTTCAGCGCGATGGCGTTCCATTCGTCGCCGGGCATGGCCCAGTCATATTCGGGATTGCCGGTGGCGAGGAAATCCTCATATTCCAGTTCGCCGATGCGGGCGCCGGCGCCGGTGAATTCGGGGTCGTCATAATCGATGACGATCGGCTTGTTGGTGGAGAGCGCCAGCGCCGCCTTGATGACGGGCGAGAATTCGCGATCCGTGATCAGCACCTTCGCTTCGCCATGCTCCAGCGTGAAGGCGAGGATCGCCGCGTCGAGGCGGGTATTGAGCGCATTCAGCACCGCGCCGCACATGGGCACGCCGTAATGGGCTTCCAGCATGGCGGGCACGTTCGGCAGCATCACTGCCACCGTATCGTTGGGGCCGACCCCGCGCTTTTCCAGCGCCGAGGCGAGGCGCCGCGCGCGGGCATAGAAATCGCGATAATTGCGGCGCAGGGTGCCGTGAATGATCGCCGTGTGCTCTGGAAACACGCACGCGGCCCGTTCCAGGAAGCCAAGCGGGGTCAGCGGCTGGAAATTGGCGGGCGTCCGGTCGAGATCGCGATCATAAATGCTCACCATGGCGCTTCCCCCATCTTTTTGGGCCGTAACGGCGGGCCGAACCTAGCTGAGCCGTTCGGGCCGGCGCAATCACCCCGTGTGGTCGACAAAGGTCGTACGCAGTAGAGCGGACTTGCGTTGTGAAATCCCCCGCGCATCATGCGCGCCAATCAGAACACGTCTATCGGGAGGAACGTGCCATGCTCGACCTGGGCTCCAGCCGCTATGGCGAGGTTTATGCCCGCTGGCAGAGCGATCCGCAGGCCTTCTGGGCGGAAGCGGCGCGCGACATTGCCTGGATCGCGCCTGCGCGCACCGTGTTCGATCCCGACCTTGGACCCTATGGCCGCTGGTTTGTCGGTGGGGTGTGCAACACCTGCTTCAATGCGGTGGACCGCCATGTGGACCCCGGGCGCGGCGCGCAGGTGGCGCTGATCCACGACAGCCCGGTTACCGGAATGAAGCGCGAAATCACCTATTCCGCTTTGCTCGCGGAAGTGCGCACCCTCGGCGCCGTGCTGCGCGACATGGGCGTCAGCAAGGGCGACCGCGTGGTCATCTATATGCCCATGGTGCCCGAGGCGGTGATCGCCATGCTGGCGTGCGCGCGCATCGGCGCCATCCATTCGGTGGTGTTCGGCGGCTTCGCGGCCAAGGAACTGGCGGTGCGCATCGACGATGCGGCGCCAAAAGTGATCCTCGCCGCCTCGTGCGGCATCGAGCCCAATCGCGTGGTGCCCTACAAGCCGCTGCTGGATGCGGCCATCGCGATGGCGACAGTAAAGCCCTCGGGCTGCCTGATCCTCCAGCGGCCGCAGCTTGCGGCGGACATGGTGGAAGGCCGCGATCTCGACTGGGCCGAGCAGCGGGCAACCGCCGCCGCCGCCGGACGGGGCGTGGATTGCGCCCCCATGGGCGCCACTGATCCGCTCTATATCCTTTATACCTCGGGCACCACCGGCATCCCCAAGGGGGTGGTGCGCGACACCGGCGGCCATATGGTGGCGCTGCGCTGGACCATGGACAATCTCTACGGCCTCAAGCCCGGCGACGTGTTCTGGACCGCCTCCGACATCGGCTGGGTGGTCGGCCATTCCTACATCGTCTATGGCCCCCTGCTGATGGGCTGCACCTCCGTGATCTATGAAGGCAAGCCGGTGGGCACGCCCGATCCCGGCGCCTTCTGGCGCGTGGTGGCCGAGCACAAGGTCGCCGCGCTGTTCACCGCGCCCACCGCTTTGCGCGCCATCAAGAAGGAAGACCCGGACGCGACCTTCCTCGACCGCTACGACACCTCCTCGCTGCGCACCCTGTTCCTCGCCGGCGAGCGGGCCGATCCCGATACGGTCGCCTGGGCCGGGGAAAAGCTGAAGGTGCCGGTGGTGGACCATTGGTGGCAGACGGAAACCGGCTGGGGCATCGTCGGCAATCCGGTCGGGCTCGGCCTTCTGCCCATCAAGCCCGGCTCGCCCACGGTGCCGCTGCCCGGCTATGACATTCATATCGTGGATGAAGCGGCAAAGCCGATGGCGAATGGCGTCATGGGCTCGATCGTCATCAAGCTGCCCCTGCCTCCGGGCTGCCTGCCCACCTTGTGGCAGCAGGACGAGCGGTTCCGCGAGAGTTATCTCGCCGAATTCCCCGGCTATTACAAAACCTCGGATGCCGGCTATCTCGACGACGACGGCTATGTGTTCGTGATGGGCCGCACCGACGACATCATCAATGTCGCCGGCCACCGCCTCTCCACCGGCGGCATGGAGGAGGTGCTGTCCTCCCATCCCGATGTGGCGGAGTGCGCGGTGATCGGCGTTAAGGATGCGCTGAAGGGCGAGATCCCCTGCGGCTTCGTGGTGCTGAAGGCCGGTGAGCGGCGCGCGCCGGAAATCATCGAGCGGGAATTGGTCGGCCTCGTGCGCGACCGGATCGGCCCGGTGGCCGCTTTCAAGCTGGCGGTGACCGTGGCGCGCCTGCCCAAGACGCGTTCCGGCAAAATCCTGCGCGGCACCATGAAGAAGATCGCCGACGCGGACGTGTGGACCGCGCCCGCCACCATCGACGATCCGGCGGTGCTGGAGGAGATCGGCGCCGTG
>NCHM01000020.1 GCA_002257205.1 Rhizobiales bacterium 24-66-13 | reverse complement strand
GGCATCATCGACGATGGCGTCCCGCTGCGCGACTATCACACGGTGGAGACCATCCCCACCGCGGCGGCGAAGCGCCCCGACAGTCGTCCATCCGCCATGCTGACCGCAGGGCACGCCACCAACACCACCATTACCCTGCGGGATTATCGCGTGGGCGTGGCCTATGCGGTGGCGCTCTGGGGGGCACCGCTCGACGGACTTGCAGAGGCGCTGGCGCGGCCGGTCTTCTCGCTCTATCTGGGGCGCAAGTCCTGTCCGCTTTCCGCCCCGCCTGATCCGCACCGCGTGGAAGCGACAGGCCCCGTCATGGCGTTGACGCAGGCGCGCCTGCCGCCGTTCCGGCCCCCCGGCCGCATCCGGCTGGTGGCATCGGATGAGCGGATCGCTGCGGACGATGCGGAAGACAGCCGCAATGACATGGCCATTGACCGGAGCAAGTGGCATTTCGCGACGCGCGCCGTCTATATGCATCGCCCAGTGCGCGAGGAGGATGGAGCATGACCCTCTATCTGTCGCGGCTCGCCATCGCCCGCAATCCGACGGTGGCGGCGATCCGGGCGCTGATCGATCCTTTGCCCGATCCTGCCCAGGGCGGTCTGCGCGACCCGGCGCAAGGGCGCATCATGGATGCCCACCATCGCCTGATCTGGTCGCTGTTTGGCGACACGCCGGAGCGCGAGCGTGATTTTCTCTGGCGCTCGGAAGGCAAGGGGCAATTCCTTGTTCTTTCGCATCGGCCGCCTGCCGCCGATGGCGCCGGCTTGTTCAGCCCTCCGCAGATCAAGGAGTTCGCCCCGGATCTGCGCGAGGGCGACCGGCTGGCCTTCGTCCTGCGTGCCAATGCGACACGGACCAGGAAGGACCCGGCCGATCCGCAGAAGCGGGGCGCGCGTGTCGATGTGGTGATGGACACGATTCATGCCCTGCCCGCCGGTCGCGCCAGCACCGAGCGGCGGGATGCACGCATGCGCGCCGCCGAGGACGCTGGACGGCGGTGGCTGGAACATCTGGGAGCCAACGCAGGCTTCATCGTCGAACACTTGATTATAGACGATTATTCCGTCGTGCCCTTGCCGGCCCAGGTCGGGCCGCGCCGGGGGCAGCCGCAGTTCGGCGTCATGGATCTGGCCGGCCAGATCCGTGTGGGTGATCCTGCGCTCCTGCTCGCGGCTTTGGCCCAGGGCTTCGGTCGCGCCAAGGCCTTCGGGTGCGGCCTTATGCTGATACGGCGCGCCTGAGATGGCAGGGCCCATTCCCGGCTTGCCGCCGCCGAAGCCGATCCCGCTCAAGGACCGGGCCTCCCTGGTGTTTGCGGAGAAGGCCCAGCTCGACGTGCAGGACGGGGCCTTTGTGGCCGTCAATGCGGATGGGACGCGAACGCATATCCCGGTCGGGGGCTTGGCGGGCATCATGCTGGAGCCCGGCGCGCGGATTTCCCACGCCGCCGTTGCGCTCGCGGCGCGGGTGGGCACGCTCATCACTTGGGTCGGCGAGGCAGGGGTTCGGCTCTACTCCGCCGGCCAGCCGGGCGGGGCGCGGGCCGATCGGCTGCTCTGGCAGGCAGCGATCGCGCTCGACCCTGCGGCACGGCTGCGCGTGGTGCGCAAGATGTACGAGATCCGGTTTGGCGAGGCGGCGCCCGAGCGGCGCTCCATCGACCAGTTGCGCGGCATCGAGGGTGCCCGGGTCCGCAAATCCTACGAACTGCTCGCCCAAGCCCATGCGGTGCGATGGCAGCGCCGCCGCTACGATGTGGCGGATTGGGAGGCGAGCGATGTGCCGAACCGGTGCCTTTCCGCCGCCACCGCCTGCCTGCATGGGCTGACCGAAGCCGCCGTGCTGGCTGCGGGCTACGCGCCGGCGATCGGTTTTCTCCACACCGGCAAGCCGCTGTCCTTCGTCTATGACATCGCCGATCTCTGGAAGCTCGACACCGTGGTGCCGGAGGCGTTCCGCATCGCCGGCCTGCATGCCAAGGGCAAGCTGGAGATGGCGCCGGATCGCGCGGTGCGGCTGGCCTGCCGGGATGCCTTCCGTCGTTCCGGACTGCTCGCCAAGATCATTCCGCGGATTGAGGAGGTTCTGGCGGCCGGCGAGCTTGCCCGCCCCGAGCCGCCGCCCGAAGCGCTTGGGCCGGCCTTTGATGATGGCGAACCATCGGGCGACGAGGGACACCGGGGATGATGGTCGTCGTCGTTTCCAATGCGCCGCCGCGCCTGCGCGGCCGCCTGGCGGCCTGGCTGCTGGAAGTGCGGGCGGGCGTCTATGTGGGGGACTATTCGGCCCGAACGCGGGAGCGGATCTGGGAGCAGGTGGTCGCTCATATCGAGCAGGGCGATGCGGTGATGGTCTGGAGGGCTGCGACCGACCAGGGGTTCGATTTCGCCACGGTGGGGACGAACCGGCGCATGCCCGTGGATTTTGACGGGCTCAAGCTGGTCTCCTTCGCACCAAAGGAGTGAGTGTGCGCACGGGCGAAAATCCGGTAGCTTGACGGGCGACGGAAATTCTAATCTGGATCAATCGTTTGCAATTGGACTGTTCCCCGCATGCGCGGGGATGAACCGGACTAGGGTTTCGTCGGGGTGGCGGAAGCGGTCTGTTCCCCGCATGCGCGGGGATGAACCGGCGAAACGTCACCCCCCTCAATCGCCGGGAGCCTGTTCCCCGCATGCGCGGGGATGAACCGCTCTGATGGAAGCTGAAGGCCATCATGTCGTACTGTTCCCCGCATGCGCGGGGATGAACCGCAAATCAACACGCGGACGGGCGATAATGGGCTCTGTTCCCCGCATGCGCGGGGATGAACCGTGTTGGATGCCGCGGCGCTCCGCAAGGTAGATCTGTTCCCCGCATGCGCGGGGATGAACCGCTTCACTGGTCATCTTCACGCACCGTAATGAGCTGTTCCCCGCATGCGCGGGGATGAACCGCTGAAGGAGGTGGCGGAGGCGAACCTCGCTGACTGTTCCCCGCATGCGCGGGGATGAACCGCGCGTCCCCTGGCTTCCAGCGCCGCACCTCCCCTGTTCCCCGCATGCGCGGGGATGAACCGGGACTGCGCTCGCCCCGGGAGGCAGCGCGACGCTGTTCCCCGCATGCGCGGGGATGAACCGGACATGCGTGCGCAGCTGGCGCGCCCCGACGGCTGTTCCCCGCATGCGCGGGGATGAACCGCTCTGCTACTCGGCGGCGTTCGGCGGCATCGACTGTTCCCCGCATGCGCGGGGATGAACCGCGCAGGGGTTTTTGGATCCCTATGCGGCTCAACTGTTCCCCGCATGCGCGGGGATGAACCGCGGGGATCGCCACGGACCTGGGCAACAACCAACTGTTCCCCGCATGCGCGGGGATGAACCGACGGTCACACTTCCGGATATGCGCGGCCGCGCCTGTTCCCCGCATGCGCGGGGATGAACCGTTGCTCGGGCGGGATTATCTGACGTCGGACACCTGTTCCCCGCATGCGCGGGGATGAACCGTTCGTCCTGTCCGCCCGGCGCAATGACGAAGCCTGTTCCCCGCATGCGCGGGGATGAACCGATGGATCTTCTTCGGACGGCGGTTCAGGAGAACTGTTCCCCGCATGCGCGGGGATGAACCGGGGATTTCTTCGAACCCCAGACGAAAGACCAGCTGTTCCCCGCATGCGCGGGGATGAACCGCTTATTTCCGCCCGGCGCGATACAGTCAGAGTCTGTTCCCCGCATGCGCGGGGATGAACCGATCCACGTTCCTCGACTTCTCCTGGCTGGGGTCTGTTCCCCGCATGCGCGGGGATGAACCGGCGGCAGAAATGTCCGGTCTGCGCAACATCAACTGTTCCCCGCATGCGCGGGGATGAACCGGTAATCAGCAGCAATAACACGCGCGGTGGCGGCTGTTCCCCGCATGCGCGGGGATGAACCTGTAGATACTCGTGCGTTCATTATAGATAAAATCTGTTCCCCGCATGCGCGGGGATGAACCGCTGCTGAACCTGCACGGCCTCGCCTATTCCGACTGTTCCCCGCATGCGCGGGGATGAACCGGAGGCCGCCGTGGGTGAGGCAGCATATCTCGACTGTTCCCCGCATGCGCGGGGATGAACCGGACTACGTTGATCTGCGCGGGATCGGTCCGGTCTGTTCCCCGCATGCGCGGGGATGAACCGCGTCAGCATATTTGTCACGTCGTCCGCAAAAACTGTTCCCCGCATGCGCGGGGATGAACCGGGCGCGCCGAACGGGATTCGTGTCCTGCGCTTCTGTTCCCCGCATGCGCGGGGATGAACCGAGGCCGAAACCATGCTCGACCTTTACCGGTCCCTGTTCCCCGCATGCGCGGGGATGAACCGCGATCCTGCTTATGGACAGTATGCTTCTGTAACTGTTCCCCGCATGCGCGGGGATGAACCGATCGGTCAGACTCTCCGCATCCGCTTGCCGAACTGTTCCCCGCATGCGCGGGGATGAACCGAAGCGCCAACCACCCGTGCCAATCCCACCCCGCTGTTCCCCGCATGCGCGGGGATGAACCGAGCCCGTGGTCGTAGCGCGCTGTCGCTGGAAGCTGTTCCCCGCATGCGCGGGGATGAACCGGAATTTGAGGATATCCTGCGCGAGGCAGGGGTCTGTTCCCCGCATGCGCGGGGATGAACCGGGGGCGGTCTGGGGGTCGTTTGACATCTCCGACTGTTCCCCGCATGCGCGGGGATGAACCGTTCTTATCACGGCTCGACGGGGGTGACGTGAACTGTTCCCCGCATGCGCGGGGATGAACCGGGTTCAGCGTTTCCATCAATGAGCTTTTTCTGCTGTTCCCCGCATGCGCGGGGATGAACCGGGCCTTCTCATCACGCCCCCGTCCAGCCCGGCCTGTTCCCCGCATGCGCGGGGATGAACCGCTGCCATGGGATTGACTGGAGTCAAGGGGCGTCTGTTCCCCGCATGCGCGGGGATGAACCGCACAGGGGCGAACTCGTATTTCGCGCCGCGCGCTGTTCCCCGCATGCGCGGGGATGAACCGTCGATTGTAGCTCACCGGATAGGGCTGCATATCTGTTCCCCGCATGCGCGGGGATGAACCGCCGGGAGGGTGCCTCACTGCGGGGTGTATGTCCTGTTCCCCGCATGCGCGGGGATGAACCGCCGCACGCCCAGCTGCGCGTGTGGATCTATAACTGTTCCCCGCATGCGCGGGGATGAACCGCGATTTATGGGTTCACGGGCGCCGACGCCGACCTGTTCCCCGCATGCGCGGGGATGAACCGGATTGACCTCATGGCCGACCTTTCGCGCCAGGCTGTTCCCCGCATGCGCGGGGATGAACCGGTCTCGTGTGCGTATGGAAATACTACGATAAACTGTTCCCCGCATGCGCGGGGATGAACCGCAGAGACGTACCGCGCCGCGCGCCGCAATGCACTGTTCCCCGCATGCGCGGGGATGAACCGTTGCGCACACCACAATCACCACGGCACATTGTCTGTTCCCCGCATGCGCGGGGATGAACCGGATCTGCAATACTACCCGACGCCAGTATCCGTCTGTTCCCCGCATGCGCGGGGATGAACCGCTGATCGAATACGCGCCCCGGATTGAGCGCCCCTGTTCCCCGCATGCGCGGGGATGAACCGGACACGGTGCAAGACGTGGTCGACTCTCTCGACTGTTCCCCGCATGCGCGGGGATGAACCGCGCGAGGCACAGCTGGCGGGTAAGCGGGTGGACTGTTCCCCGCATGCGCGGGGATGAACCGTCTTCCCGGCACCGTGGCGATCTCCACTGGGACTGTTCCCCGCATGCGCGGGGATGAACCGTAGCCCGCGGCCGGACGTGTGGTGCCAGACGACTGTTCCCCGCATGCGCGGGGATGAACCGTTTGCGAATCGGCGTGGTCATTTGCGTGTCTCCTGTTCCCCGCATGCGCGGGGATGAACCGGGTTACGTCGTCATCCACCAGATAGGTGCCATCTGTTCCCCGCATGCGCGGGGATGAACCGCGACGTGCCGGCGACCGGGGTTATATCCGCCTCTGTTCCCCGCATGCGCGGGGATGAACCGCTCGCTCCCGGCGGATAGCTTGTGGTCAATCTCTGTTCCCCGCATGCGCGGGGATGAACCGGAGCCGCACGAGATGACGGCGGAGGAGCTGGCCTGTTCCCCGCATGCGCGGGGATGAACCGGCGAGATGCTCCGCCGCATCCGCGCAGCCGAACTGTTCCCCGCATGCGCGGGGATGAACCGGTGGTGGAGGTGGCCGTGGTGGAGGTGGCCCTCTGTTCCCCGCATGCGCGGGGATGAACCGTATCTTGTCGCGCGTGGCAATATGGCTAGCCGCTGTTCCCCGCATGCGCGGGGATGAACCGAACGGCGTCGATCGCGTCGCGGGTGGAAGCGCCTGTTCCCCGCATGCGCGGGGATGAACCGGGCGCCGAATCGCCTCAGAATGGATTGGAACGCTGTTCCCCGCATGCGCGGGGATGAACCGTAAACTGTAGTATTTCCAGTATTTCCAGCATCCTGTTCCCCGCATGCGCGGGGATGAACCGGACGCGGCGGCCGAGCAGGCATTTTATGCGACCTGTTCCCCGCATGCGCGGGGATGAACCGCTTACCGAACGTGTCTGTTCACGAATACTCGACTGTTCCCCGCATGCGCGGGGATGAACCGCCATTTCGCCTTCGACGCGGTCGGACTTCAGCCCTGTTCCCCGCATGCGCGGGGATGAACCGCCCGAGGGGGACGGGGAAAGCGCCTGGTGGGACTGTTCCCCGCATGCGCGGGGATGAACCGGATTGGGGCATGGTCACCGGCTATCTCGCCTCCTGTTCCCCGCATGCGCGGGGATGAACCGAGACCCCCGCCTATATCCTGCGCAACTGCACCCTGTTCCCCGCATGCGCGGGGATGAACCGGCGACCCTGAACAGCGCGGCCTACGGGGTGTGCTGTTCCCCGCATGCGCGGGGATGAACCGTATCTGTCCCCCGAATTCCACGTCTGGTGCAACTGTTCCCCGCATGCGCGGGGATGAACCGCAGCTTGAACGTATACCGCCACGTTTCTCGATCTGTTCCCCGCATGCGCGGGGATGAACCGCCTGCGCCAATGGATCTGGATCTAGCTGGGGTCTGTTCCCCGCATGCGCGGGGATGAACCGGGGGAAGCGCCGACTGCGGTCATGTATGTCGGCTGTTCCCCGCATGCGCGGGGATGAACCGATTATGTGGCGGCCGGCCTCGTGGCTGATCTTCTGTTCCCCGCATGCGCGGGGATGAACCGATCATGCCCAGCCGCACGCGCAAGCCGGTCGACTGTTCCCCGCATGCGCGGGGATGAACCGCCGCGGATGTGGCCGCCGCCGTCCGGTCTGCTCTGTTCCCCGCATGCGCGGGGATGAACCGGTTCAGCAGCGGCTTGGGCGCGTGATTGTAGACTGTTCCCCGCATGCGCGGGGATGAACCGACGCGGGGGGCGAACCTGCCCGTCCCGCAAAGCTGTTCCCCGCATGCGCGGGGATGAACCGAAGGCGAGGGGGCGTTCTTCCGACAGCGCGAACTGTTCCCCGCATGCGCGGGGATGAACCGGGCCCGGGCGATCACCTCCAGTTCAAACGCCCCTGTTCCCCGCATGCGCGGGGATGAACCGATCGCCTCAGCGACCAGACGAGCCTCAACCATCTGTTCCCCGCATGCGCGGGGATGAACCGTAATAGATTTTTGGCCCATCCGCGCTAGCGGCCTGTTCCCCGCATGCGCGGGGATGAACCGGTGGTGTGCGAGCTGGGTCCGCCGGATGGCAGCTGTTCCCCGCATGCGCGGGGATGAACCGCTATGTGCTTCTGCGCCAGCGCACGGGCCGACCTGTTCCCCGCATGCGCGGGGATGAACCGCGAGGGCTCTATCCAGGAGCGGCCTGTAAACCCTGTTCCCCGCATGCGCGGGGATGAACCGGATTTTGGGAAAACGGCATCTCGGCCTCCGATCTGTTCCCCGCATGCGCGGGGATGACCCGGAGTTCTTCGCGCTCGCCTGAACCTCGGAGAGCTGTTCCCCGCATGCGCGGGGATGAACCGGTAACTGATGTCTCCGGCGAGCCTTGGCGCAACTGTTCCCCGCATGCGCGGGGATGAACCAGTCAAAGCGAGATCGTCAGGTTTCTCGATGATCTGTTCCCCGCATGCGCGGGGATGAACCGGTTCGCAGGAACAAACGGTCGCCGCGAAAAACCTGTTCCCCGCATGCGCGGGGATGAACCGGCGTAGGGTGGATATGATCCACCCGGAAATACCTGTTCCCCGCATGCGCGGGGATGAACCGAACGTGTTCTTTTGCCGGGGCGCCGGGCAGGGCTGTTCCCCGCATGCGCGGGGATGAACCGCCGCCTCAGCGGGCGGCGGGCGGGCGGGAAATCTGTTCCCCGCATGCGCGGGGATGAACCGGACTATGTGGATGCCGCGGGCGTCTCCGACCTCTGTTCCCCGCATGCGCGGGGATGAACCGTCCGTGTCCTACGAGGTGAGCGGGGGCACGCTCTGTTCCCCGCATGCGCGGGGATGAACCGACAATTGCGTCACCGTGCTGATCGAGGAGGTGCTGTTCCCCGCATGCGCGGGGATGAACCGAGGGCGGTGGCAATAGTGCGGATGGTCATGGCCTGTTCCCCGCATGCGCGGGGATGAACCGATCAACACAGGGCTGCCTTTCGGCGCGAAGACCTGTTCCCCGCATGCGCGGGGATGAACCGCTTACGCCCGAGCAGGTCGGCGCCCTCATGGCCTGTTCCCCGCATGCGCGGGGATGAACCGTTGGTGTTACTAAATGGAATATGAAAACTCTGCTGTTCCCCGCGTGCGCAGGGATCCGTTAAGCCCACTCGCGTTGAGAGCGGCTGACCTTGATTTTCGACGGTGTTCGCGTCGAGCCGGACAACAACATCGTAGAGCGGTCGATCCGGCCCCTGGCCTTGACTCTGAAGAATGCCCATTTCGCCGGCTGCGCAGACCAGAGGTCCGTCATCGCCTCCCTCGTGGAGAACTGCAAGCTCAACGGCATCGACTCGCATGCCTACCTCGCTGACGTCATAAATCGTCAACGGCCACCCAAACGTACCCCTCCGCCGTGGGCCACCTTGCATGATGTAAGCGAGGTGGCCGGCTCTTCGGTCCTCTGATCTGGCAGTAGTGTCAGCAGCGGTGCTGGAGAAGGACGGTGGACGCAGAAGAGACCTATGTACGGCGTCGGCGCTGGAGTTGGGCCGAAGAGCGGGCGGTCGTCGAAGAGGCCGCGGCGAGCGGCGCCGTCATCGGGACGGCGAAGCGCAACGGCATCCAGGCGCAGCAGGTTTATCGGTGGCGCGAACGCCTTTCCGAACGGATGGAACCTTGAGGGTTTGCGGCGGTATCTGTCATTGATCCACCGAAGCCTCTTCCAGCACCGATGCCGGATATGGATCGTCTGGAGGGAGGTTCCGCATCCAGCACTGCCCACCCCGACACTCGGATCGAGATAGCGTCGGCCGGTGGTGTGCCGGTTAGGCTGCCTGTCGGGTCGTCGGCGTCCGATATGTGGAAGGGCTTCGCGGGTCTGGCGCTGCAGGTCCAGGAGGTCTTGCGGCGGGATCCCAACGGCGGACACCTTTTGGTGTTCCGCGGCCGACGTGGCGATCTGGTGAAGGTGATCTGGCACGACGGCCAGGGCGCGTGCCTGTTCTCGAAGCGCCTGGAGCGGGGTCGTTTCCTGTGGCCGTCGCCGTCCGACGGTGTTGTGACGATCACGCCGGCCCAGCTCGGCTGTCTGCTGGAAGGCATCGACTGGCGGCATCCGCAGAGGACGTGGCGCCCCCGGCGCATCGGGGTCATTCGGGCGTGGCATAGGGACGAGGGATATGATCCCATCCCCCTATGTCGAGCCCGATGGATCCTTTGCCGAGTGACCTTGCCGCGGCCCACGCCATGATGCTGGCGGAGCGTGCTGCGCGGCTTGAGGCTGAGGCGAGCGTTGGCCCGGGAGCGTGCCGCGAACACCAGCGCTGCGCCCGCTCCATAGCTTGATCGAGCGCCACGTCATGGCGGCGGCACGCCTGCACGGCGATGACACCACGGTTCCCATCCTGGCTAGGGCCAAGACCGACACCGGCCGGGCCTGGGTGTATGTGCGCGATGATCGCCCCTTCGGCGGCGCCGATCCGCCGGCGGTGCTGTTCCGAGCGTCGCGCGACCGCTCGGGCGATCATCCGCAAGAGCATCTGACGTGCCTCAGCGGCATCCTGCAGGCCGACGCCTATGCCGGCTATAATTGGTTGCTTGTGCCCGACCGCCAGCCTGGGCCAATCGTCGAGGCTCTGTGCTGGGCTCATGCACGCCGCAAGTTCTTCGAGCTTGCCGATATCGCCGCGAACCGCCGACGCGGGCGCAATGCCGCACCGATCTCGCCGATCGCCTTCCCCGATCCGGAGTGGGACAGCCTGCGCGACAGGACCTATTCCGCAAAAAGCGACGAAGCTGGGCGCCCTCATCGACCGCGGCGTCACCAAGTTCAGCTACATCTATGACTTCGGCGACGACTGGCGGCACACGATTACGATCGAGGCGACCGCCGCGGCCGATCCCGCCATGGATTATCCTCGCCACATCGACGGTAAGCGCCGCGCACCGCCCGACGATCTCGGCGGGCTCCCAGGCTTCGAACTCTTCCTCGAAGCCATCGCCGATCCCAGCCATGAGGAGCATGATGAACTCATGCGCTGGCATGGTGCGCCCTTCGATCAGGACGTCGTCGACGAGCAGCTCAGGCGCCTCGCCCGTGCCCCGTCATAAGGCACCATTTCAGTCGATCACCCAGCCGGCTTCGATCAGCGCGTCGGCGTCGGCAAAGGTCGTGACGTCACCCGTATCGGTGTCGCGGAGCCTCAGACGGCCGGACACGAGGTCACCGAAGGAGATGATGCCGAAACCGGCGCGGATATGCTTGAAGCAGACCCCATCTCCCCTCGGCGTAACATCGAGATCCTCGACCGCGGCACGCGTAAGGGCCTTGAGGTCTTCCGACCAGCTCGGTGCATTTGTCACGTTTGATCCTCTGTATTGTTGGTGTGCCGATCGGTCCCGACGTCGCTGAGCATACAAGGAAGGGCTGAGTGATAAGTCAGCGTAGATCGCCAATTTTTCGCACCTGCGCGTCCGCCGGACAGCTTCGGCTTGATGTCTCCTTCACGGCGCCCGGGCCGCTCGAAATCCCGCCCCGTCCGGTCAGTTGGGGATAACCTGTGGAAATCTTCCAGCCGCCGGAACTCCGTGCGCGCAGGGTCAGCCAAGCTGAAGGTTGAGTTCGCGAGCTGGGCGCCGCAGATGTGGCGCGGCTCCGTCCGAGGTACGACCGAATTTGTCGTTCGGCGCCGTGCATATACTCCGCGACGCAACTGCTATGAGTGCTCGGCACGGACTCATATGGGGATGATCATGCGAATGAAGGCGGAGTGGGAACCTCAGCAGCGCGTCTATATGTGCTTCGGGTCGTCGAACGATCCCGCCTTGTCAAAAGCTACCCTTGAGGCGGTCCGGGAGGATCTGGTCATGTTGGCGCAGGTAATCGCCAAATACATGCCCGTCACCATGCTCTTCAATGCGCACGATCGGTCGCGGGCGGCGGAGATCTGCACGGGCGATATCGAACCATTGTTTCTGCAGCACTATGACATTTGGGCGCGCGATACGCTGGGTGTCCCCCTCTGGTCGGAGGCGGGTGAACTCGCCTGGCTGGACATGAACTTTAACGTCTGGGGCGAGAGATACACCAGTCGCGGGTTTCAGGCAGATCGTGAGCTGGCCAGCCTGTTTGCGCGCTCCCATATGGGCTGCTCCGTCCGCAAGGCATCATTCGTCCTGGAAGGCGGCGCCCTCGACACCGATGGGGCCGGCACGCTGATGACCACGCGCAGCTGCGTGTTGCACCAGCGGCGAAACAAGGATTTGGATCTGGCTGCCGCTGACGGAATGCTCAGGAACGAAACCGGAGCCAGGCATGTCGTCTGGCTGCCCGGCTATACCGGTGCCGATGATATCACCCGGGGGCATATCGACGGGATCGCGCGCTTCGTCGCGACCGGCGTCGTGGTGATGGAGGGCGAGGACACGCATAATCTGGATGCTCTCAAGGCATCGCGGCAGCCGAGTGGTGCTGAATTCACAATCATCCAGATCGCACCGCCAAGGATGACGACGACGGGAGCGCACGACGCCGACACTTATATGAATTTCCTCGTCCTGAACGGCGCCGTCCTCGTGCCTGCGTTCGGCGACGAAGAGCGAGACGGGCTCGCGGCATCTGCGTTGGCGGCGCTGTTTCCGGACCGTGAAATTGTGCCGCTGCGTCTTGACCGGCTGATCGCCGAAGGCGGCGGCATGCACTGCGTCACGCTGAATGTCTGAACCCAGCAAGGAATGAAGAGACAATGCCGAAGGACACAAAGGCAGATCGCGCCAGCCGCTTCCAGTGGGGCGAGGGCGACCTCGTCATCGTTCCGCAGGACAAAAACCCGAAAAGCGGACCGGTCAAGACGGATACCGCGCCGACGGGCACCGAACCCGCGGTCCCCGACCCGAAGGCGGATCGTCCGGCCAAAAACGGCTGACGACATGGAGATCCCGCTGTCCGGGCGGGATCGTCTGTCCTCGCGGTCAAAGGGACCAGCCTTTCACCACATCATGGCCTGTCCGCAATCGTGGCCTCTCAGAGGGGCGCGCCCCGTTGCTGAATGGGAGCCCCCTGTGCGCGAACGGCTGGGGGTTCTCCCAGATCCTGCTGCCCACTGCTTACGTTGCGAAAGCTACAGAAGAGGACGGGAAACGTGAAACTGACCTTGGAAGACCTGTTGACATCCGCACGGCAAGCTGCGGCTGAAGGTCGCCTGGGGCTCCAACGTGGCGCAACCTCTGCGGCGTTCGTCCATGAGGACGGCTCACCGTGGGCGATCGCCGCTGCATTTCCCTCGGAGACGCTGAAACAGATCGTGGACGCGGGAGATGAACGTCTGAACTGGCTTGAACTCATGAGGGCGGGCTATTTTGAGCTCGGCTCGGGCCTCGTAATGGCGGAGGCCTTGACCTCGCTGCAGCTTGGCTATGACCGCTGCTTCGACGAGGATCCCGAGGTCCGTGCCCGTCTGACAAGGAGATATATCGCCTATCTCGCTTCGCTCGACCCCTCTCATCCACCGGAGGTGTGGCCGAGTGAAGTGGCTGAGCATCCGATCTGGGACGACTGACAGCTGGTCTGCTCAAACCGCGGAACCCAATTTCCGACCGTGCCTCGACCAAAGCCATGACGGGCGAACAGGGAGACGAATATGCTGTGGGGTGTTCTCGGGCCGGGCAGTCTGCATGTGGAGCGGCGGACGCGCGGACTCGGTCTGGGCGGGGCGGTTCGCTATTTCAACGAGGTTGCGGTTCCCGGGATGGGAGGGGTGTGGTTCGCCAAACCGCTCTTCCTGTCTTTGCTGGGTATTCGGATTGCGGCAGACAAAGACAGCGGCGTGTCTAAGATCACGGCAGCCAATGCCGTGGAGGCGCTCGCATGTTGTCTCGCGTTTGGACGCAATGGGTGGCAACGGGATGACCATCTTGTTGGCCGCCGCAAACTCGCGGGTGTTGAGTCGCTCACCTTCAAGGCACTGGGGAGGCCTGGCACCTATGTGCCGCAGCCGATGCGTATGGCGACGACGTCTGCACTTCCTGCGCTCGGCTTGGTCGAACCGGGGGAAAGTCGCTTCAATACGATGTGCCTGAGCGATGTGGGTTTCGATCTACTCCAGGCGGCATCAAAAGCCTATCGGCCTTACAACACAGACCTGATTGATTACTTGTGTGATTGGCAGAAAGGGAGGAGCAGGCCCCCGGAAAACAGTGACAAGCTCGCGGATGCCCTGTCCCCTCTGCTGCCTCTTTCGCGTGAAGCCCTGGACATTCTCTGTCGTCAAGTGTTCGGATTTGATACGGATGTTTCACGCAGAGATGTGTCTCGCAGATGTGCCGTGCGAGACTGGCTTGCCGCCGGCGCCAGTGAAGAATGGACTTCTCGCCCTGATTGCATCAGTCCTGAGCACTGGCTGGAGCTTGAAGCGGGAGCGCGCTTTTTTGCCTTGCGTGAAACGTGTCTCGCTTTGCTGGATGGGATAGAAGGTCAGATCGGATCGCGAAACGGGCATTTCGATCCGGCGGCCGCGCTGCCGGAGCCCATTGAAACGCAGATCCACGAGGTGAAGCGACGCGCCAAAGCTTTTTTGGACATCCAGCTGCCGGGCGCCGATCCCGGTGTCAGTTCAGCCCGCGAGCTTGCCGGTGTCCTCAACGGCGCCCCAGAGACGGGCCTCGTGGCGCTCGTGGAACGTGACGGACGCACCCTCACGACGGACGGCCGGCTGATCCGGCCCGGACCGGTGTTCCGAGGGAACGCAACTGGCCATGGTGAAATGTCTCAAAGCGAGGACCCAGGAGAAGCGATTGCAGAGGAAGGCGATAGCGTGCCGCACAATACGGCCGACCTGCCGCCGCTCCCCGCGCACATCTCCCCGCGTGTTGGCAACTTCTTCAATATGATCAACGACCTCAAGTGCCAGGGGAAGAATGCGCATGGATAGGCCGCATCTGCCGTCATTGGTGGATCACTTCAATCCGCCGGGGGACCATACGGGATGCTTCGGCTGGATTATCGGCTATTCCGCCGATGCGCATTTCCTCAATGAGGCGGCCGAACGCTTCGTCGGCGAGACGAAGGGCCAGCGGCGATACATGGGGCAGATCCGCCTTGCCGTGATGCTCGATCCCGGCATGCCCCAGATCACGCCCGTTGAGACGCCGGGGGTCCTGCATCTGCTTTACCAAAAGCCTCCCCACCCGTTCCGGCTTCTCCACGCGAAGGTGGCCATCCTTGGATTTCGCCATGAAAGCCAGCCCGACCAGTGGTGCGTGCGGCTCATCGTATCCACGGGAAACTGGACGCGACAGACGCTGGAAGAAAGTCTGGACCTCGTCTGGGTCGTGGACGCGAGGCCTGACTTCTCCGGGGCACCCGACGGTGCGCAGGTCTGCGCCGACCTGACCGCTGCGTGGGATCTCTTCGCGGACCTGCGAAAGCGGTTCGATACGCGCGCACTCCAGACCGCATTCACCTCACCGCAGGTCGAGGCTCTCGATCTCCGGATGCAGCAGGTCCGGAAGCATGCGAGTGGCACGCCACGCTTCTTCGATAGTCGCCGTGCGTCCTTGTTGGAGCAAGTCCCCAAGCAGGTGAATCACCATGCGGGAAAGGGCACGCGAAACTATTTGAGCCTAGGTTCCGGCTTCTACGAACACGGGGATGCCGAGCTCAATGCGGTACCGGAGGTGCCCCGACGGATTGTCGAGAGCTTGCGTAAGGCGGAACTTCTGACGGCAAAACCCGAAGTATCTCTGACCGTGGAGCCAGACAGCTGTCAGGCCATAGCAGGGGCCCAGGCCGCCATTCGCGATAAAGACTGGAGCATTGGCGGACCCTGGATATCTGAGGTTTTCCAAGGCCGAGGACGAAGGTTGCACGCCAAATTCATCTTCAGC
This sequence comes from Rhizobiales bacterium 24-66-13, assembly GCA_002257205.1. GTDB lineage: Bacteria > Pseudomonadota > Alphaproteobacteria > Rhizobiales > Xanthobacteraceae > NCEH01. The sequence continues at coordinate 9,388 of NCHM01000020.1, read as the reverse complement.
GCATATGTGCGAGTGGACAAATGCCTGCGGCCATGGGTGTATCTGGGGTCTGGTAATCTGACACCCGCCGGATTCATGGAGCCCATGGGGCCATCGGGAAATCTCGAAGCGGGCGTCGTCTTCGCACCGCGAGGCCTTAAATGGGGCGAAGCAACGGTTGAGCGAGACGGCCAGGATACGATCCTCCCCGTCCGATGGGACAAGGAGATCGAACCGGCTGCCCTTCAGTCCGGAGAGTCCATGCCGGAGCGACCGGAGCCGATCTACGCGCCGCCCATAGCCTGGCTTGATTGGAAGCCGCGACATGAGGGAGGCGGTCACCTCACATCGCCGATGGAGCCTTCGCCGACGGAGCGCTTCGACGTCCTCTCCTTTGATGCACAACCATGCGCACGGGAGGGCGATGCCTTTGTCTGGCCGGCTGCCGAACCGAGCGAGGTCAAGGTCCTATGGGGCGAGACTGGAAACGCCGTCGTCCCTGTTCGCAACCCGCTTGGCATACTGGCCCGGGGGCCCCTGCCGGTTCTCAAAATTGACGAAGCGATTCACCAATTGCGGTTTTTCCCGCAGCCTCCCGAGAGCGAGGAGACGGGCGATGAAGACATCCCGTTGCTGGCTGCGGCGTCCTCGACGGGGCAAGAAGGCCCCGCCGGACCGGCCGCACGCTCGCCCATCCGACAGATGATGCAGCTCATCGAACATATTGCCGATCTCCAGACCCGCCTCCCCGCGGCGCACTGGCCCAACTGGCTGGTACGCCTCGAATCGATGCTTCACCAGATGGCAGACGATCAGACGGTTTCGGCCTTCCGTGACCTTGGGCTCAATCCACTCGCGCCCCTCCTGGAACCGCCATTCCGGCCGGACTTCGCCGAAAACCCGCAGAGCAACGAGGGGCGAGATTATGAATTGGTGATCGGCAGGATCGCAGAAAAATGGCGTGTTGCGGGCATGGCGGGGCTGGGAGAAGTCAAATGACGGGGCCGTTCGGCGGATGGGACGTGGTCGCAAGCAACCTGCGTGCACAGGCTGACCAGCCAAGCCAGCTCTTGCGCGACGGTCAGCGCGCGGCGCTTTTTGCCCTCGCCGACCGGCTGCCGCACAACGGCGTACTGATCGCCGATGAGGTGGGCATGGGCAAGACACGCATTGCGGCATGCCTCACCAATGCCGTTGTATCGGCAGGCGGTCGCGTCGCTGTTCTAATTCCACCGGGCCTGGGTTTCCAGTGGCAGCGAGAGTTTCGCGCTGTCGGCCAAGGGAACGTGCCCTCTATTCTTCGCAGCTATTGGGCCTATCGCGAAATCTGGAGGAAAAAATCAAGCGAGAAGGCGTTGTTCCGTGAGCCCGTCCTGCTTGCCTCCCATGCATTCTTGAACTGGCGCCTGGGCATCAACAGCGCGCAATGGCGCTGGGAGCAGCTTCGCGCCATGCGGGCGATCTGGAAAAATCTGCGACCGGCCAAAGACGAGGATCCCTGGATTGCGCGCGCTGCTCGCGATATCTGCGCGTATCTGAAGGTGCAAGCCTCCGCGCCAGGAGAGGAACAAATCGCTCGCATTGCAGAGGCGCTTTTCGGGCATTCGCCAGGAAATGACTACGGTGATCCGACGCAATATGAGGTCACCGGACCCATGCGTGGTCATCTTGAACAAGCGATCTGTCTTGGCCTAGGTCAATTTGACCTTGTGATCATCGACGAAGCCCACAAGGGCCGGGCAACGGAAAGCAAGCTTTCTGTGCTGATAGATCGGCTTTGGCGTGCGGAGAACGCTCGACGGGTTGGACTTACAGCCACACCTGTGGAATTGGACAGCAATCAATGGCTGCAGACCTTATGCCGCATAGGTGTTTCGGGTGAAGAATACGCCGCTTTAAACGGGAAGATCGAGTGTTACCAGCAATCAGTCAGCGCTTTGCGGTCTTGTTGGCGGACGAATGCGGGGGCGCGCGACACCTACGTGGAAGCGGCGCACGATTTCCAGAGCGGCCTAAGCCAGTATGTCCTGCGACGGGACAAGCGCTCCGACCCGATGGTGCAAACGTTCGCAAGCCGGACTGGAGAATCGCATGATGCATATCGCTGGCTTCATGAAATCAACATTGATGTTATGCGACTTCCCATCGAATGGCGGCAGGCCGTCTGCGCTGCGGAGGCCCTCTCCTTCACGGCCTCGGGCACCGATGATCTTACGACCAAGCGCCTGCGCCTAACGATCGGGAATGGACATGGCATCGCCAGCCAACTTGATCAGGTCATGCATTACGACGAAGACGACAGCAAGCAAGATGAGGCTGACGAAGAGATCGCCACGCACCTAGCTGGAATAGCACCACTTCAGTCCCTGGATGGAATGCCGAAGCGGCAGCAGCGGACCAAGTGGTGGTATGAGAAATTGCAGCGCGTATCGAATGCGGAACAAAACGGTGGGATTTTCAACCATCCCGCCATTCTTTCTGCTGTGAAGACGATTGAAGAAGAAGTGAGTAAAGGGGAGAAAGTGTTGGTATTCGGGCGTTACACGCGCCCGATGAGGGCGTTGGTCGCGCTTTTGAATGCTCGGGCCATGTTGCGCGCTCTGGAGACCGGCACGCCCTGGCCGCAAGCCAAGCTGCCTGATGGAGACGATGATGATGCACGCCTCGCCCTTCGGGCAGCCTGGCATCAGTTCGGAAATGTCGAGGCCTTGAACGAGGGAGAAGTGGATCGCCGGCTTGGTGAGCAATTCAAGCATTATGAAAATATTCACAGGCGACTTCGCGCGCACCTCTTCGAACGGATCAGCGAGGGGTTGGCCGCCAATGAGGGCAGAGAAAGAGCCCTGCTCGACAAGGCGCGTGAGGACGGGTCCGATGCCATCGTCGTAGCCTCTCTCGTCCGTGCCATTTCGGAGATGATGGAAGGGGAAAATGCCGATGATTGCATCGCCTGCGCAAAAGCCTTCCGTGATCTCGTGGCGGCTGTGCAGGCTTCGGAAGACCCCGACCAGGAAACTTCGAAAGAACAGGACGCCGACGATAAGGGCGCCATCGCTCCACCTCAGATCGAGTCTCTCTGGCTTCAACTCAAGACGCGACTGAGTGAGGAATACGGGACGACACGAGGGGGGCACGCCAGGCTGATGTATGGCGGGACCAAGCACGAGACGCGCCGGCTGCTGCAGGCCGCGTTCAACCGGCCCCAGAGCAACCCGAAAGTGCTGGTCGCGCAGTCGGTGGTCGGGCGCGAAGGCTTGAATTTGCACGAGGCGTGCCGGATCGTCGTCCTGCTGCATCCGGAATGGAATCCGGGCGTCGTTGAACAACAGATCGGCCGTGTGGATCGGATGGGCAGCCGCTGGGAACGCGAGATGGAGACGTTCAACGGCGCGCCTTCCGAGGCTCCCCGGATCGAGATCCGCCCCATCGTGTTTTCGGGCACCTATGACGAGCACAATTGGCAGGTGCTGCAGAAGAGGTGGGATAGTCTACGCGCTCAATTGCATGGGATCGTCGTGCCGACGCGGGAGCGGGCAACGGCCACCGATGCAGAGCACGAGATCATACGAGCTCTGGACGAAAGCGCACCAAATTTTTCACCTGAAAAGGAGGCGTTGTCTTGACACCACTTTGGCGGATACTTTATGGATTTTCGCTCGCTTCCTCGTGTTTGGCGAGAGATTTCTTGAGTTCCGTTATCATGAGTTCCCGGAGGGCCGGCGGCTCAAGTATTTCCACGGTCGAACCCCAAGTAAATAAATGATAGACCATTTCGACCAGCCCCCCCGCATGAAACCGCACCTCCAGAGAGCCATCGGGTAAATCGGATTGACTCTGCGTCGGGTGAAACATCATCTTCCGCGCCGCGGTTGCCGCCGAAGGGGCAAAGCGCAATACGACGTCCGCCGCGGGCTCCTGAAAAGTTCCGAATGAGCGTGCAGCAAAATCATCCAGGCTAAACAGCGGAGGCGGTGCTCCGACCTCGTCCGTGAGTTCGAGATTGCTTAGCCGATCCAGTCGCCAGAGAACGGGCTCCTCCTTGTGAGATTCGCGTCCAACCAGGAAAGCGTAGCGCCCAAAGAGAAGTCCGTAAGGCACAACTGTTCGCTGGTAAGGCAGATCGGATCGTCCCAGATAGTTGAACCGGATGCATTTCATCTCCAGGAGCGCTTGCCGCAACATGGCGAGCGTCTGGCTGTCCGTTACGGATTTTGGCCCCACCTGCCTGGCAATGGCCTCCGCACGCGTCAGCGCCTCGAGATCCGGCGCCATCGAGCGGCGTGACCGCTCGCTGAGGGCGGCCCTGATCTTTGCTTGCAGCGACAGCAGCAGCGTGGCCCGGGCATCATACCCTGATTGCACGAGCGTGCGCGTCACGCTTTCCAGTTCCGCCAGCTCAGACGTTGTGGGAGCATTCATGAACGAGGATAAGCCGCCCTTAATCCGAAAGCGAAGTTGAGGTCCATCCGGCATGGCTTCGAGTCCGGGAAACAGATCCCGTATTGCATCGCGCATACGCTCAGCTGTGCGCCGGTTGACGTCGAACCGCGCGGCAATCTCATCGAGGGTCAGCCCCTCAGCCGTGCTCGCCAAGTCAATTGCCAGTCTCAGCAAATTACTGGCTTTTTGTAGCCGGATTCCGCCGTCTTTTAGCATGCAATCCTCGGTCAGAATTCAAAATATTTAAATTTTAACACTGTAATACGTCTAATTATTTACGCTAATAAATCAAAGTAAAAAGGGGTGCCGCGATATAGTAGCCACGATGCATTTCGATCAGATCCATTTTGATATAGCGATACGAAAGATTGTGGCCATCACCTGCCGGCAGGGAATCGACCCTGAGCGATTTGGATATCATACAGATCGGAAGCGAAGGCGTAACCGTGACGTTGTGCCCCCTACGACCGGCATTGCTCTGATGATCCTTGATCCTGTCCAGACCGGAGCGCTGAGATGCATCGCTTCGAGCGCTTGCCCCCGGTCCGCTAGGTGATCAGCGCATCGCTTGGAACGGAAGGTGCTGATCTTCCGCCGCTCGGCAAGCCGCGCCTGGAAAACGGGGCGAGAATCCTCCACGCCGAAACACACCTGGGAAGGTATCAACAACTCGCTGATGCTTTGATCGCAGAAGCGGCCGCAGAGCCGGGAGCAAGAAGCGGTCCCTTCGGTTTTATGGGGCGCCAAGCGCCTACATGCGACCAATTCTGTCGCATCCACCTGCAGGATAGGCCCGTGCCGACGCCGAGCTGCGTCAGCCGCCTGATGCCGAATCCACAAACATGGAGCAACGCCCGATGATTGAAATCGCTGTCCGCCGCGGCCACACGCTTTATGTTTATGGCGACCAGAAGAGACTACTTTTTACGGTCCCGCTCGGCAGCGGGCAACGCGATGGCCTCCTCGGCTACACGTCCGCCACGGTCAACGTCCAGCTTGGTTCGACCATATATACTTATAGCAGTCACGGAGGCCTGATCTCGGTCACCCCGACCAGCTAGATACCAGGTCGGGTATTTAAGATTTTCTTCACTCCGCATCACCGCCTACGACCAATTCTGTCGAAGGCTCCCTTAAAATTTCCGCCATCAAAGGTCTAAGCACACACGCTGACCTAGACTTCGCATTGAGGTGTGGAGTTGTTTGACGGGGAGGCCACATGAGCGAACTGCTGCGGCTCCTTATCGCGGCCACATTTCTGTCTGGGATAATTTCGATTATTTCCTTTGCGCTTCTCTGGTGGGTACATGCTTGGGTTCATCTTTTCGCATTTATTATCACGTTCACTCTCACCTGTTATCTCGGGCCAAGCATCGCAAACGGCGACTATGACGATGAGGATGAAAATCGTGAATGATAGAAGGTCTGTTCACTTCCTATGAAAAATAATATTTCGACGTCATTTGTTTACAATTTCCAGTGTTGCGCCTCGGAAAATTCAAACATATGCCTGTTTTGTCATCGTACGCCATGCGACCACCGCACAGCGGTGCGTGTCGGCTGCGGATCCTGGTGAGGTGAAATGCCTTCGTCTTCAAATCCTGCGGGTTGGCCGCTGATGCGCCGGACGGTCGTGGTGTCGGATCGACATGCGGCGGATCTCGCGCGGGTCGCGTTTGCTCGCCGGCACGCGCATGGTGCCCAGATATTCAAGATCGAACAGGTCGCAGCGCGGCTGGCTGGTGGGTTTTTCCGCCCGGTCGGACAGGAGGAGCTGGACGGGGCGATTGCCGACGCCCTGGACCAGGATCTTGGAGAGCTCGATCCCATCAAGGCGTTACCGGGCTTCGCCAGCGCCGCCGGGAGCACGCTTCAGAAAGTCTGGCGGGCGGACATTGATTTGCAGGCCCGTGCGGATGCCCATCCCCGACTGGGCGCGCTTGCGCGGCTGGAGGCGGCGGTTCTCGCCCGCTTGCCCGCAGCGATGCTTCGTCCCCGTGACCTCGCGGATGAAGCCCTGCAACGCCTGCGGCACGCACCGCAGGTGCTTGGTCCGATTGAGATTGTCGGCAGAACGGAAATGGCGCCCTGCTGGCGCGCGCTGGTCCGTGGGCTTGCCGGGATTGTCCCCGTGCATTGGATCGCCGGACCAAGGTCCATCCCGTCCTGGCTCGAAGGCACCCGCATCGAGGTCATCGCAAGCCCGCCGCAGGCCCCCGATCACCTGGGTATTTCATGCTCGGATCCGCGGCATGAGGCGCTCGAAGCCGTGCGCTGGGTGCGCGGCCTGCTTGCGCGAGGGGTGGCAGCGCACGACATCGCTATCGTAGCGGCGACGACTGGCGAATACGATGCTCATCTGCTCGCCATCTCGGCCGATGCCAATCTCGATGTCCATTTCGTCCATGGGCGCCCAGTGCTGAGCACACGCGAAGGACAGGCTGCGGCGGCTTTGGCCGAGGCACTGATCGGCGGACCGGATCAAGAGGCGGTCCGCCGCTTGTTTGCCATGACACGTTCGCTATCGAAGTCGGTCGCTGAACTTCCACAAGAATGGACACGCCTTATCCCGCGCGATGTGCCATTGCCAACACTGGAACGCTGGACGCATGCCCTCGGCGCGCACGCGGGCACGGAGCGCGAACCGACCTGCACCGCCTTGCTCGAACTGGTGCGCCTTCTGGCACAGGGGCCCGACGCATCAGCCGCGGCGGGCGAGAGATTCCTGTCGGGCGTCGCTTTGGCGATCTGGCGAAAGGCCTTGTCGCGCGGCCCAGCCGCAGCGGTTGACTCAACTCTGACCCGGCTTCGCGTTGCTGATGATCATGACGGGGCGAATGCCGTGGCGTGGATGCACGCCGGGGCGCTCGCGGCCTCGCCACGCTCCCACGTGCGGTTGCTTGGCCTGATGTCTCGAAACTGGCCGCGGGCGATCTCAGAGGATGCATTGCTGCCGGATCACGTCGTCCCGCTGTCGGAGCTGGACCCATTGCCCGTCTCCGAGGCCGATCGCCGCGATTTTCACACCATCCTGCGGACCACGACGACCACCGTCACCCTATCGTGGAGCCGCCGCGACGCCACGGGCCGCGCCCTCGGCCGCAGTCCGCTGGTCCCCAGAGATCTCGCCATCACGCATCTCTCCCGCACCAACATTCCCCTTCACGCGGCCAGCGAAGCCGATCGGCTTTTCTCTCGACCGGAAGAATTCTCAGCGGCGCCCCAGGCTCGATCCGCCAGCACGTGTTGGCGCGATTGGCATCGCGCTGAAATCACCGCCCATGACGGCCTTGTTCGTGCCGGACATCCGGTGATCGCGCAGATCTTGGCGCGGCCTCAATCTGCCACGTCGCTGGCGCTCTTATTGCGCGACCCGCTTGGCTACGTCTGGCGCTACGGGTTGCGGCTGGAGGCGCCAGCTACCAGCGCGCACCCGATGACCCTTGATCCTCCCAGCTTCGGCAATCTGGTTCATGCCATTCTGGAGGCGGCGACACGGGATCTGGAAGACAAAGGAGGGTTTGCGCGCGCCACACCCGAGGAGGTGGATGCGGCCTTCGCACGTGCGCGCAGCGATATCGCCGCGCAATGGGAGGCAAGTGTGGCTGTGCCACCAGCGCTCCTGTGGTCGCAGACCTTAAACCAGGCCGAAAACCTGGCATTGGAGGCTCTGGACACGGCGCTGGCCCCACTTCCCGGCCAGCGTACATTCGTTGAAGTCGGGTTCGGCCTTGAGAGCGACGAGGACGGGCGCGATGCGCCGTGGGCCACGACGCAGCGGATTTCTATTCCCGGCACCACGCTCACACTGCGGGGCAAGATTGACCGGCTGGACATTTCCGGTGATGGGAAACGTGTCCGCGTCATCGACTATAAGACGGGCGGACTCCCCAAGGATATCGACACCCGGCAGTTGAGCGGAGGAAGCGAGCTGCAGCGCTCGATCTATGCGTTTGCCGTCGCCTCCCTGCTCGGTGAAACCATCCATACCGAGGCCTCGTTGCTGTACCCGGGGAAAGCCGGTGGCCTGTTCCCGCTGGAAAATCCACACCTCGTTCTGGACCGGCTGTCGGACTATCTGAAATGTGCGTCCGACAATCTGCGACGCGGCCTTGCATTGCCGGGAGTAGGCGCAGGCGGCACCTATGACGAGCGGGTCTTCGCATTGCCGGCATCTGCCGCGATTCATTATCTGCCGCGTAAGGACGCCGCCATGCGAGCCATGCTTGGCATGCTCACGCAGGTCTGGGAGGAGATATGACCATTTCCGCCATTACACCCCTCGCCGATCTTGATGCGCGTGTTGCGGCCCTCACTCAGCTCGATCGCACGTTGCTGGTGGAGGCGGGAGCCGGCTCCGGCAAGACCGCAATCCTGGCGGGACGCATTCTCATGTTGTTGGCACGAAATGTACCACCGAAGGCGATCGCTGCCATCACCTTCACCGAGCTCGCGGCGAGCCAACTTCTCGAACGGGTCACGCAATTTGTGGACGAGGTTCTCGGCGGCGAGATACGCGCCGATCTGCGACCTGCGTTGCCAAGTGGTCTTTCTGCCACTCAACGCGCCCATCTTGAAAGTGCGCGTGCGCATCTGGATGAGATCACTGCCAGCACCATCCACGGATTCTGTCAGTCGCTCATCAAACCCTATCCTGTCGAAGCAAGTCTTGACCCAGGCTCGGGCATGCTGGACCCGGCCAACGCGATGTTCATGCTTGCCGAGATTCTCGACACCTGGTTGCGCGAACGATTGTCCGGCGCAGAGCGCGAGGACGATATGATCGCGACGCTCGTGCTTCTGAAGCCGAACGAAAGTCTCGATCTTTTCAAAACACTGGTCGCCTTTATGGTCAGCCATCGGAGCGCAAGGATCGTGTCCCACCAAGTGGTGTAGCTGTCGCTGGCGGTCGCGGTCGTGTTCGGCGCGGGCCTTTGCTGATCAGGATGCCGCGGCGGGCATGCTGATG